>JAGQXQ010000262.1:0-3788 GCA_020436535.1 Phaeodactylibacter sp.
CAGCAAAGGTAAGTTCTTTTCCCTGCATCTTCGGGTAGGTGACAAAATTCATCAAAAGTCTGGCCCGGCTACCCTAATTTTCCCGCCCTGAGTTGTTTTTCCTAACCACACTCTAAACCAAAAGCATGCATCACCAGACAATCATTGAGCCTTTTCGCATCAAAGTTGTAGAACAGATCCGCCTGACGACCGAGACTGAACGGCGACAGTTTTTACAGAACGCCCAATACAACCCTTTTCTCCTTCATTCCGATGAGGTGATCATCGACCTGCTCACCGACAGCGGCACCTCGGCCATGAGCGCGAACCAGTGGAGCGGCATCATGCGGGGCGATGAGAGCTACGCCGGCGCCAGAAGCTGGCTGCGCATGGAGTCCGCCATCAAGGATCTGACGGGTTTCACTTATATCCTGCCAACCCATCAGGGGCGGGCAGCGGAGCACCTCCTGTACTCCCGCATCGGCGGGCCGGGCAAGGTATTCATCAGCAATACCCACTTCGATACCACCCGCGCGAACATCGAATTTTCCGGCGCCACCGCGGTAGATATCCCTATCGAAGAGGGGAAGCATCTGGAAGTGTACCATCCTTTTAAGGGCAACCTGGATACCAATGCATTGGAAACTTTGATCGATAAAAATGGCGCCGAAAACATCGGCGCGGTCATTCTGACGGTGACCAATAACAGCGGCGGCGGGCAACCGGTAAGTATGGCCAACACCCGCGCCGTTTCGGAGATCTGTAAACATCATGGCATCCTGTTCATCCTCGATGCCTGCCGCATCGCCGAAAATGCCTACTTCATTCACCATCGGGAAGAAGGTTACCAGGACAAAAGCTACCGCGAGATCGCTCAGGAGATGTTCGCCCTGGCTGATGGGGGCATTATGAGCGCCAAGAAGGACGCCCTGGTCAATATGGGCGGCTTCCTGGCGCTGAAGGATCTTGACCTGGCGCTGAAGTGCCGTACGGTGCTCATCATCACCGAAGGGTATTCTACCTACGGCGGCCTGTCGGGCCGCGATATGGAAGCCATTGCGATTGGACTGGAGGAGGTTTTTGAACCCGATTACCTGAACTACCGCATCAAGAGTACCGGTTATATGGGGGAGCAGCTGCGTAAGATCGGCGTGCCGCTGATCTGGCCTCCCGGCGGCCACGCCATTTATGTCGACGCCAAGGCGTTTTACCCGCATATTCCCGTAGAAGAGTTTCCGGGACAGGCCCTGGCTTGTGCACTCTACCTCAAGGCGGGGATCCGCTGCTGTGAGATCGGCTCGGTCATGTTCGGGAAGAATGATGAGAACGGCACGCTGATTCCCGCCGCGATGGAACTGGTGCGCCTGGCCATTCCCCGCCGGGTATACACCCAAAGCCACATCGACTATGTAGTGGAGACCTTCCGCGAGCTGGAGAAGGAACGGGATCGGGCGCATGGGTACCGAATCACCTATGAGCCGCCGTTCTTAAGGCATTTTACGGCGAGGTTTGAGCCTGTTTTGTAACCAGCAATAAAAGACCAGGTTAGGTATTGGCGTGCTAAGGCACTCCCTACGACACGACCTCCATCAACGTCCGGAATGCCACATACTTATCCTTATAACGTTCGGCATACTCTTTTTGCAGGCGGGGAGCGTGTTGTTGCTGGTATAACTGAAAGGACTCCATATTGGGGCAAAAGTATTGAACTGCATAGGTGATGCCGTCCGATTCATCCACCCCCAACAGATGGCATAGCTTATGCTCGGTAAACAACCCGGTGCCCAGCACGTCGGGGATGTGCACAGCCTTCATCCATTGCACCCAGTCTTCGTGGATGGAATGCTCGATTTTTACGGTGACGTTGTAGAGGATCATGGTTGAGAATATTCGTAGTAGTTTTTGAAATCTTTGGAAAATCAAAGCTACGAATTTTCGGTATTCTTAGAGTGTGGATTCGGGGCTTCCACTCCGGGAGGCTTTCAATGGTTGAGGATCAACTGATCTACGATTGCTTCCATTGTTTCCTGGTTGGATTTGATGTAATCCAGTGCTGCCTGGTGCAGCGCCCATCGGTTCCTGGGTTGTATATTATCCATTACCGGATCGGCTTTGCCAAGAGGCGGGTTGACCCGGTAGTAGTGACCACAATTTGCACTGCGCTGGTTAGCAAACATCTCCTCCAATTGATAATCTGCCGTATCGGTGCTGGCAGACATCAGAATTTCGATGATCGGTTTGACCCAACCTGCCATTCCTTTAGACTTTACTTCCTCGTAGGTGTAACTCGCCTTATCGGCGCCGGTACCCAGTGAAACGATCATCATATCCTCCACAGCAGGGTGGTCTGGTTTGTTGGCGCTATGCGGCAACTGGGAAAAGCAAGTCTTCTGGGTTTCGGTGAAGGCGCAAAGGGCTGGGTTATTGGCGAAAACGCCGCCGTCAACCAGCGGCAGGAGCGTCCCATTTTCCTGTTGCAGGACAGATGGGCTGAAAAAAGAGGGCGCTGAAGCAGTGGCGCGGGCCGCTTCCCAGGCGTTAAAATCCTGGCCGGGATCGCGCTTTGCATCGAGGCTGGTAAAGAAGAAGGCCCGTCGGGAGGTGATGTTATAGGCGGTTACCAGGCAGGGCTTTAAAAAGCTACGCAGCCGGGTAGCGCCAAAGCACCGCTTCAGGGCCTTCTCCAGAGCCTGCGAACAATATTTTTCGTTCAGCAAGCCCATCATGCTAGTGAGTTTTCGGTAAAGCGAACGGGAAAAAATGCCGCAGCCCGCCTGGTCGAGGTACATCGCCAGGGATTCCCGTGCTGTCAGTTTCGGCCGCCCGGGCCGCTTGGGGTCCGGCATCAGATAGGTGCATACCAGAATTCCCCCGGTGCTGGTACCAGCCATAAAATCAAAGTAATCACTGATCCGGGCGTCCGGATTGCCGGTCCTTGCCTGTAGGCGCTCTTCCAAATGCCAGACAATGGTAGCCGGGATGATGCCCCGTATACCCCCACCATCGATGGAAAGGATGCGGACTTTCTTCTTCATTTGACGGCCGTCAACTTGGTTACCCGTCCTGTGAGAATTGACAGCCTGAGGGGAGTGTAGAACTGGATTTTCTGACTTGGAACTATTTATCTGGACGGTCATTTGTCGGTTGTTTACAGCCAAATTGCTGCAAATTTCAGCCAATCAGCAGGCCTTTCAGGCCGTGTGCAGGTTTTGGCGCGTAACGTACCGGTTCGGGCGGAAAAGTGGTTTGGGGCTCAAATCGGGGTTTGGGAACTGTTAGGGTAGGAGAACGTTGAACCCCGTCCATGAGCAGGTGCAGGAAATAGGGCTTGATGTCAACTACCAGAAGGTTAAGCAAATTTCAAAGCGCCTTCCGTAAAATTCAGGAAGGTATTCAAATGGTTTTCGATAATGGACCTTACCACGGCAAGGTCCAGTTTGGTATAGTTGTAGACGGCAACATTCCTGAAGCCCACCATGCCAGCAAGGTCATTGGCCAATTCCTTTGAGATGAAATCTGAATCCGAAAGCAGTTCAAAGGCATGACGGCTGTTTTGAGGTATGCCCAGTTGTTTGATTTTAACTAAATGGTTGGATAGATCGATGGAAAGTTCGCAAGCGCGTTGCAGGTTCAATATCACAGCATCCTGACGCATGAAGTTCGTCTCGAAATCTTCTTCATGCCCGATGTAATCCTCCTTTACGCGCTGCACACAGCGTTCTATACTGGCTACTTTATTGAGTATAACCGAATCAGCCATATATTCTCCCCCGTTTTTTCACCGCTTCCACGATTTCCCGCCGCTCCAG
>JAGQXQ010000262.1:3855-12875 GCA_020436535.1 Phaeodactylibacter sp.
GCTGGCCAGTGGATACGATCACGAATCTAAAATCGGTGCTGGCCTCCTGCAGGCCGACCAGGTCAACTGCTTCGATGTTGAGCAGGCCGGATAATTCCACTGCCCACTCCCAGCGCTCCATTGCTGTTGGGGAATGCCCCCATTCCACCAGGAAGGCGATATCGATATCGCTGTCGGGCCGGGCACGGCCTTCTGCGCGGCTGCCGAAAAGGTAGATACCCTTCAGAGCGGGCATGCGCTCGGATAAAAAATCGATGATCTGTTGGTTGACGTCCATAATTGAGGTAAGATAGAGGCTTTTTAGGCGGGTTGCAACTATACAGAGGAACACGTTCAGTCTAACAATTTGACATGGATTGGGGCACAAATAGAACTGATCGAAACACGGCCCGCACGTCGTACACCACAAGTCTGATACACCGATACACTGATACACCGCCCCCTCTCCCTCCCGTTCACTACCCCGTCCCTCCCTGCCTACATATTCCTTCGATATTGCCCTCCCACCTCATACAGTGCGTGGGTAATCTGGCCCAGGGAGCAGTACTTCACTGTTTCCATTAGCTCCTCGAAGGTATTGCCGTTGCGGATAGCCACTTGCTGGAGGCGTTGCAGCATCTGTTGGCCCTTTTCGCCGCTGGACTTTTGCAGGTTGCGTGCGGTTTGGATCTGCGCTTCCTTTTCTTCTTCGGTAGCGCGGATCACCTCGTTGGGTATGATGGTAGGAGAGCCCTCCTTGTTGAGGAAGGTGTTGACACCGATGATAGGCAGCTCACCGGTATGTTTGAGCGTCTCGTAGTAGATGCTCTCGTCCTGTATTTTTCCGCGCTGGTACATGGTCTCCATGGCGCCCAGCACGCCGCCGCGTTCGGTGATGCGGTCGAACTCCATCAGCACAGCTTCTTCCACCAGTTCGGTCAGCTCTTCGATGATGAAGGAGCCTTGAAGCGGATTTTCATTTTTAGCCATACCCAGCTCGTGGTTGATAATCATCTGAATGGCCACGGCGCGGCGTACGCTCTCTTCGGTCGGCGTGGTGATGGCCTCGTCGTAGGCGTTGGTATGCAGGCTGTTGCAGTTGTCGTAGATGGCATACAGGGCCTGCAGAGTGGTTCGGATATCGTTGAAGCTGATCTCCTGAGCATGCAGGGAGCGCCCGGAAGTCTGAATGTGGTATTTCAGCTTTTGTGAACGTTCATTGGCAGCGTATTTGTACTTCATGGCTTTCGCCCAGATGCGGCGGGCCACCCGGCCGATGACGGCGTACTCGGCGTCCACCCCGTTGGAGAAAAAGAAGGACAGGTTCGGCGCGAAATCGTCGATCTTCATGCCACGGGATAAGTAGTACTCGACAAAGGTGAAGCCGTTGGCCAGCGTAAATGCCAACTGGGAGATCGGGTTGGCGCCTGCCTCAGCGATGTGGTAACCGGAGATGGAAACGGAGTAGAAATTTTTCACCTTCTTCCAAATGAAGTACTCCTGCATATCGCCCATCAGTTTGAGGGAAAATTCGGTTGAAAATATGCAGGTGTTCTGCGCCTGGTCTTCTTTGAGGATATCAGCCTGAACGGTTCCCCGCACAGCTGAGAGTGCCTTGGCCTTCAATTCATTGTATATACTTTCCTCCAGTATCTGTTCGCCCGTGACGCCCAACAACAGCAAGCCAAGGCCATTGTTCATTGCCGGGCGTTCAGCATTGTACTGCGGCCGCGGCAGGCCCTGGTCGTCATACAGTGCCTTGAGCTTGGCTTCCACCTTGTGCTCCAGACCCTTCTCGCGAATGTATTTTTCGCATTGCTGGTCGATGGCGGCATTCATGAAGAAAGCGCAAATGGTGGCTGCCGGCCCGTTGATGGTCATCGAGACCGAGGTCTTCGGGTCGCAGAGGTCGAATCCGGAATACAATTTCTTGGCGTCGTCCAGGGAGCAGACACTGACGCCGGAGTTGCCAACCTTTCCATAGATATCAGGCCGGTAGTCGGGGTCTTCCCCGTAGAGCGTTACAGAGTCAAATGCCGTGGACAGACGGGCGGCAGGCATGTCTTCAGAAAGGTAGTGGAAGCGTTTATTGGTGCGCTCCGGGCCGCCTTCGCCGGCAAACATGCGAGTGGGGTCTTCTCCCTTGCGTTTGAATGGGAAAACGCCGCCGGTATAAGGGAAGTCACCAGGAACATTCTCCTGCAGTACCCAACGCAGGATCTCTCCCCAATCTTTAAAGCGGGGCAACACCACCCTGGGGATGCGGGTATGAGAAAGGGACTCCGTGTAGGTGGGCACTCTTATCTCCTTGCCCCGCACTTTATAGATGTATTCATCGGCGCCGTAGGCGGCCTTTTTTTCATCCCATCCGTCGAGAATACGCTTGCAGTCGCCATCCAGGTCGAGCTCGAGGTCCTCGTAAGCCTTTTTCAGCGTGGCCAGCGTTTCTTTTTTATTGGCGATATTGTCCTGCTTTTCTATTGTCTCGACAGATTGCTTCAGGCCAAACAGTTGGCGGGCGATAGTGGCCTGCCGTTCCGCCCAACTATCGTAGTTGCGGTTGTTGTCGGAGATTTCAGCGAGGTAGCGCACCCGCTTGGGGGGTATGATATAAATCTTTTCGCTCATCTCGTCCGAGCCTTTAAAGCCGGATTGCAGCGGAGCGCCGGTTCGCTCCGTCATCGTATCCATCAGCACGCGGTAGAGGGTATTGGTGCCCGGGTCGTTGAACTGAGAGGCGATGGTGCCGAACACCGGCATTTCCTCCAGATTCTTGCTAAAGAGCTGGTGGTTGCGCTGGTATTGCTTTTTGACGTCACGCAGGGCATCCTGGGCGCCGCGCTTGTCAAACTTGTTGATAGCGATGATGTCGGCGAAGTCGAGCATGTCGATCTTCTCCAGTTGAGTGGCTGCTCCGTATTCCGGCGTCATCACATAGAGCGATACATCAGAATGGTCGATAATCTCGGTGTCGGACTGGCCGATGCCGGAGGTCTCCAGGATGATGAGGTCGAACTGTGCTGCTTTAAGAATATCCAGAGCCGCCTGTACGTGTTTGGACAAAGCGAGGTTGGATTGCCGGGTAGCCAGCGAACGCATAAAGACACGCCCTTCTGCCAGGGAGGAGGTAATCGAATTCATCCGAATGCGGTCGCCGAGCAAAGCGCCGCCGGTTTTTCTCTTAGAGGGGTCGACGGAGACAATGGCGATGGTTTTGTCGTCAAAGTCCATCAGGAAGCGGCGCATCAGTTCATCGACCAGGCTGGATTTACCCGCTCCGCCCGTACCGGTAATGCCGAGTACCGGAATAACTTTCCCCTCCACTTGCTGACGGAGCTTTTGAAGCCAGTCGCGGTTGTCTTCAGGGAAATTTTCCACGGCGCTGATCATCCGCGCCAATACCATGGGGTCTTTGCCTTTATAAGCTTTCAATTCACCGTTAAGGCTGGCGCCAACCGGAAAATCGCATTGCTCCAGCACATCGTTGATCATACCCTGCAGGCCCATGTGGCGCCCATCGTCGGGCGAGTAGATGCGGGTGATTCCGTATTCGTGCAGCTCTTTGATCTCCTCCGGCAGTATAGTGCCGCCGCCGCCGCCGAATATTTTGATATGCCCGGCGCCTCTTTCCCTCAACAGGTCGTGCATATATTTGAAGAACTCATTGTGGCCGCCCTGATAAGAGGTGATGGCGATGCCCTGGGCATCTTCCATAATGGCCGTCTCGACAATCTCTCTGACAGAGCGGTTGTGCCCGAGGTGGATGATCTCAGCGCCGGAGCTCTGCATAATGCGGCGCATGATATTGATGGCGGCGTCGTGCCCGTCGAACAGGGAAGCGGCGGTGACGATCCGAACTTTATTTTTTGGTTGGTATGGTGCTACGGTCTGCATAGCTGATTTTATTGGTTAAAAGGCGTGCAAATTTACAAAAATTTTGCGGCTAAAGATATAAGGCCTGTTATACAGAAAATGTTTAGAGAACTGGGGGGATAGATTTTTTGTATTATTGTAGAAAGTAAAAGCTGCGGCTATGTCAAAAACGGATCTTTACAAGATAAAACAGGTTGGCTTACAAAACTTCACCTGTTTTCGCGATGTGGAAATGGATTTTTCGCCGGGCATTAATGTTTTTATCGGGGAAAATGGAACGGGAAAGACGCATTTACTGAAGGGGATGTATAGTTTTTTGAAGGGCCTTTCTCACACTCATATCGAAAAAAACGAAACAGGGCTAACCTTAAATACCACTGGTTATCGGCTTGAAAAGTTATTGAAAGGTATTTTCAAAGTTGAGGAATTATCAAAGCTAATTTCCAGGGGAGAAACTGAAGCTGAAATCAGGATTATTATTAAGGATAAAGAAGTTTCCCTTCAGCTTAATGGTGGGATGCCGGAAGTATCAAAAGAATTGGCAATAACTAGAGAAGGAGCAACCGTTTATTTACAGCCTAATGAAATGATATCCTGGTATGAAGGGTTTATTTCTGCCTATGAAAACAGAGAAAGTTCAATTGATGAAACCTATTACTTTCTAGCAAAGGCATTGTCTCTACTTCCACTAAAGGGGGAAAGAAAGCAAATAGCAGAACAGCTGGTTGAAGAATTACTCCATAAATCTGGAATAAGGAAAGTAGCACTGGAACAGGGCCGCTTTGCCGTTGAGCTTTCCGACAAACAATCTTATGGCGCCTCCTTGATGGCTCAGGGGTTGAATAAAATAGCTCAGGTTATTTTCCTTGTCTTAAACGGTTCCATCCAAAAAGGGACAATACTATTTTGGGATGAACCGGAAACCAGCCTTAACCCCAGATACATCACAATTATTTCAAATTTTCTAAAGGTTCTTGCCAATACAGGAGTGCAAATATTCATAGCTACTCATGATTATTTACTTACCCATCAACTTTCTCTGTCAGCGGAATACCGCGTCATTGAAAATTCCGTACCGGACATGAAGTTCTTCTCCTTGTATAAAGAAGATGGCCATACTCAGATTGAAAGCGGAGATACCCTTTCAGAAATAAAACGCAACCCCATTCTTGATGAATTTGCCGCCTTACACGATCGCGAACTTAGTTTGTATCAAAAATCTCTGAAATAAGATGGAGTTTTCAGAAAGTCGCCTTCGCTTTGAGTTCCGGGAGGTAGAATGGAACGCTTTGGTAAAGTATGATGATGAGACGGATTACCAGAAACTAAAAAACAATGTACCGAAAACAAAAGCAGTGGACTTTGTTGGTATATCTAATGAGAATTTATACTTAATAGAAGTTAAAAATTATCGGGGGCACCGAATTGCAAGTAAACCCAAGATCGAAGAGTTGGATATTATCCTGGCGCAGAAAGTCAGAGATACTTTGGCAGGGATGGTAGGTGGGGTGCGAAACTCTACTCATCGACAGGAACTTTGGGCTAAACACCTGGCTCATCTGGCTGAAAAAGGCAAAAAACTTCAGGTTATCTTATGGATGGAGGAAGACAGCCGAGTTCCAGCTCGGCTCAAAGTATCTGCAGGTACTCTTACCAAGCAGCTGAAAAAGCGAATGTCCTGGCTATCCTGTCAGGTAATAGTGGCAAATAAGGCTAACAACCCTCTGGAAGGCAAACTCCAAGTTGATTTCCTAGCTGAGCCCTGATCAACCCTGTCTTCCTAAACTTGATTCAACCCATTTCATCCTGCCGTTGTTACATGGCTTTGCATCCAAGGCTTTTGTCTTATTAAAACCACCAATAATGCAATATGAACTTTTCGGCCACAGCGGCCTTCGCGTTTCTCCCCTCTGCCTGGGTACTATGACTTTTGGAGAAGACTGGGGCTGGGGCACTAGCGAAGCCACCAGCCGGGAGCAATTCGATGCTTTCCTGGAGGCAGGCGGCAACTTCATCGACACCGCCAATGTCTACACCGAAGGCAGCAGCGAAAAGATCCTGGCGGATCTCATTTCCACCGACCGCGACCATATCGTTTTAGCCACTAAATACACCCTTTCCAACACCACCCACAACCCCAACAAATCGGGGAACCACCGCAAGAATCTGGTGCAATCGGTAGAACAAAGCCTGCAGCGGCTCCAAACCGACTATATCGACCTGCTTTGGGTGCATGCCTACGACTACCTGACGCCCATTGAAGAGATGATGCGTTCCCTGGACGACCTGGTGCGCGCCGGAAAAATTCTCTACGCCGGCATCTCCGACGCTCCGGCCTGGGTCATCGCCCGCGCCAATACCATGGCGGAGTTGCGGAGTTGGACGCCCTTCATCGGCAACCAGTTGGAGTACAACCTCACCGAGCGCAGCCCGGAACGCGAACTGCTGCCGATGTCTAAAGAACTGGGGCTGGGCGTGGTGGCCTGGTCGCCGCTGGCTGCAGGCATCCTCACCGGAAAATACATCGACAATAAAGGCGAAGGCAGTGGAGGGCGAATGGAGGGAACCACCTCCTACCGCCTCAATGAACGCAATAACCGCATCGCTAAGGAGGTGGTCAAAGTAGCCCAAAAGCTGGGTGTTTCTCCTGCCCAGCTCTCCCTGGCCTGGCTGCGGCACAAAGGCATCATTCCCATCATCGGCGCCCGTACTTCAGAACAACTGAAAGACAACATCTCTGCCCTCGAGGTAAACATTCCTAAAAAGGAAATGGAACGGCTTGATCGGGTGAGCGCCATCGAACTGGGCTTCCCGCACGATTTCGTCCTGCGCGCTGGAGCGCAAAAAATGATCTATGGGGGAATGGTGGATCAGATCAGGGGGAATAAGAATCCGTGGTTGGGTTGAAGGGCCGGGCGAATGTAGTTTTGCCTATTCAACTTCGAATTCGAGTTACCAGGGGTGTTTTTCCGGAGTCCCTGGCGTATTGTTATATGGTTATACCGGCTCAATGAGCCGGTTAAAATTGTTATACTTCTGAGTTGTTTTTCAAGCTTCCAAACCAGCGCCATTATGATGGTATTTAGAACCTTGCTCCTGCCTTTTGCATTTTTCATAATGCACCATTGTGCCGCTCAGGGCTTTTCTGTCACCCGGCTATCAGAAGGCACCCTGTTGCGGACGGCGCTGCCCACCGCCCCTTTTCCCGCTCCTCAGCGGGCAGAAGGGCATGACTATGGTGATGAACATTACGATGACGCCACTCATTACCGGGATAGCTCAGTGGCCATCTTCATCCCGAAATACCTTCAGGCGGCTGACTCCTTCGACTACATCGTCCATTTCCACGGGTGGTGGAACGAGATTGATAGCGTGCTGAATACCTTTGACCTGATCCCTCAGCTGACTGCATCTGGTAAGAATGCCATACTGGTTGTCCCGCAGGGGCCCAGGAAAAGCCCGGACTCTTCCGGCGGCAAGCTGGAAGAGCCGTTGGCCTTTAAGGCATTTATGTCGGATGTGCAGCAGGTGATGGCGCAGCATCTCGGGTTGAAGGAAGCGCCGCTGCGGCACATCATTCTATCGGGCCATAGCGGAGGGTATCGGGTGATGAGCTACATTCTCCTGCAAGGTGGGCTGGACGAAGCTATTAAAGAGGTTTGGCTGTTCGATGGCCTGTACGGGCAACTGGAAAAGTACGCTATGTGGCTGGAACGAAGCAAAGGGCGTTTCATCAACATCTACACCCCGGACGGAGGAACTTTCGAAACCACCCTTGACCTCATGAACAGCCTGAGGGGCTGGGATATTCAGTATAAGCACATCGATGACAGCAATGATGTCAATCCCAAAATTCCTGAGGACGGAGCAGTTTTCTGGTTCACGGGCCTGGGCCACAATGAGGTGCTGCATGCCCGGAGGTACTTTTACCGGCTGGCAAGCACCAGCAGGTATCTGAGGTAAAGGAGGATACCCGAGGTGGGCGTGGTACAGGCCCAAGGCTATGAAAAATAAGGCTATCCTTTTACCTGTTGAACCGGAAGTGGATGATCTTTTACCCCAGAAATTCCAGCAACTCCATCACAATCCGCCGCATCTTCGGCTCTACCCCCTGCGCCACGGCGATCACATCTTCGTGAGTTGTCTCCCGGATCTCTTCCAGAGGGTAGCATTTATTGGTGGCTACCGATAGGGCCATCACGTCGAGGCCCATGTGCCGGGCGACGAGCACTTCCGGCACCGTCGACATGCCTACCAGATCAGCCCCGATGATGTGGAAGAAGTTGTACTCGGCCGGTGTTTCTAGGTTGGGGCCCTGGAGCGCCAGGTAGACGCCCTCGTGGGCACGGATGCCATGCTTTTGGGCAATTTCCAGTCCTTTGGCGTTCAGCTCGCGGTCATAAGTATGCAGCATATCGGGGAAGCGAGGGCCGAGGCGTTCGTCGTTGGGGCCGCGCAGGGGGTTGTCCGGTTGCATATTGATATGGTCTTTGAGAAAGACGATATCGCCGGCCTGGATGTGCTGGTTGGCGCTGCCCGCGGCATTGGAAACAATGAGCCGCTCGATGCCCAGGAACTTCATCACCCGCACCGGGAAGGTGATCTGTTTGGCGGAATAGCCTTCGTAGTAGTGAAAGCGCCCGGCCATGGCCACCACCGGCTGGCCGGCGAGGTGGCCGAAGACGAGCTTGCCCTTGTGCCCTTTCACGGTGGAGGTGGGAAAGTGCGGAATGTCGCTATACGCGATCTCGGCTACCGCCTCGATCTCATCAGCCAGCCCGCTGAGGCCGGTGCCGAGGATGATGCCGAAGCGGGGTTGGAAATCCGTCCGGGTGCGGATGTAATTAAGTGCTTCCTGGATCTGCTCGTAGAGGGATATTTGGTCTTTCATGCCGCCAAAATACGGCCCCTTGTTGGCCTGACCAAAAAAAATCGAACTTCGCAAATCGGATATCTAATATCTGATTTGTTCAGGAGGCGCGATGCTAAATTGTACCCACTGATAGGTTTATGGCTATTTCTGGGCTAATTCGGGGTTAGAACCACCAGGAATCATTAAGGGTTAGGGCTTTGTGGATGCTCTTTGGGGTTTAGAAGCCCGTTGAGCAGCCTCAAGAAGGCAACCTAAACCTTTCTAAACCCCAAACCGGCCTTCAATAAGCGCCTAA
>JAGQXQ010000263.1 GCA_020436535.1 Phaeodactylibacter sp.
GCAGGCGGATGGTCACCGGCAGGCCCTCCATAGCTCGGAAGATGCCTTCGAAGTCCTCCCGCTGAAAGGGCAGTAGTTTACCCAGCGCTTCTTTTCTGCCGGCCTCATCCTCCGCCAGGATCATTTCCCGGACGGCAAGGATGCGGTCTGCCTGGAAGAACATATGCTCGGTGCGGCAAAGCCCGATACCGGTAGCGCCGAATTTCCGGGCTATCTGAGCCTCTTCCGGTGTATCGGCATTAGTCCGTACGCCAAGCCGGGCATATTTACCGGCCAGCTTCATCAACTGGCCAAAGTTTCCACTCAGTTCCACCTCCTGGGTAGCGATCTTGCCTTCGAACACCTGCCCGGTGGTGCCGTTGAGAGAGATCCAGTCTCCTTCTTTATAAGTAACGCCATCGACGCTAAAAGTTCGGGTGGTATAGTCAATGTGCAGGGCGCCGGCGCCGGAGACACAGCATTTGCCCATCCCACGGGCTACGACGGCCGCGTGAGAGGTCATACCGCCACGGCTGGTAAGAATGCCCCGGGCGCTGTCCATGCCCTGAATATCTTCCGGAGAGGTTTCCCGGCGGACAAGGATCACATCTTTGCCATTTGCAGCCCACTCCACCGTTTCATCGGCAAAGAATACCACCTGTCCGGTAGCAGCGCCCGGAGAGGCGGGCAGGCCTTTGGTAATCTCCCTGGCGTCTGCAAGTGCTTTTTTATCGAATACGGGGTGCAGCAATTCGTTCAGTTTTTCCGGCTCGACGCGCAGGAGGGCCTTCTTCTCGTCAAGCATGCCTTCTTCGAGCATTTCCACAGCAATGCGGACCATAGATGCGCCGGTGCGCTTACCATTGCGGGTTTGCAGAATCCACAACTTGCCTTCTTCGATAGTGAACTCCAGGTCCTGCATGTCGGCATAGTGGTCCTCCAGGCGATTTTGCAGTTCATCCAGTTCTTTATAGATTTCCGGCATGGCTTCTTCCAGAGATGGATACTGCACCCTGCGCACTTCCTCGGAGATACCGGCCAGCTTTGCCCAGCGCTGGGAACCTTCTTTGGTGACCTGCTGAGGCGTACGGATACCGGCCACTACGTCTTCGCCCTGAGCGTTGATCAGGTATTCGCCAGTAAAAATGTTCTCGCCGGTAGCCGGGTCGCGGGTAAAGGCGACGCCGGTGGCAGAAGTATTGCCCATATTGCCAAATACCATAGCCTGAACGTTAACAGCAGTGCCCCAGGAAGAAGGAATGCCGTTCAGTGCCCGGTAGTGAACCGCCCGGTTGTTCATCCAACTGCCGAATACGGCCGTGACGGCGCCCCAAAGCTGCTCCCACGGGTCCTGCGGGAAAGCTTTTCCGGTGCGTTTTTCGATCAGCTTGCTAAAACGGCTGCACAGTTCGACCAGGTCTTCTTTGCTCAGTTCGATATCATTTTCAACCCCTTTCTCTTCCTTGAGCCGGTCGATCGCATCTTCGAAGGGGTCGGCGTCTTCTTTATTTTCAGGTTTCATCCCCATCACCACATCACCATACATTTGAATGAAGCGGCGGTAGGAATCCCAGGCAGCACGTTCATTGTTCGTCTTTTTGCCAAAACCGTCCACTACTTCGTCATTCATACCCAGGTTGAGAACCGTGTCCATCATGCCAGGCATAGATACACGGGCGCCGGAACGAACCGACAACAAGAGTGGGTTGTGGGGATCGCCAAAACGCTTGCCCGTAATTTTCTCCACAGCCCGTACTCCTTCCCGAACCTGCTCATCCAGAATGTCAAGCAGTTCTTCTCTACCGTTCTTGTAATAATTCGTGCAGGCTTCAGTAGTAATAGTGAATCCCGGAGGTACCGGAACGCCAATGAGATTCATCTCCGCCAGGTTGGCGCCTTTGCCACCTAACAATTCTTTCATCTTGGTGTTGCCTTCTGCTTTTTTGTCTCCGAAGGTGTAGACATATTTAGTGTACTTCATGGTAGGAAAGTTTTCGGTATCGCCCGATTTAGTGTGAATTAAACACTTTCAAAAGTAGGGTTATGAACAGAAGGAGAGAATGATTTTTCTCAATTGAGAGGATAACAATTATCACTGGAAGGCGCAATGAGCAACCGGCAACGAACGACGTATCCAGCCAAAGTCACCAGAATGGTTGCCCTCTTTAGAAAGAATCACCGCAGCTCTACTTCCATCCAAACCGGCTGGTGGTCAGAAAAGCGGAATTGCTGGTCCAGGCCCTTGATGGTTCGGGCGCGAACGTTAGGGCTGATCAGAAAAAAATCAATAAGCGTGATAAAGGACTTGCCGGCAACGTAGGGGGTCCGGACTTTCCGGTTAGTGGGAACCGTAGGGTCATATACCCACTGCCAGTCTGCCGGCAAAAAATCCGGCTCGATATTGATCTGGGTGTAGCCCTGAGTATTGCCGGGCATAAAGCCATCGAAGCGAAAGAAAGGAGGGCATTGGTTCCAATCCCCTCCTACGATAACGTAATGCCCCTTTGCATATTCCTCCAGCAATCGTTCCCGCAGGAAGGCCATCTGCTGGCGCTTCAGGGCGCCATCGGCGTCGTAAGCCGAATTGTGGACGTTCATCACCACCAGCTCTTTTTCATTGGCCAGCCGGTAGCGGTGCAAGGCCACACAGCGGTCCAGCTGGAAGATGCGGGTAGGCCAGGCAAAGGAACCCGGTAATTGGAGGCGGATAGATTCGTAGGGTTGAAAACGGGAATAGGTGGCCAGTCCGCTCAGGACCTTACCGTAAGCATTCCAGGGTTCCATGATGGGGATGGGCACTCTCGACACTTTATAGTTAGGGGCGAAAAAGGCAGCGTAACCTGGTAGTTCTTCACCGATCTCTTCAAATTGATTGATGTAATAACTCCGCCGGGCGGTGAAGTCCACTTCCTGAAAGAGGAAAAAATCCGATTGGGTGGTTTGCACAAAAAGGGTGTCGCCGGCAATATTTTTCTCCACATACTCCCGGGGCGCCCGCACCATACGCCCACCGGACAGGAACATATTGCCATGATCGTAAAAGAAATCCGACTCCTCCCCCAGCCCACCATAGCCCAGGTTCCAGATAACGAAAGACAGCACGCTGTCCCGGATCGGGTTCTTTTCCGATACCTGAAGGGGTTCCAGCGGGCTGATAGCAGGTGGCTGCCAGTCGTCATAAGTGCCGTAGATCAGCACCGTAGCGATGTAAAGGATGAACGCCCCCAGGAGGAGCGAAACAATCCGAAGGCTTTGACGGAAGCGTTTGGGTAATTTCATGAGGGAATGATTGATTGATTGAAGGAGGGAGGGAAAGAATGCTCCGGTTGCGGCAATCATTCCTTCATCCCCTCATTCCTTCGTTCCATTTAAAACCCGAGTATATCTTTCATCTCGAAGTAGCCCTGTTTACCTACTATCCAGCGGGCTGCCAGCAGAGCGCCCCGGGCAAAGCCTTCTCTGGAATGAGCCTCATGGCGGATGGTGATCGAATCGGCCGCCGAGTTGTACCGCACTTCATGAATGCCAGGAACCTCGCCTTCTCTTTTGGAGAGGATTGGCAACTCCCGGGAGCTGCCGGCTTCCCCATTGGCCCATTTGTCCAGGCCCGGAGTCAGTTTCAGAATGTCTTCTGCCAGGGTAATAGCGGTACCGCTGGGAGCATCCAACTTTCGGGTATGATGAATTTCCTCCATTCCCACCGCGTAATTTGGCTGTTTGGCCATCAGAGTCGCCAGGTAGCGGTTGAGCGCAAAAAACAGGTTGACTCCGATGCTGAAGTTGGAGGCATAGAGCAAAGCGCCCTGGTGTTTTGCACAAAGAGCCTTTGCCTCCTCCAGCCGGCCCAGCCAGGCGGTCGTCCCACAAACGACCGGAACACCCGCTTCCAAAGACAGGCGGATATTGTCAAAGGCGCTTTCGGGACGGCTGAACTCTATGGCCACATCTGCCGCCTGGAGAAAGTCGGCCGCTGCTTTTCTGGACGTGTCGGAGTCGGCCCGAAGGACAATCTCGTCTCCATCTTGCCGGGCCAGTTGTTCAATAGCCTTACCCATTTTCCCATATCCCAATAAAGCGATGTGCATATTTTTTTCAATTGAAAGTGACCTGCGGAGAGAGGGTACGTCCTAAAAGCGATTTACCCACACAATATAATTATTCCAAACAAATCAAAGTAAAACTTAGGCAGTGTTTCTATTCCTATTTATTGGGCTAAACCCTGCAAATAAACACTACTGCAATGCTCACTGCCGGGCCCTGCTTGTCGATCGGCCTGCAGGGTTTTTTTATTCCCTCTCCTCCAGAAATTTTCTCAGCTCATTCAGTTTCATCATACAATCGATCGGCGTCATGGAGTTCAGGTCCAGGTCGAGCAAGGCTTCTTTGATCTTACCGGCGGTGGGGTCAACCGTTTCAAAAATACTGAGTTGTAATGCCTCTGTAGAAATTTGCTGAGTTTGGGCCTTATCCGCCTTGATGCCATCGGTGGTTCCTTCTGCTCCATTATCGATGGATTTCTGCTCCAGCTGGGTAAGGATATGAGTAGCTCGTTCAACGATCGAGCGGGGCATACCTGCCATCTTTGCCACATGGATACCAAAGCTGTGTTCGCTGCCTCCCGGCACCAGTTTGCGGAGGAAGATTACCTTATGCCCCACTTCCCGGGTTGCGATGTTGAAGTTTTTGATCCTGCCAAATTTGTTGGCGAGCTCGTTGAGCTCGTGGTAATGGGTGGCGAAAAGTGTTTTGGGGCGGGCCAGGCTGTTGCTATGGAGGAATTCCGCTATTGACCAGGCGATGGATATGCCATCATAAGTGCTCGTGCCCCTGCCGATCTCGTCCAGCAGGATGAGGCTGCGGTCGGAGATGTTATTCATGATACTGGCCGTTTCGTTCATTTCGACCATAAAGGTGGACTCGCCGGAAGAAATATTATCGGAGGCGCCCACCCGGGTAAAGACCTTATCGATCAGCCCAAGTGTAGCCCGCTCGGCTGGGACGAAGGAGCCCATCTGTGCGATCAGGCAGATGAGGGCCGTCTGCCGGAGCAAGGCCGACTTACCTGCCATATTGGGGCCGGTGATCATCAGTATCTGCTGTTCTTCGTTGTCGAGGTATACATCGTTGGGCACATAGGCTTCATCCAGCGCCATGTGTTGTTCGATCACCGGGTGCCGCCCCTGGCGGATATCAACCACCAGAGAATCGTCGATCTGCGGCCGGCAATAGTTGTGCTTTTGGGCCACCTTGGCAAAGGACAATAAGCAGTCGATGCGCGCGATTAGGTGGGCGTTGTGCTGTATAGGCTGAATATAGTCGGACAGGCTGAGGACCAATTGTTCGAAGAGCCGGCCTTCCAGTTCGAGGATCTTCTCCTGAGCGCCCAGTATCCTGGCTTCCAGTTTTTTCAGTTCATCGGTAATGTAGCGCTCTGCATTGGTGAGGGTTTGTTTGCGGGTCCATTCGGGAGGCACCTGGTTTTTGTATTTATTGGTCACCTCCAGGTAATAGCCGAATACGTTGTTAAAGCCAATCTTGAGGCTATTGATACCAGTACGGGCCACCTCCGTTTTTTGTATTTCCTCCAGCAGCCCTTCGCTGTTCTGAACGATATTGCGCAGTTCATCCAGCTTTTCATTAAAACCATCGGCGATGACTCCTCCCTTGACGAGGTTAACCGGCGGGTCTTCCACAATTTGTTTGCCGATTTCTTCCTTGAGCAGGCTGCAGGGATTGAGCCCTTCGGCAATCTTGGCCAGATGGATGTTGTCACTGGCCAACAACAATTCCTTGATGGGGGTGATGAGTCCCAGTGCCTTTTTAAGCTGAACCACTTCCCGCGGGTTGATCTTGCCCAGCGGCACTTTGGAAATGAGGCGCTCCAGGTCGCCCATCTGTTGGATGTACTGCGTCAGCTCTCCATTCAGTCCGGCGTTGTCCAGAAAATAGCCTACCATATCCAGGCGGCTTTCGATAGCAGGTATGGATTTCAGCGGTAGGACGACCCATTTTTTCAACAGGCGGGCGCCCATGGAGGAGACGGTATGGTCCAGTATCTTGATCAGGGGTACGCCACTGTCGTGGTTACTCTGGATCAACTCCAGGTTGCGAACCGTGAAGCGGTCGAGCCAAACATAGCGGTCCGGCTGTATCCGGCTGATGGCATTGATGTGTTGGAGGTTCTTATTCTCGGTAGTGGCCAGGTAGTGCAGAGTAGCCCCGGCGGCTACTTGTCCGAGTTCCATCCCTTCCACTCCAAAGCCTTTCAGGTTTTGGACTTCGAAGTGCTCCAGTAATTTCTCTTTAGTATAATCGTACGTGTATACCCATTCGTCCAGCATGAAGGTATAGTACCTGTCGCCGAACAGTTTATCCATCTCTTTACGGCGGTCTTTGGGAAAAATAAGCTCAGAAGGATTAAAGCTTTGGATCAGTTTTTCGGCATAGGCCAGGCTGCCTTCACAAACGAGGAACTCTCCGGTGGAAATATCCAGGAAGGAAAGCCCTACCTGCCCCTTTCGCCCCATAAAGAAGGATGCAAGATAATTGTTAGACTTGTGGTCCAGCAGTTTATCGTCGACTGCCACCCCGGGAGTCACCACTTCGGTAACGCCTCGTTTGACGATCTTTTTCTGCGGGCTGGGCTTTTCCAGCTGTTCGCAGATAGCCACCCGGTAACCCGCCCGAACCAGCCGGGGCAGGTAAAGGTCCATTGAATGATAAGGAAAACCCGCCAGTTCGATATCACTACCGCCGTTATTGCGGCGGGTCAGGATGATGCCCAGCACCTGGGAAGCGGTGACGGCGTCTTGTCCGAAAGTTTCATAAAAATCGCCTACCCGAAACAGCAGTATTGCATCCGGATATTTGGCCTTCACTCGGTTATACTGCCCCATCAGAGGCGTCACTTTACCGCTCTTACTCTTCGTACCCTTTGCCAATGTGGTTAAAAGTTTTGATGATCAGTGAATTGGGTTGTTCGTGGGTTCGGTATTCGGTATTCATGCATTCGATCAACCGAAGGACGAAAGCCCTTTCCCAAAGATAAAGGTATTGGCCGGAATTCAAAAAACACCACTATGCTATAATTTATGAAGAAGCTTTGGTAAACTTGTCTTCAGAAAAAATAACAAAACGAAATGAACCTCACGACTTTAGACTGGAGCATTATTGGCGCCTATTTTATTTTCGCCTTAGCCATTGGGATTGGCGTGTCCCGTTCTGCCGGCAAGAACCTGCAGGAATTTTTTCTCTCCGGGCGCAACATGCCCTGGTGGCTGCTCGGCGTATCCATGGTTGCCACCACCTTCTCATCCGATACCCCCAACCTGGTCACCGGTTTTGTCCGTGAAGATGGAGTCGCCAAAAACTGGAGCTGGTGGGCATTCCTTCTTACAGGTATGCTCACGGTATTTGTTTACGCCAAACTGTGGCGGCGGGCGAACATTCTCACCGATATAGAATTTTACGAACTGCGGTACAGCGGCTGGGCGGCCGCTTTCCTTCGCGGTTTCCGGGCGTTGTACCTGGGGCTTATTTTCAACGTCATGGTAATGGGGGCGGTCTCGCTGGCAGCTATCAAGTTTGGAGAGATCATCCTGGGAATTCCCGGTTGGCAGACCTTACTGATCGCAGGGTCGATCACCCTGGCCTACAGCGCTTTTGGCGGTTTGAAAGCGGTAATTGTCACTGACTTCGTCTTATTCGTCCTGGCGATGATCGGCTCGGTCTGGGCCTGCGTTTACCTCTTGGGCCTTCCGGAGGTGGGCGGGTTGACCAAGTTGCTACAGCACCCGGAGGTACAGGACAAGCTCAGCCTGGCGCCCGACCTCACCGACCCGGAGCAATGGGTTCCGTTGCTGTTTATCCCTTTGGCGGTGCAGTGGTGGGCGTCTTACTACCCAGGGGCTGAGCCCGGAGGCGGCGGCTATATTGCCCAGCGCATGTTTTCCGCCAAGGATGAAAAGCAAGCTATCGGGGCCACCCTGTTCTTTAACGTCGCCCATTATGCCCTGCGCCCCTGGCCCTGGATTCTGATCGGGCTGGCTTCTATTGTCGTTTTCCCTACCCTGGCTGATATTCAGGAGGCCTTCCCTACCCTTTCCGCGAGCAAGCTCGGCCATGATGTGGCCTACCCGGCCATGCTCACCAAGCTTCCTTCCGGGCTATTAGGGTTGGTAGCCGCTTCGCTGATCGCGGCTTTCATGTCTACCATGTCAACTCAGATCAACCTGGGCGCTTCTTATCTGGTCAATGACTTCTACCAGCGCTTCCTCAAGCCCGACGCCACTCAAAAAGAACTGGTACGGGCAGGACGGCTATTCACCATTGTATCTATGGTGCTGGGCATCGGGCTGGGCCTGCTGCTCAAGGACGCCACCCAAGCATTCAACCTACTGCTCCTGCTGGGCTCGGGCACCGGCCTTATCTTCATCCTGCGCTGGTTCTGGTGGAGGATCAACGCTTTAACAGAAATCATCGCCATGGTGGCTTCCCTCATCATCGCCAGTTATTTCACTTTCGTCCACGACAAAACCGGTTTCCTGCCGATGGAAGATTGGGAAAAGATCATTGTGGGCGCCGTATTGACCACTACCATCTGGATCATTTCCGTCTTTGTCACCCCACACACCAAACAGGAAACTCTGGTTGCTTTTTACCGGCGGATCCGCCCTGCCGCTCTGGGCTGGAAGCCGGTAATCGACCGGGCCCACGCCGAAGGTATCGAGCTTGACCCCGAACCCGGCCAGTTACCGCTGGAAATAGCCTGCATGGTCATCGGTTGCCTGACGGTTTACGGCACTCTCTTTGCCATGGGTTACTGGCTGTACGGCCAAACCGGCCCGGCTGTGGCCAGCACACTGGTGGCGCTGGGTGGAGCATACTTCCTTTTCAGGGTTTGGGATAAACTAAAGACTCAGAAAGCGGAGGCTTGATGTTTGGATATTCTACTGCAAGGTTTATTTTTGCCCAAGGATAAGAACCAATCTTATCCCAACCTGTTAACAAGAAAAAAAGGATAACCTATGGCAATAATGATAACTGAAGAGTGCATCAACTGCGGAGCTTGCGAGCCCGAATGCCCCAACAACGCCATCTATGAGGGGGGGGTAGAATGGGCCATTTCGGACGGCGCCGAAGTTACGGGCACCTATGTACTGGAAGACGGGAGGGAAACCGATGTTGACGCCCAGCACAAGCCTATTTCTGAAGACCTTTATTATATCGTTCCGGATAAATGCACCGAATGCGTGGGATTTCATGAAGAGCCCCAATGCGCTGCCGTATGCCCGGTAGATTGTTGCCTTCCCGACCCGGAACGGGAAGAGACTGAAGAGCAACTGCTTGCCAGGAAGGAGCGCCTGCACCTTTAACACTATTGTTCAAAATTCAATACAAAAGCTCACCACAGTTATTCTTGCGGTGAGCTTTTTTCATACCTGCCGCCATGTCAATTATCAATCGATTTCAACTCGAAGGGAAAGTAGCCATCATCACCGGAGCCAGTAAAGGCATCGGAGAAGGAATTGCCCATGCTCTGGCCGAAGCCGGGGCTCGGGTCGTCGTCTCCAGCCGCAAAAAGGAGGCGGTGGATGAGGTGGCCCAGGCATTGGCCGAAAAGGGCTTTGAGGCGCTGGCTTTCGCCGCCAACGCAGGCAATCCGGAAGATCTCCAAAAACTAACGGAAGCAACCAAAGACACTTTCGGCGGCATAGACATTATTGTCAACAACGCCGCAGCCAATCCCGTCTTCGGGCCTGTGGAAAACACCGAATCCTGGGCTTACGACAAGATCATGGACGTCAACCTTAAGGGGCCTTTTGAGCTGTGTAAGCTGGCGCTGCCGGAAATGCAAAGGCGAGGCGGTGGCTCCATTATCAATATAAGCAGCATCGGCGGCCTGTCACCAGAGCAGCAATTAGGCATCTACAGCGTCAGCAAAGCGGCCTTGATCTCATTGACCAAAGTGCTGGCCAAAGAATGGGGCCGCTACGGCATCCGCGCCAACGCCATCTGCCCGGGCCTGATCAAGACGAAGTTCAGCGAAGCCTTGTGGAGCAACGAAAAGGTTATGCAATACATGATCACCCAGCTGCCGATCCCCCGCGTTGGCACGGTGGAAGAAATCTCCGGACTGGCGCTCTTCCTGGCTTCCGAAGCGGGCGGCTATTGTACCGGAGCTGTTTTTACAGCGGATGGAGGGTATACGGTGTAGGAAAGGTGGAAGTGGGAAATACAAAGTCGGAATTCGCCGTTCGCACTTCCCACTTCGAATTTATCCGCACTCCGAATACCCGCAACTCTTACAGATCAAACATCCTTCTTTATAGAGCAGGCCATCCGGGTCGCCGCAGCCGGGGCAATTGCCGGTGGCAGCCTTGGTGCCATCCGGAACAAACTGCTTGAGGGCGCGGCAGACGCCATTCTTCCAGGTATTAATATAATCCTCCGGTACGTTCAGGCCTTCCACCATATCGACCACATAGGCGATAGGCATGCCGTGGCGAAGCACCCCAGAGATGAGTTTGGCGTAGTTCCAGTATTCTTTATTGAAAGACCGGGACAGGCCTTCGATGGTAATGCGGTAGCCTTCCTTGTCGAGAAACTGAAAATCGTAGCGGTTGTGCCCCTCTTCGTCTTTAGCTTTGATGACCCAGCCGGAAGTTACGTAATCGGGGAATTTAAACATATCCTCCGCCCGGCCGGTAAAGACTTCGTAAGGCCGTTTATCATATAACCCGATAACGGCGATCCAATCTTCAGCGTTGTTTTTGAAGCGGACCACTGCCGCTTCCAGCACTTCGGGGCGCTTGGGCGGCATGGTTTCCTGGAACTGAGCTTCTTGTTTACCCTTGCTTCCGGAGTCGGAGACCAATACGCCCGAGCGGGAGCCGTCGCGATAGATGGTGCAGCCTTTGCAGCCTTCCTCCCAGGCCGTTTGGTAGATCTTTCTGACCATCTCTTCGGAAGTCTCCTCCGGCACGTTCACCGTCACGCTGATGGAGTGGTCTACCCACTTTTGAATGGAGCCCTGCATTTTCACTTTTTGCAACCAGTCCACATCATTAGCAGTGGCCCGGTGGTAAGGCGATTGTTCAATGATGGGCTGCAGCTCTTCAGCAGACATTCTGGTTACTTTGCCTACATCGTAACCATTGGCTTCCAGCCAGGTGATGAATTTGTGGTGAAAAACATAGTACTCCTCCCAGTGGTCTCCCACCTCGTCGATAAAGGTCACATTGGCGTCTTTATCGTTCGGGTTCACCTTGCGTCGGCGCTTGTAGCTGATCAGGAAAGCCGGCTCGATGCCGGAGGTGGTCTGTGTCATCAGGCTGGTCGTGCCGGTTGGGGCAATGGTCAGCAGAGCGATATTACGGCGGCCTTTGGCTACCATTTCTTCATACAGGGCCGGGTCGGCTTCCCGCAAGCGGTTGATGAAGGGGTTGTTTTTCTCCCGTTCAGAGTCAAAAATGGGAAAGGCGCCGCGTTCTCCCGCCATAATGGTGGACGAACGATAAGCATTGATAGCCAGCGCCTGATGCACCTTCACTGAGAAGTCGATAGCATCATTGGTGCCGTAGCGCAGGCCGAGAGCGGCCAGCATGTCTCCTTCGGCGGTAATGCCCACTC
>JAGQXQ010000264.1 GCA_020436535.1 Phaeodactylibacter sp.
CGGCATGAACGTTTTTGGCTGGGCGCTGGGTATGTTCGCCATCACCTTGCTGGGTTTGGTATTTGAAAGCCAGTTGAGCGTATTCCTGCTGACGGGCGTTGCCGGAGGGCTGGTTGCCGCTTTGTGCATTGCGGGGATTACGAGTACGTTTTTCAGGGAGGTAGAAGGCCAGGCAAGTGCTTGAATACAAAAAATAAACGGTTCTGCTATCTGAGATAGCAAAAATTGTATTGGAATGTTATCGCAAATAGCCATCTCCACGGCTGCCCGTTGTTTGCCATAAACCCAGATTGGGCACAAAAAGGAATCGCGCCCTCGTGCCTTTGGATCAAGTTCGGGGCCATCCACCCATCCACCGAAGCTTCATGCGAAGGCAGGCCCATTCGCCAATTCGAGCAATACATCCCCATGGCAAAGCTCCTCCAGCTTACAGCTACAAGCCAGGTCCTTCCCCCTTAATAGTGACAAGTCGTAGCGTTCCGGCTCCTCACGGATCTTCTTTATTATGTATTCCCGGTACAGGCGTATGCTTTCTTCCCGAGTATATTCCCCGCCGTGTTCCACCAGGCGGAAAGGGTTGCCCCAGCGGCTGCCACGGGTGACCAGCACAGCACCTTCCGGTAGTTTGGTGTAACGAGTTTTGCGATGGATGCGTTTTGGCATGGCCATGTCGGTTTTTTGATGAAATGCCCTGAATCTGTGTCAATTTTTCAACGGAAATGCCTTGACTTAATTACATAGGTTCCTCCGGCCAGCGGGTGAGAAACCATGTACCCTACCACTCCATCTCATCCCTGTTGAAGTTTATTTCAATAATTTCCTCACTTTCTTTCTTTCTGATTTTCAGTTGCACCTCCTCCCAGCCACTGCCTCTGAGTGCACAGTAATCGTCCAGGGAGATTTCCTCTGTATCCATTTCATTGGCTTGTATCACTTCATCTCCGGGTTCGATATTCTTATTAGAAAGCGCCAGATTCTGAAAAATTGTTAATACCCGCACGGCTCCATCCTCGTAACCGATCTTGAGCAACGTTTTCGGCAGTTGCGGGGGGCGTACATCCTGAGGGTTGAGGTACAAACGATTGTTGCTCCAACTGATGAACAACTTGTAATTTTCCCAGAAGCGGTTGCCGATCTTGTTGCTGGTATTGTAAGTAGTAATGAGGGCCTGTTCGAAAGGGGCGCTTCCAATGGCAAGGCTATCGACCAGGAAAAAGAAGGTGGTGTCGGTATTGGCGCCGTAGATGCCTTTGGAGGTGCGGCCGTAGGAAAAGGTCAGGTTCGTATCCCGCTTGATCTTTAGTTCATCCGTTTTGTGAATAGAAATACCTCCGGTTGCCCCCAAGTCCAGCGTGACTCCGGAAGCGGAGAGCAGTCCGGGAATGTCAATCTCCAGGTCTGGCGTACCCTGGGCCTTGGTTGTGAACGGAATGGCGATCTCGTAAGATGCCTCAGGCCGTTCCGTGCCGTCCTTTTGGTACAGCCGAATATTCTCCTTCTGGTAATCGACTTCCCAGTTGAAGTGTGACATTACGTTGGCGCCCAGCAGGCCATCGATGCCCAGGCAGTGAAACAGGCTGAGGTCCGTTACCAGAGCGGTGGAATTGGCGACTTCCACGCCTCCCAAAGCCAGGCTTTCAAGCCTCACGAATTCCAGTTTCGAGCGATTGTTCTGAGAATCCGAAACGTGGGTGGACTTCAATCTTTTGAGCTGCAGCTCTTCCCTCAATGGTTGACTGATCACGGTAGGCGCCCCGCTGTCTATGATGAACCGCCGGGGCATGCCATTGATCTGCACGTCGACGAAAAGGAGCCGGTTGGTATATTCAAATTCAATTTGCTGGCGGATATCCGATTTTACAACCTCGCCTTGCTGCAACAGCTCTTCCACACTGGTGCATTGGGAGAGCAGCAATATCAAAAACAGTAAGAGCGCTGGATTCTTCATTATAATTGGATGTATGAGGTTAGTTGCAGGGGCAAAATTACTGATTTCCTGAAAATCGGCGACTCTTCTTCAAGGAGTTGGTTACATCTGACAACAAAAATCCTGATCATCCCGCAAATCCTGTCTCTCTACCTCAAATACTGTCCCCTTTTAACTATTTTCGCAAAAACTATTATCCAATGGCCGCTACGAAAAAGCAACTATTTTCCTTCTTTATCCTTAGCTTCATCCTTACTCACGGGCTCTCCGCTCAGGACACGACCATCGTACAAACCCTCACCTGGCAATCTGACAACCGCTCCGGTTTCTACCTGTTCCCGGAAGAACCGGGCGCCCAATACGAAAAGATCCTCATGCGCTACAATATGCGCTGCCACGACAACGCTGTGGGCAGTGGCAACGTGGGCTGTCGCGAATGGGACTACAGCTGTAATACCTTTATTACCGACCCTTCTATGGTAGATTCCACCCGCGCTACCCACCCGGACTATGTTATACCTGGCTACCCCGGAGATACTTTTCCATATACAGGACAACCCACTTACACCTACCGGCAATATGGCCAATATGATATACTATATGGCGCGGTTGCCGGGGAAAATGAGCAGGAGGTCCTGCCCTCCGATTTTGGCATCCCCATCACCCTGGGCAACCCCACCGGCAAGATGTTCTTCCTATACACGGCTGAAGAACTGCAGTTGATCGCCTCCCAGGGCAATCCCCTTACCAAACTTGGGTTTCACGTACTGGAAGCCGGCGACGGGGTCGCCTTCCTGCGTTTCCGGCTAAAGCCCACCAGCCTCACCGCCCTGTCTGTCGAAAATCCACCTGCTGAGGAGGGCTTTACCGAAGTATATTTCCGTAATACCACTTTCAATCCAGGTTTCAACCTGATCCCCATCCGGCCGTTCGTTTGGGACGGGGCCTCTAACCTGCTACTGGAACTCAGCTACACCAATTCTGCCGGCGGCCAACCGGTGGTGCTTGCCAATAACCAGGCTTCCTTTTCCAGCCAGGTAGCCGCATCCGGCGCCGACCGCTTTCTGGAGTTCAACGGTTATGGCGCCGTGATGCCCCCGGCGGCCGTGTTTGAAAATATCAATCAGGAGATCACGATCTCCTTCTGGTGCTACGGCGACCCCGATAATCTGCCCGTCAACTCTTCTATTCTGGAAGGCAATGACGCCAACAAACAGCGGCAGATCAACGTGCACCTGCCCTGGAGCAATAGCCGGGTATACTGGGACTGCGGCAATGACGGGGGCGGCTACGACCGTATCGAGAAAGATGCCAACCCCGAAGATTTTGCCGGGCATTGGAACCACTGGGCTTTCACCAAAAATGCAGCTACCGGTGAGATGAAGATGTACCTCAACGGGCAGCTCTGGCACAGTGGTACCGGCAAAGTCAAGCCCATCGATATTCAGGATTTCACCATCGGCAGCGCCGTGCTTTCCGGCAATAACTACTACGGCGCCATCGATGAATTCCGCATCTGGAAAAAAGCGCTCAGCGAACAGGATATCCAAAGCTGGATGTTCCGTTCCCTGAGCCCCGCCCACCCGGAATGGGGTGAGCTGGCCGGTTATTATCCTTTTGATGAGGCGTTGGGAACTATTGCTATCGATGCCTCCTCCAATGGCCAGGATGCGCCCCTCTTCGGCGCTCCTCCCCGGAGAAGCCATCGGGGGGCGGCACTTTTCAAGGGCTTCTACTCCAGTTTCGAACGGCCGGCCCTCACCTTTATCGCCGGCAGCTATGCCGAAGATCCCATAGAAGTGACAAGTACCGTGGTGGATTCCACCCAAAACGCCCCTTATGCCATCATCCGGTATGGGATAGACGGCAACAACGCTTTGGTGGCGCTTGACACTCAGTTTAGCTGGTGGGCCACGGCCCAACTGCTGCTCGATGAGCAAGGCAACCTTCTGGACACCTATCCTGTAGCTGCCGAAGGGAGCATTACGCCCGGCATGCTGGCCTATTATCAAAAACAGGACGCTAAGTTCGAACTGCTTTCCTTGGTCACCCCTTATGGCAATGGCCTAAGCCTGGGCGCTCAGGGCAAAACCTTCTGGTTTGATGTGACAGACTACGCGTCAGTATTGCGCGGTGAAAAATTTCTTTCGGTGGAGTTAGGCGGCCAGTATCAGGAGGAACTCGATATCCGATTTTATTTTATAAAAGGGACGCCGCCGCGCGATGTGTTGGGTATTCAAAATATTTGGCCCTTCCGCCGCGGTTGGTTCGATCAGATCCAGGACGACCGTTTCTTCGAACCCCGGCAGCTACCCTTGCGTGCGGATGCCGCTGGTTATAAGATCCGTGCGTCTATCACCGGCCATGAACAGAACGGGGAGTTTACTCCTCGTGAGCATTACATCAACCTGGATGGCGGCGAACAGGAATTTCCCTTTGAGGTATGGAAGGCGTGCGGTGACATTCCCATCTACCCACAGGGCGGCACCTGGCTGTTCGACCGCGCCGGCTGGTGCCCGGGAGATCCTACCGAAGTGCACGAATTTGAGATCACGGACATGGCCAGTCCGGGCGGGAGTGTAGAAGTAGACTATGGGCTGAATGGCTCTTTCCTCAGCAGTGCGAATTACCTGGTTTCTACTCAACTGGTCTCCTACGGCCCGCCCAATTTTGAACTCGACGCCGCTATCGAGAGCATTATGCGGCCGAGTGGGAGAGTGGAATTTGCCCGCCTCAACCCAGCCTGCAACCGGCCGATGGTGGTGGTGAAAAATACAGGGGCTACCATTATTACCAGCCTGGTGCTGGAATATCGCTTGCAGGGCGGCCCAGCCCTGACCTACGAATGGACGGGCAGCCTGTCTTTCCTGGATACGGCCATTGTCGAGCTGCCTTCTCCGGGGATGGACTTCTGGAATACCGTTGAAGAAGGGGGTGTCTTCCAGGTAAACATCCTGGAGGTGAACGGGCAGGCCGACGCCTACAGCCCGAACAACACGGCCTATTCTGAATTTACGAAACCAATCCTCTTTGAGGTAGAACGCCTGCAGTTTCACTTCCGCACCAATCTGCGGGCCAGCGAAAATAGATACACCTTCCGTAATGCTGTGGGCGAGGTGGTGCTCTCCCGTGACAATATGCAGAACAGTACCCTCTACGTCGATGATATCGACCTGCCGCCGGGTTGCTATACCTTGCACATCGAAGACGACGCCG
>JAGQXQ010000265.1:0-346 GCA_020436535.1 Phaeodactylibacter sp.
CATGCCTGGTATAAGGTGTCCAGCGGGCTATGGACATCAGTACGTTTGACCCTGTGGGCTACGTGAATGTAGCGCAGGGTAGTTTCAATATGAGCATGGCCCAGACTTCGGCGTGAGACTTCGGCGTGAGCTCAGTCGAACGCTTAGTCGAACGCTAAACTCCGGTTTTCGTGCCTCGCCTAAGCAAAAAATTGATTGATTTTATCTCCAAAACGAAATTTGAACACACTCTAAACAAACAGAAGACATTCTACTATACAAACTAACCAATTATGAACCGAATTGTAACCCTGGATGAGTTCATCATCCGCCGCCAAAAAGATTTTCCATTTGCCTCCGGAGAGCT
>JAGQXQ010000265.1:459-13295 GCA_020436535.1 Phaeodactylibacter sp.
GCCTCTGGTGAGGATGTACAAAAGCTGGACCTCTATGCGAACGAGAAACTCATCGACTGCCTGAAGAACAGTGGAGAGTGCTGTGGCATTGCCTCTGAAGAACTGGAGGATTTCATTCCTATTCAGCCTCTGGCTACTACCAAAACATCGAAGTACGTTGTCGTTTTTGACCCACTCGATGGGTCTTCCAATATCGATGTAAACGTATCGGTAGGCACTATCTTCGGCATTTACCGCCGGGTCAGCGACCCGGAAGGGACGGTGCAACTGGAAGATTTCCTCCAGAAAGGCACTGAATTGGTGGCCGCCGGTTATGTCCTCTACGGAACGTCGACCATTTTGGTTTATACCACAGGGCGGGGCGTCAATGCGTTTACTCTCGACCCCTCCATTGGCGAGTTCTGCCTTTCTCATACGGACATTCAGATCCCTGACCGTGGCAATTACTATTCCGTCAATCAGGGTTACTACCTGAAATTTGATGTAGAAATGCGCCGCTATATCGACCACTGCTCAGACCTCAACCTCCGCCTGCGGTATATCGGATCTATGGTGTCCGATATTCACCGCATTCTTTTCCAGGGAGGGATCTTCCTCTATCCGAATACCCGGAAATACCCGCAGGGCAAGTTGCGCCTCGTCTATGAGTGCAACCCGCTGTCTTATATCGTGGAGCAGGCCGGTGGCAAGGCGATTACCTGCCAGCTCGAGCGCGTTCTGGACCTGCCGGTGGAACACTTGCACCAGCGTATTACCATCGCCATCGGCTCGCCGGATATGGTGGAGGAAATGAGAGAGTTTGTGGAACGGTACAGCGCAGTGCCGACTTTTAAGTAGTTGATTGCTTCTCAACTTGCCAGGTTTTTCAACTGCCTACGTTGAAAACCTGGCAGGTTTCAACCCTGCACCCAGCAGTTTTCCACTTCGCCTTTGTCCTTTCTATTGAATGCCCCCCTGGCAATTGTGTCTGGAAAGCTTTAAATTTGTTTACAGCACACAGGCTGGCAATCAAAAAAGTGGTAAAATGGATAGCGCCGTAAATGCAATACCAAAGGCATTCATCTATGAGATGGTAGATGGGAAGCCAATCTATTACCTAATTATCGGCAGGATTATCGAAGAAAGCTGAGCCTTCCGAAGGAAGCGCTCACAAGCCCCCCAGCTTTTTGACGGCCAACCCAACATCACTATATCACAACATCATTATATCACAACATCACCTAAGCCCTAATCCAAACACCTAACAAAATTACATCCCAAAATCATGGAACGAGGCATCGAATTTTCAGACTCCCAACCCAATTACGATCCCCGCCACGGCAACAATTACCTGCTGGCCATCGGCATCGACCGTTACCAGCACTGGACACCCCTGGACAATGCGGTGAAGGACGCCCGTGACCTCATTCAGGTGCTTACCCATCAATACCAGTTCGGCCAGGAGCACATCACCATTCTTTACGACGAACGGGCCACTGAGGCCAATATCTACGATGCCATTCGTGAGTTGAAGCGGGCCATCACCCCTCAGGACAACCTGCTGGTCTACTACTCCGGCCATGGCCATTACGATGAGGACTTCGACGAAGGCCACTGGATACCGGTTGATGCCCGGATTGATACCGAAGACCGCTTTATATCCAACTCCAACATCATCAAGCGCATCAATGCTATTGACGCCCATCATGTATTACTGATCATCGACTCCTGCTTTTCCGGTTCTCTGGTGGTGAAAAAGCGCAATACTTCTATTGATGAGCACTTCCGTTCCCGGCGCATCATCAGCTCGGGCCGGCTGGAGACGGTCTCCGACGGAAGGGCCGGAGAGAACAGCCCCTTTGCCAGCGGGGTGATCACTTACCTGAAGCGCAACACACAACGGGCCGTCAATACAACTACCCTCGTCCAGTACGTCAAGGAATTCGTGGCCGGCAAAGCCCGGCAAAACCCGGTGGACGGCCGCATCCAAAACTCGGCGGACGAGGGCGGGGAATTCATTTTCCACCTTAAAGTGAGTGAGGCAGACTTCTGGGCCAACGTGCAGGAAAAAGACTCCGTCCAGGCCTACCAGAATTACCTTGAATATTATCCTACCGGCTTGTACGCCACTCAGGCGGAGCGCCGGCTGCTGGTCCTGAAGGAGGAAGATGTATGGCGCAGCGCCAAGGCCAAGGACAACGAGCTGGCCTATAAGAATTACCTGCAGAAATACGCCGGCTCGGGTAAATATCTGGAAGAGGCCCGGCAACGGCTGGATAGCCTGCAGGCCAAGCACCAGGATCGACGGAAAATACTGGAAGAACTGGCTCAAAAAGACGCCGAGCGCGAAGAGATCCAACAGCAGTTCCAGCAGCGCATTAAGCAGGCGGAGGCGCTCTTCGGTAGCAAAAAATTGGAAGAGGCTCGCGAGTTGTACCGCGAAAGCCTACATTACTATATGGAGGGGTTCGCTCCGAATTACGACTATATCGAACAGCAGGTCAACTTCTGCTCCAATGGCATTACTTTCCTGCAGCATTTCCAGAACGGCGAGGAAGCCATGAAACAGGGCAACTACCGCCTGGCTATCCAGTACTTCAACGAAGCCGCCAAGACGGGCGATGACCCTAAGATCGAGGACCTCATCCGGGTATGCCGCCAGCGGCTGAACCGGCCAGCCGGAACTGCTTCTTCGTCCTCTTCAGTTCCTATCGTAGAAGTGGAGGGCAAACAACGCTCAATGGGTAGTTCGGTTTCCGGGAGTAGAACGGTTCAGCCGCCTCCGGCAAGGCCGGAAACCCGCAAGTGGGGCCGGTGGGTGATCGGCCTGGGAGCGGTAATCGTTTTCCTTATCGGAATAGCCGTTATTCAGTCGGAAATGGGTTATGAAGAGGATTATACCCCGCCGGCGTATACCGAAGAGTCCGAAACTCAACCTTTCGATGAAGGCGGATCTTCCTATTCAGAACCGTATAAAGAACCTGAACCTGCCCCGGCGGGCAACGCTAGCCTCATCCTGGGCTCCTGGCGGGTGACGGACCTGCGTTCCAACGGCGTCTCTGTCCGTCAGATGGGCATCGAGTATCAGCAGTCCCTCGATCTGCTGTCCTATACCTTTACCTTTTACAACAACGGCACCGCCCAACTGGCCAGTACGATGGGCACGGAGTATCAGAACTATTACATCAGCGGTAACGCCATCACCATTGCCTCCCCTTACTGGGGCAACAGCAACGGAACCATCGAGCAACTCAACGGCCAGAACATGCGCATTACTTTCATTATGCCGGACGGGTATGGGGCGACGTATCCGATGACCATATATTTCCAGAAATTGTAATCACAACCACCCTAACCCTTGATTAATCAAAGTATACAATAGGGCCGCAATAATTGGCGCCAGCACCGATAGCCCCATAAAAATAAAATACCAGCGTGGTACTTTGGACTTCTCCACCACTTCCACCACCAGGCTAGTAAGCAGGATTAGCAGAAAGATGCTGCCAAAGATGAGACTCAGCATGGCCGCCATGTAATCGTTGGCAATCCAAATAATAAGATAGATTACCACTTCTCCCAGCATGATCTCAATGGGGCGAATACGTTGCATGTTAGCAGATAATGTTAGGCCCCCAATCTACGGAAAATTAAGAGTTTGTTCAAAATTCCATCAATCGGCTGCAAGCGGCAAATTTTATCCTGCGCTGCGTTAAAAAGCCTCGCCTTACCTTCCAGGTATGCCTGCGTTTTTTGCCTTGCTCAGTATAAAATTTGCGCCCTTTCGCTCAATCATGAAAATTTGAACAAACTCTAAGCTTTGCCTGCACAAAAGAAAGGATATTGGGAGGAAGGTGCATGATGTTTATCCGGCTGAACAAACGGACGGGTACAGGGGGCGGCGGCCGGGAGACAGTTGGCATTTCAGGCCGGATCTTAGGCCCTGCCCAGCGCCGGTTTGAAATGCCAACCCAAAAAATCGGGATCAATAATCCCTGAAGACCCTACCCGCGTTGCGGTTAAAATTATCCTGTACATCCGAGCCGCCGAAGTAATCGGACCCTTGTATTTCATTGGGCACATCGCGGTAGAGGTCGCGCTGCCACTGTGGGTTGTTCAGTTCACCGAAGGCGGTGGAGTGCAGCAACTGATAATCGCCCGGCGCCAGAGAGGGGTTGTAGAATACGAACTTGACGTTGTTCTGATTGGTGGACGGAAACTCGTAATACGTCCAGATCTCATAGGGGGGGGCGGAGGGTTCCTGATCACGGCTCTCCATATCATCGGGTTGGCCGTATTTGAGGTAAATATAACCACGGTCCGTCTCGAACCCATGGCGGAAACCGGAATCGAACTGCTGATCGATGGCGCGGGCCACTTCCATGTATTTATGATAGGCGAATTCAGGGTTGTTGGGACTCTCCTTTGCCCAGAAGCTGAACAGGTAGAGGCGCTGTGCATTGATGCTGTCGTCACGGATCATGATGTTGACCAGGTCGACATCGCCCTGCGGAAGTTTAGGCGTCATCGCCCGCAGGCTGTACTCCAGCTCTTCGGGGGTTAGCGTTTCGACGAACTCTTCCTTTAAATTCACATTGGCGGCGAGTTGTACTTTTTCCAATTCCTGGTCGAGGAAGGGGTTGCTGCGCTGGAAGAAAATACGCTTTTGGCTCATCAGCTCCTTGGCGCGGTTGCGTACTTCAACAATGAGGTTATAGTTGCCGGAAGGCACCTGGCTGATGTCCATCTGCACAAGCAGGGGGACAATGGGCTTTGGTTTCTGGCGTTTGTGGCCGATCATGATCATTTCGGCTTCGCCATTATCCAGTTTCTCGATGGAGTAGCTTACCATGAAATCTTCTCCAATTGCTTTGTCGGAGTTGTAGACTTCGTTGTAGAAGATCAGAGAGGAAGCATGGCGGCTATAGAAGTTGTAGGGAAGCGGCTCCATCTGAATACCGCTTTTGACGAAGGCATTGGTAGCATCTTCCGAACGCTGATAGGAAGCCAGCAGCACCAGCCCCGATTGTTGGAGTCCTTCACCCTGGTAGTCAAACGTTATTTCTGTTTTGAATTCCTTGGCGTTCTCTGGCCGGTGGATATCCTTGACAGCGACCACCAGTTCATATGTCCCATCCTCCAGCCCGTAGCGTTTCAGATCGATAAAATCGATCGGGCGGCTGGCTACCGGGCTGTTAAGGGTATACTTGTCAAACTTGACGATCTCTTCGCCTTGCTTAAAGAGCAGGATGACTTCCACCCCTGCCTGGTAGGTGCTGTCCGTCATAGGTTGAAAAGTAACGGACCTACCGGCAATATGCAGGTATATCTCGATATAGCTTTGGGATGGGCTTTTGAAGGACGCATAGGATACGCTGGCGTCCAGGGCCAGCAGGGAATAGCTCAAGCCCATAAATAGCAATAATGCAGTTAGGTTTTTCATGGCCGAATGATTTTAGCTAAAGATAAGGTATCCTTTTATAATCCCTGGATACGAATTCTATGAAAAGTCAGCTTTCAAACACTTCGAATGGGGGCTCAACCTAGAATGATGTGGCAGGAAAAAGTACCCCGCAATGTAAGGGGCCGTTCAAAATGGTTTTCTGCTGTTTCCGGGCATTTGGCCGTAGAGGTGTTACTTCATCCTTACGGCAATAACTAAAAATAAAACAAGCCACCTGAAAATTGGTTGGAACACAATTGGGGCGGGCTATGGAGATATGGCTTTCGGACTATTGGTAGATAGAACAGCGCCCCCTCTGTTTACCGGAGTAAAGGCGATCGATACCATGGTTACGAAAATAATAATAACAAAAGTAATAATTATATTTATAATAATAATGAAAGTAACGACTTGGTAAGCTTATAGCCCTGGATTACATAGCAATATAACAATATAACCTTTACTCCCTACTCCCCACCGTCGCCATTTCCACCTCCTCTTCCCGCACCGCCACATCCAGCTTATTGCGCATTTCCATACGCAGGTAGGAATAGGTCACTATTGCGGCAAGCACATCGGAGACGGGGAAGGCATACCAGATGCCGTCGAGGCCAAAGAAAGTAGGCAGGAGCAGTACGAAGGGTATAAGGAAAAAACCCTGTTTGGTAAGGGTTAGGAACAGGGCCGGTTTTGCTTTTCCAATGGCCTGGAAGTAGGCGGCCCCGACCAGTTGTACGGTAATAAGGGGAGTCGCGAGAAAAGCCAGGATCAGGGCAGAAGGAGCCTTAGCCAGCAATTCCGGGTCGTTGGTAAACAGGTTGACGATTTGGGTGGAAAACAGAATGATGCCCGTGAACAGGCCCATGGCAATGAGGGTGCCGGAACGGATGGAATAATTGATAATGTTCTTGACACGCCCCCATTTTTTTGCCCCGTAGTTGTACCCGGCAATGGGTAAGAAACCCTGTGTGATGCCCAAAACCGGGAAGTTGGCAAACATCATTACCCGGTTGATAATGCCGTAGATGGCCACCGCCAGTTCGTTTCCGTATTGGAACAAAGATTGGTTGAGCACGATGCTTAGCAGGCTGATTGTGCCCTGCCGGGCCAGAGTCACAAAGCCGATGCTGAAGATCTCCTGCACCAGGGGCCACTCCAGGACCATGCTGCTGCGAAACAGGCGTAGTTCCGAACGGCCGGAAAAGAAAAACCACAAAGCAAAGGACGCACTCAGGTAGTAAGAGATGGTGGTCGCCCAGGCAGCCCCCGCCAGCCCCATATCCAGCCATATGATGAGGATGGGATCCAGGATCAGGTTGGCCACTGCAGGTACCATCATGGTGAGCATGGCCATCTTGGGGCGCCCCTCTGCCCGCATCACGTTATTGCTCATCATGGCCCAGGCCAGGCCGGGCACCCCAATTAGGATGATATCGAAGTACTCCCTGGCAGGGGCCATGATATCACCATTGGCGCCAAATAAGGCCAAAATAGGTGCTTTGAAGAAGGAGCCGGCCAGTAGAACTACCAGTACAATCAGGAATGTCAGACTGGCCATATTACCAAATGTGTGGCAGGCCTTGCGGTTGTCTTCCGCTCCCAGCGCACGGGAGATGATGGAACTGCCGCCGACCCCTATAGCCATGCCAATGCTGGAGATGAAAAAAGTAATGGGCATGACTACTGTGATGGCGGCGATGCCCAGCGTGCCTACAAAACGGCCGACAAAAATAGTGTCGACGATGAAGTAGATAGACATTACCAGGATGCCCACCGAAGCGGGGATGGCCATCTTGGCCAGCAGTTGCCCCATGGGCTTGGTTCCGAGTTCCTGAGCGTGGTTCATGTAGATGGATTGAAGGAATGATGGATTGAATGATGGATTGAAGGAATGATTAAAGGATTGATTGAAGGTGGCTGCCTTTTCATTCCTTCATTCCTCCGTACCTTCGTTCCTTATCCCACAGCCCCCAACTGTAAACCGCCCCCATCACTGCCAGCCAAAAGTAACCAAAGAGCTGTGGCTTTACATTAGTCTCGCCGCTTTCCTCAAAGCCCAGCAGGGCAGGAAGTGTACTGCCCAGAATGATGGCCAACAGAACTGCCGGCCAGGAAAGCCCGTAAGTGGCATAGAACATGATAGTCAATAGGGTGGAGCAACAGAAACCCAGTAAGAAACCAAACTTCATGCCTTCCATTCCGGTACCTTCAGGGCCCCAGGAAAACATCAACAGGAACGCCACTACAATAGAAACGGTAGCGAATAGGCTGTTCAGGATTATCCCATTTATTCTTCGCCGCCTGTCTTTGAAGTTCACCAACGAAAAGGATAGGCCGAACAGGAGGCCCGGCAGTAGAATGCCCACCAAACCTAAATGTTCGTACAAGGGCCACTGCAAAGAGAGCCAACCGAGGATAAGGATGCTAAAAAAAACCAGGGGAATTCGCCAGTGTAGGTTCATGAAATTGAAAACGCTCATTTTAAGGATACGGTTCTATACAACTATTTTTTACTTTGGTTGTATATTTCTACACACCCACAACGATCCATGAAAATTTTACCTAAGACTGCAGACTTACTTCCTATCCTCCAGTCCTTCGAAACTTTCGAAGGAATCAGCTCTGAGGCGCTGCAATGGATGATCGACCAATCTGAATACAAATTTTACGATACCGGTGAACACCTCTTTCGGCCCGGCGAGGCCGTCGACCAAATGCAAATCATCCTGAAAGGGCGGTACGTAGTGCGATGGGAACAGAAGGGTCAATCCAGGGAACTGGGTGTTTGGGAGACAGGAAATATTACCGGCGTGCTTCCGTTCTCGCGCATGAAAGAGACGCGCGCTGCCGGGCAGGCTCTGGAACCTACTTACACACTGGAATTGCACAAGCAATTTTTCATTGAAATGGTTAATGTCAGCTACGAGTTGACTCAGGCGCTGGTGGCGGTAATGAGCGACCGCGTGCGGGATTTCACGACGATGCAGTTCCAGAACGAAAAACTCATGGCTTTGGGTAAACTTTCCGCCGGCCTGGCCCATGAACTTAACAACCCCGCTTCGGCTATGGTCCGCAATGCGGAAGAGCTGTACAAAAAAATCCACGCCTCGCCCGAAAAGTTCAAGTCGGTTATCACCATGCGCATCACCCCGGAGCAGACCGACCAGGTGAATGCCATCCTGTTTGCCAGGATAAAAAATGCCAAAGGACTGGATATATCCCTAATGGAAAGGGAAGAACGAATGGATGACATCACCGACTGGCTTGAGGATCACGCCATCGAAAACGGAGAAGATATCGCTGAAACTTTTGTCGACTTCGGAGTGACGGTTGAGGACCTGGATCATATTCACGATATCGTGGGGAGTGCCGCCACTGCCCCCATCATGTGGTGGCTGGAAAGCACTCTTAGCCTGGAAAACCTGGTGAGCGAGATACAGGAAGCCTCCAACCGCATCAGCAAGCTGGTGAAGTCGATCAAAGACTACTCCCATATGGACCGCGGTATTGCTATGGAATCCGTCGATATCCACGAGGGCCTGCGGTCTACCCTGACCATGCTCAAGCATAAATTCAAGTCAAAAAACATCCAGTTGGTAAAAAATCTGGCTCCTGAGCTACCCAAAGTCAATGGGTTCGCCGGCGAGCTCAATCAGGTGTGGACCAACCTGGTCGTCAACGCCATAGATGCTATGGAGCAGGGGGGCACCCTGACGATCAATACCTTCCCGGACCGCGAATACGTACGCGTTGATATTACCGACAATGGTTCCGGCATTCCCGAAGACATTCAAACCCGTATCTTTGAACCCTTCTTCACGACCAAAGCAATGGGAGAGGGCACCGGTATGGGCCTGGATATTGTCAAAAAGATCATGAACCGTCATAAAGCCGAGATCGAGGTCGATTCCCAGCCGGGGAAAACGACGTTTAGTTTGTGTTTTCCGGCTGGCCTTTAAGGTGTAAGAGTGCAAAAAAACAACCATTTCGATGACGGCCCTTGGCCCATCAACCCATTAACCAGTCAACCTATCAACCAAATCCATGTCAGAAGAAAGAAAACCCATCATTTTTTCCGTCGACGACGACCCGCAGGTGCTTCGCTCGCTGAAGCGCGACCTTCGTTCTGAATACAAAAATGAGTATCGGATCATTAGCACCGATTCGGCAAACGAAGCGCTGGCTTCACTGGCGGAAATAAAGAAAAAAGGAGAGGAAGTAGCCCTTTTTCTTTCCGACCAGCGGATGCCTGAGATGCTGGGCGTCGACTTCCTGGAGCAGGCAAAGGAGTTCTACCCCAAGGCCCGGCGCGTTTTGCTGACAGCCTATTCCGATACCGACGCAGCTATCAAGGCCATCAACGAAGTGCAGCTTGATTACTACCTTATGAAACCCTGGGATCCTCCCGGCGAGCGCCTTTACCCGGTCATCAATGACCTGTTGGATGAGTGGCAGGCGGGTTACCGCCCGGCTTTTCGTGGCATCCGGGTAGTAGGGTATCAATATTCGCCCAAATCGCACAGCCTGAAGGACTTCCTGGCGGGCAACCTCTTGCCTTATCAGTGGCTCGATATAGAAAGCAGTGCCGAAGCGCAGGAATTACTTGACTTACACGGCATAGAACCCAAAAAACTGCCGGCTGTATTTTTCGAAGATGGTACGGCACTGGCCGACCCGGCAGTGGCTGAAGTAGCTTCCCGCGTAGGCTTGCAGCCTACCGCCCAATCCGATCTGTACGATGTGGTGATCATCGGCGCCGGCCCGGCGGGGCTGGCGGCGGCCGTCTACGGGGGTTCCGAAGGGTTGAAGACCCTGTTGGTTGAGAAACGAGCGCCGGGAGGACAGGCGGGCACCAGCTCCCGCATCGAGAATTACCTCGGCTTTCCCAATGGCCTGAGCGGCTCAGACCTGGCGCGGCGGGCCATCTCGCAAGCCACCCGCTTTGGTATCGAGTTTCTTTCGCCTCAGGAAGTGGCCGGCATCGAAGTAGATGGCGCTTATAAAACCATCCACCTGGCCGATGGCTCGAAGGTCAATACCAAGGCGGTAGTGATTACTACAGGAGTGGATTATCGAAAGCTACCTTCCAAAGGTATCGCCGATTTTACCGGCGCCGGAATCTACTACGGCGCCGCCATGACGGAGGCGAACGCCTGCCGTAACAAAAAAGTCTTCATTGTGGGAGGAGGCAACTCCGCCGGACAGGGTGCTGTGTACCTCTCTCAGTTTGCTGAAAAAGTTACCATATTGGTCCGGAAAGAAGACCTGACGTCCACTATGTCCTCTTACCTCATCGACCAGATCAACGGCATTGATAACATAGAAGTACAGGGCAGGCGCCAGATCGTGGAAGCACAGGGCGACGGCCACCTGCAATGCCTGACTATTGAGCATATCGAAGATGGCGCTTCTTATACTACGGATGCCGACGCCCTGTTCATCTTCATCGGCGCCCGTCCGTTCACCGACTGGCTGGGCAATAATATCCTGCGCAACGGCAAGGGCTACATCAAGACCGGCAGAGACCTGACAACTGATGAGCAATTCCCCAAAATATGGAAGAAGGATCGGGAGCCCTTCCTGCTGGAAACCTGCCAGCCCGGCATCTTCGCCGCCGGTGATGTGCGCTCCGGCGCGATGAATCGGGTGGCCTCGGCGGTGGGCGAGGGGGCCATGGCCATCAAGTTTGTACACGAATACCTGGCGGAGGTATAGTTTGTTAGACTTGACAAGTTTCCGTAAGGCTATCCATAGAAAAACTTGTCAAGTCTCTACCTGCCAAAAACTTCGTTTACGGTAAGCCCTTTAACCTGTGGAGAGTGTATCGCTTTTCCCGCCCGGAAGATTTTAACACTGTCGTAGCATGGTATAAATTTCTCCGTCTATTAGTTCTACGCGTGCTTCATCCAGCACCCCCGCCTCTCCCATACGGTGGTATTCCTCTACGGTGAAGCGGTGCTTTTGGGTTGAAACTTCAGTTTTTTCTATTGTTTTACTTCCGTCCATATTTTGTGTCTGAGCCTTAAAGATAAACAAAAATGAGCTTGGATTCAGCTGCCTGTTTATTCCATAACGTAGATTTCCAACCGTTGTTTTACCAATTGAAACAGGCGGATTCTTTGCAAAACAGCTTCCTGCTACACAGACATAAAGCGTCAATTATTATAAGATGAAACGGCTGAGCGGTATTATGGCTTAACTTTACAACAAAAAACCATGCGAGTTCTTGTAAGCATCACCCTCTTTATCTTAGCCCAAACTTTATCGGCACAAAACCAGCAGCCCTGCAGCACGGAAGCCCACCGCCAGTTCGATTTCTGGATCGGCGAATGGACCGTTTACAAAACCGGAACTGATACCGTGGCCGGCCATAACTCGGTGCGCCAGATCCTCGAATCCTGTGTCATCGAAGAGAACTGGACCAGCGCTACCGGCTGGCAGGGCAAGAGTTTCAACACTTACAACCCCGTCGATTCTACCTGGAACCAGGTGTGGGTCGACCAGAGTGGCGCCACCTATCATTTCTCCGGCCGCCGCGAGGGCGACGTCATGCAGCTATACGGGGAGACGGCTTCCCAAAAAGGAGAACACATCCTGTTTGACTTTTCTTTTCATTACAAACCTGAGGAGGACACCATCCGCCAAGTGTGGAAAATGTCCAAGGACGAAGGCCATAACTGGCAGGTGATCTTTGATGGAACGTATGTGAAGGAGTAGTTTGGAAGTCGGAAGTCGGAAGTCGGGGGGTGAATTTCCCACTTCCGACTTCCGACTTCCCACTTGGCTACACTTTTATAAACACCCGCCGCCTATACAGCACCCACGCCAACGCCAGGAACACCAGCACATTGGTAATGGCAAAGGCCAGGGAAGCGTTCATCGGTGAGAAGAGCGGTGTAAATATCGTATCGTACACCCAGCCTTTCACCGTTTGCCTTCCTCCTTCGGCGGTTGTCCAGCCAATGGTATACATCAACTTGGCTACAAAGCCGGAGAGGATGAACACGAACAGAGCATTGGTGCCATACACCACGAAAGGCTTCGCCCAGCGCTGGTAGTTCAGGATGTCGATCAGCCAGTACACGACGCCGAGGAAGAGCAGGGCCAACCCGCTGGTGTAGGCCACGTAGGAGCTGGTCCAGATCTGTTTGTTGATCGGGAAGGCCAGGCCCCACACCAGTCCCAACGCCGCCAGAATGGCCCCCGCGGCCAATAATCCGGCCGCCTTATGATAAGGGCTGCGCGCAGTGCGGAGCCACTGCCCGGCAAGCATGCCGCTGATGCCGGTCACAATGGCCGGCAAGGTGCTCAGCAAGCCCTCGGGGTCCCAGGTTTTGGACTGGCTCCACAGGTGGTTGGAGGTGAGGAGCAGGCGGTCGAGCCAGGCGCCGAGGTTGGTTTCGGCTTCCAGGTTGGG
>JAGQXQ010000266.1 GCA_020436535.1 Phaeodactylibacter sp.
GGCTCATGCGTTCCAAATCCTGTTGCTGGGCCAGCGGTTGGCTTATCCCCCGGGTAAAGATCGGATAATTGACATTAACCTGTCCTGAATACCATCCACCGTTGGTCACGCCGGCATCGTAGCCAATGGCCCTGGCATCCGGGTTGGCAGTAATGGCTGCGACTTGCCCACTATTGAAGAAAAATGGCGCCAGAAGGTAATCTCCCGTCAGGGACCACTGCGGGCTTTTGTATTGGGCTTTTATTTTTCGAATTTCCAGGGCAGATATATCCTTTTGCAGTTTAAAATTTTGCAAATCGGCATTTCCAGCCATCGCCTGTTCGAGATAGTAATCAAGGCTAGTTTGAGCAAAACCTGTCTGTCCGCTGAATGATGTGATCGCCAGTGGTAACAGGATAAAATAAATAAACCTTTTCATGATGCAATTTAAGCCGGTTCTGCCCCGATCAATTAAAACCGGTAGCTCAAATAAAAGCCATTTCCAGTAGACGACAAATCCAACCCTTTGGCCATGGCAGGCTTTCTGTGCAAGGCTGGAACAAAATAACCGATACTTGCCCCTAAAAAGTAACCCGCTAGTACATCTGTGGGATAGTGTTGCCCACCTCTCACCCTCAGGTAGCCGGTAAGGGCCGGCATGCTGATGGCCAGCCCCCAAATATAAGGTTTGAGCGAACTATCGGGATAATAATCCGAGAACACGCGAGCAAAGAAAAAGGAAGCGGCTGCGGAACCGGAAGTATGCCCCGAAAGGAAAGACGCACGGTCATTACTGCTGAGAATGGTCGAGGGAGCAAGGTTTTCGTCAAAAACATAGGGCCTGGGGCGAAGTGAAATGGATTTGATGATATCCGTTAGCCCCTGATTGATGAGCATTGTCTCACCTAATAAAATAGCAATCTTCCCAAAATCTCTCCTGGTTTCCCGGCCAGCAAGCAGCAATAACGGCAATCCACTGGAGGCGAATAAAGCTTTGTCGCTCCATTTATCTGCGATTTCCGAACTGAAATTGGTAGCGATCTGATCGAAATCATTGATATCCATCGGCCTTAAATCGGAAATCGTTAAGTCCGGAGTTTGAGTTTTCAGGTAATAACCCAACAGCGTAGTGGAAGTTCCACCCCCTGAATAAAGCAATTCTCTTTTTAAGGAAAGATAATAGGGTCCATTTGCTTGCCCATACAAGGAAATGTTAATTGCCCCCACCAAAAAAAGAAAAAGAAAGCATTTTAGGAAAGTTGCCAATCGCAGCCGTTTTGCCTTCATTGCGGTCAATTTTATTATGAGTGTAAACATGAAGTTGAATTTTGGATATAATTTGGAGAGCCCGCATTTATTGTCTCTGGGCTAAACAGCCACTAATAGACAGCATAAACAGCCCAGGTCACATCTTGGCCGCCAGATAATAACAAATTACTCACCGACACTTTCTCCAATTTCACCGATGCTTTCCCCGCTTCCACCGATCAACCCCATACCGGGTGATTTTGGAAGATACATTTATAGGGCAAATTGTATCCAATCACCAAAAAATCTAAACGATGATTTCTCATGCCCTTCCTCAAATGACCGATGCCCAACTAGCCAGCATTTTCCAGCAAGGCGGTGAGAACCAGTATTTCGGTGAGCTGTATACTCGTTACTACGAAAATGTTCTGGCTTATTGTATCCGGTTTACCCACGACCGGGAAACTGCCATGGATATTACTCAAGAGGTTTTTCTACGGGCCGCGGAGCGTATCCATCAGTTGAGGAATACCTGTTTTTTCGGTGGGTGGCTCTTTCGGATTGTCCGTAATGAGTGTATTAATTTCCTGAATGCCCAAACCAGAAAGAGAACTTTTGCAATAAATAGCCAATCTATCTCCGATGAAAACGAGGAGTTTATGGAATGGAGTGCTGCTGAAGAAAAAGAACAGCTTTTGCTCGCCCTGAGCAAGGCTATGGCCGATATGGATGACGACAGCCGCGCCCTTCTGTTGGAAAAATACGAAGATGGCCTGCCGATCGTAGAAATGCAAAGCCGCTACGGCATTTCAGAGAGCGCCGTGAAAATGCGCTTGTCCAGAGCCCGGAAACGGGTGCAGGACCGTATCACCCATATTATTGCTACGGAAAGGATAATGGTTGCTTAATTTTCTAACCTGCTACCAGACATTTGGGTGTTATTGTGTATCTGTGAGCGGTGTATCAGTGAGCGGTGTATCAGTGAGCGGTGTATCAGTGTATCAGTGTATCAGTGTATCAGATCGGAACAGGAATCAAAAATATCCAGTAGTATAATCTTCAAAAATGGACAATAACCGGAAACAACAAGTGCAGCTCTATATTTTCATCGGCCTGTCTCTGATCACAGCCATGCTTGCCTACACCATCGAAAGCTGGCGCTGGGGCGCCGCCGCTTTTACGCTGGGCTTCCTGCTGATCAGCATTTTCACCTATTTCAGCATCAGGAAACAGAAGGGTGGCAGCGAGTAATACATTATGGATCCGGGCCGGGGTGGTGAGCTGCATCCTCGCCGGAGTGGGGCAATTTGCCACCGACTATTGGTTTATTCGCCACTACCCCGGCTACAATTGGCTGGCGGAATCGGTCAGCCGCCTGGGGCAGGTGGGTAGCCCGGTTATGCAGGAGGTGGCGGTTTGGGGGGTGGTGTTTGCTGTTTTGATGATCTTATTTGGGTTTGGCTTCTACCAGGCATATTCCCGGGAGGGCGTATGGGCCAGGCTCGCCACCGGAATGATCGTTCTTTACGGCCTGGGAGAAGGAGTTGGGTCGGGGCTTTTCCCGGTCGACCCGATAAGCGGTTTGAAAGCACCTTCGACTTTTCTACACGACCTGTTCAGCATGATGGGAGACGCCGGGCTGATGTTATTGCCGCTGGTGTTGTTGAAGGTATTCCCCCGGAAGGCCCATCCTGTTTTTCCCCGATTGTCCTGGTTTACCATCATCAGCGGGTTATCCCTGGCCAGCCTATTTACCCTGACAAAAATGTTCCCGCAGGAAAGCGGTATTTTATATTACAGAGGTTTGTGGCAACGGTTATACATCCTGATCTACCATCTGTATCTGGTGGCGGTGGCATTTAAAATGCTGCCCCGCCAAACAACCTAATACGAGGAATGAGTAAAGCAATACTTTTTCTAAAAACCAACCAAAAAGCCCTCTTACAGGTCGCCCTGAGCCTGCTATTCGTCGGCCTGGGCATTTATTTTTTGCGCCACGAGCGGGCGGAGGTTCAACAGGTGGGCGCTGCTCTGGCGGAAGCCAGGGGAGTATGGGTCCTCACCGGCCTTGCTTTGGTGGCCTTTTTCATTGCCGTTCAGGGCCTGATGTACGTGTACAGCTTCCGGGCAATCGGACAGGGCATTGGCCTGGGTACAGCATCGGCGCTCTACCTGAAACGCAACCTCATCAGCATGTTCCTGCCCGCCGGGATGCTGACCAATATGTTCTTCTTCAATGAAGAACTGGAGCGGGAGGAGGGCATAGCGCCCACCCAAACTTACTTTGCTTCCTCTATATTCAGCATATGCTCAATTCTGTCCTCCATTATCATCGGTTTGCCTGCCCTGCTTTGGCTGCTGCTCCAAAGCAAGTTATCCGGTGATCTGGCAGTAGGCCTCCTTGTAGTCCTCGCCACGCTCGGATTATTGTGGCTGGCGGTTCGAAGCCTGATAAAAAAAGGCTGGTTGTATGGGTTTCTGGAGCGAAAAGCGCCCGCTTTTACCGAAGTGATCGGCCAGTTGCAAAGCCAGGCCTTTCATGCACGCGACTTCTGGATCGTAGTGGCCTTGTCTTGCGTCATTGAAATGATTGGTATCGTCCACCTTTACATTTCCATGGAAGCGCTGGGTGGCGATGCTACTCTAAAGGCCGCTGTGATCGGATACGCCATTGTGTTACTGCTGCTGATGAGTTCTCCGTTTTTGCGGGGCGTCGGCGCCATCGAAGTAGCTCTGACCTATGCCTTAACGTTGTTTGGGTTTTCAACGGTAGCGGCCATTTCCGTGGCGATGCTGTTCCGTTTTTTCGAGTTTTGGTCGCTGCTGATACTGGGGGCGGCCATATTGGTGGCGCAGCGCGGGGCCTTACTTCTGCGGGTGTTCCCCGCCCTGCTGTTGTTTGCCCTGGGCCTGGTCAACATCCTGAGTGCCCTCACGCCGGCTGCACCGGAGCGTTTGAAGATACTCAAAGAGTTCCTGCCGTTGGCTGCCATTCACGCTTCCAACTACTTCGTACTTTTTTCAGGGGTGTTAATGCTGGGCGTGGGGGCATACCTGCTGCGGGGGCTGCGCAATGCCTGGCTAATGGCAGTAGGGTTGAGCGCCCTGTCCCTGATTACCCATTTAACTAAAGGGATCGACTACGAGGAGGCCCTCATCGCCCTGGTGGCTCTGGCCAGCCTGATCTACCAACGAAAGCAATATTTCATCCGGACCGACTTGCGGCTGGCCAGGCGAAGCTTATTTCCAGGCCTGGTGGCAGTGGGCAGCGTGCTGGTGTTTGGCACCCTCGGATTTTTTTTCCTGGATGAACAACATTTCGCTGCGGATTTCACCCTGAGGCAATCTTTCCGGCAGGCTGTCACTACTTTCTTTTTATCCGATATCAGCCTGACGCCGGCCACCTCATTCGGCCGGGAGTTCCTCATCGGCATGAATATTCTGGGTGGCGGGACGCTGGCCTATGTGGCCTACCTTCTGCTTCGCCCCCTCATCCTTCGCCCGCCATCGGCAGCAGACGACCGGCTTCGGGCTCAGGCCCTTTTGGAAAAGTATGGCCGCTCCTCGCTCGACTACTTCAAAACGTATCCGGATAAGACCTTCTGGTTCAGCGAGGACGGAGAGGGGTTCGTAGCATTCAAAACGAGCCGCAGCTACGCCATTGTGCTGGAAAACCCCGTGTGCCGCGACGAGGCAGCGATGGCTGAAATGATCCCTGACTTCGAACGATGGTGCCGTCAGAACGGCCTGCGCACGGCCTGGTACCGCATACCCCAAAGCATTATTTCCGTTTTTGAGAAACTGGGCAAAAAACTGTTCCCCATCGGTGAAAATGCCACAGTAAGCCTCGACACTTTCAGCCTGCGGGGCAGAGATAAAAAAGGCCTGCGCAACGTGATGAACCGGCTGGTCAAAGAAGGCTTCACCTTCCACGCTTACGACCCGCCCCAACGAGACAGCTTCCTCCAACAACTCAAGGCAGTCAGCGATGACTGGCTGCGAGAAACAGGCCGCAGCGAGCTGGCTTTTTCCCAGGGCTTTTTCGAGGAAGAGGAATTGAAAAACCAGCCCATTTTTACCATCGAGAACCAGGAGGGCAAAGTCGTTGGCTTTGTCAACATCGTTCCGGATTACGCTCCCGGGGAAGCCAATTTTGACCTGATGCGCAAAACGGAAGACGCCCCCAACGGCACGATGGACTTCCTATTCGTCAATATGTTCCTCCACCTGAAAGAGCAGGGTTTCCACCGTTGCGACCTGGGCATGGTGCCCATGAGCGGCATCGATGAACCAGACAACATTCAGGAACGGGCCATCAAACTGGCCTACGAACGCATTCGGCAGTTCTCCCACTACAAAAGCCTCAGGGATTTCAAAGAAAAATTCGGCCCGGACTGGCAGATGATGTACCTGGCGTACAGCGCTCCGTTCGACCTGGTTTACCTGCCTGGGGCGCTGGAGGAGGTGATACAGCCATGATTTTCAGGGAGTGTTAAAAGTTCTGTGTTCGAAGTTCAATGTAACTCTGGTTTCCGGCCCAGCTCCGAACCTTAAACACAGAACTTCGAACCGTCCCGATTTTCACCATTAAAATAATTCAACCATGAAAAACGTACTGCTCTTATTTGCCTTCCAAATGCTTACAATTGTCTCGTGGGCGCAACCCGCCTATGAAGTGGTGGAAGCCCCACACTGGCTGAACCAGAAGTTTGTAAATGCCTACAGCATCAACCTCATCGGCGCCACACCGGACGACGTGGGGCAGGCCTGGCAGGATTTTTTGCAGGAATCCGGCGGCAAGGAAATCAAAACCCTGGATGGCGAAGTGTACTACTGCAAGAATGTAACCTTCCCCGCCATTAGCCAACAACCTTTTGAAGTGTTTTTTCAAATCTACAGCGACGGAGGTTCAGGATCCTTCCTCACAACCTGGTTGAAGCAAGGGGATAATTTCCTTTCAACAAAAGGCGACTGGGCCGCTTTCAACCCTGTGTCCAGGATGCTGATCCAGTTTTCATTCCATCTTGAAGACCTGTTGAAATCGAAGATTCAACAGGAAAACCTTCAGCGCGCCAAGGATTTGTATCCGGATGAGCCCAAGGGTAATAATAATGAATAAGGTATTTCGATTATGGCCCGTCCATTCGGCCGGATGAATTTTGTGGCCAAGGGCCTAATGTAAGCCCTCTGCAAGCAGTCGGCCGCAATACCGACCTGCCTACTGCGGTGAGCAGATAGGAATACCATAGGCCTGAAATACCTTAGAGTGTGTTCAAATTTCGTTT
>JAGQXQ010000267.1:0-5455 GCA_020436535.1 Phaeodactylibacter sp.
CGGCCATTACCTTGGCATAGTTGGCCGACATCCTCAGGCACAACCGGTTATTGAAATTGTAGCGGGCAATAATGCCTCCCGCCAGCCCGGGCGTGCTGAGGTCGTAATTGGTGTTCAGGTCGCCGAAATAATAAGAAGCGCCCAGCCAACCACCGGCTTCCCAGCCTTTCTGTGCTTGTGCAATAGAAAATGTTCCCAGGATTATCGCAGCAAAGAGTAATGCTTTTTTCACTTCTGTACAGTTTTTTTGAAAACGAGCCGCAAAGGTAGTTTTTTAATACGGGAATAGAACGGAAAAAGCAGGAGCCGTGGTATGCGTAGCCGGGTGTTAAGATATTGAAGTTGAGGTAGAACGACAAAAGCATGAAAATCCGGCGTTCAAAAGGTTGGCATAAACCCTCTGATAGAAAATAAAAAATGTTAATTCAATTGAGGATTTCTATTTTTGTCCTGATCAAACAGTTCATTCATACAATGCACTACCTTACCATTTTTTTTCTGCTCCTTTGCATTCAGGTGGCTCCGGCACAAAGCAACCAGCCAGGACAATATGATAAGCCCTACGTCATACTTATTTCCTGTGATGGGTTCCGCTACGATTATGTAGAGCGTTTCAGGCCGCCGCACTTGCTGCAGTTCATCGATCAAGGGGTACAGGCTGCTTCGATGATATCGAGTTTCCCCGCTAAGACTTTTCCCAACCACTATACCATAGCCACTGGTATGTATCCGGAAAATCACGGACTGGTTGACAATACTTTTTACGACCCAGAGAGGCAGGATCTTTACAAGATCAGCAAGCGGGAAGCTGTAGAAGATGGCAGCTGGTACAAAGGCACCCCCCTTTGGGTTAATGCCGAGCAAAATGGCATGGTGTCTGCCAGTTATTTCTTCGTGGGATCGGAGGCGGATATTCAAGGGGTTCAGCCTACTTATTACTTTCCTTACGAAGGCGCCACTCCAAATGAAAAGCGGGTGCAGCAGGTACTGGATTGGCTGGCCTTGCCTGAAGCCCGGCGCCCGCACATGATCACCCTTTATTTTTCGGATATGGACGATGCCGGCCACCGTTACGGGCCCAGTGATGATGAGCATATCGGCGCGGCCCTTTTGGAATTAGATAAAGCACTGGGCGTGCTTTTCGAAGGGGTTAAGGCCACCGGCCTGCCCGTCAATACTATCATCGTATCCGACCACGGCATGATCGATGTTGCACCGAACAAGCTGATCAACATTGACCCTCTGGAGCAGGAAGGGCAGTACCGCATCGCTAACAACGGAGCTCTGGCTCATCTGTACCTCGAGCAAGGAGTTGACCAGGAGGCTGTCTATCGGTTCTTAAAAGAGAAAGAAGATCATTTCCGGGTATATAAAATTGAGGATTTCCCTTTTTACCGTTCCTGTGGTGCTAATCCCAGGTTGGGTGATTTCATTGTGTTGCCGGAATACGGCCACTACCTCAGCGATAGCCGCCGTATTGCCCAGGTGCATCAAGGCAATTTCAAGCAGGGGGGAGAGCACGGCTTTAATCCGGAGTTTCTTGAGATGCACGCCATTTTTTACGCCAACGGCCCTGCCTTCAAACGGGGAATGAGGATCCCTTCTTTCCGCAACATTCACATCTACCCTATGGTATGCCGGATACTGGGACTGCCCATTCCGGAGGGGGTTGACGGCCGGGTGGAGGTATTGAAGGGGATATTAGCGGAGTAGAGACAATAGGATGTATCGGTGAGGCCTCACCGAAAAGGGAAGCATGAACCTTCGGCCGGTTCACCACTGACATTTATCATTTCTATTTTCCCATTCAAATCATAGCTTTTGGGAAAATAGCGCGATTATGTTTGACAAAACCCTATACGAATTCCATCGGGACCTCAGCTGGTCGACCCGGATATACACATTACTGACCATCATCATTGCCGTTGGGGCCTTCTTCTTCGACGCATGGAACACCAACTGGGCCATGACCATGGTTGTGGGCCTGGCGGTAGTACTTTTTGTAGAAAGTTTTGCGCTCTATTTTCAGCACCATCCGCGAGCCTGGCGGCTGATCAGATGGGGCCTGTTGTTATTGTTACTGCTGTTGCTACTCACCGGATTTTTGTTATTCTTCTAAAATGTAACCTCAACCACCCTACTCTCCTTTTAATAATTATCCTTCTTTTTGCGGAGCAAGCACGCCATTTCTTAAAGAAATAGCGTACTATTGCAGTTAAATTACTATATCTACCCATGAGCAGCATACGCGTGTTTCGGGACGCTCTTCCCGCTATTGATGTTCCACAGATGGCTGAAGTAGACCGTCTAATGGTTGAGGAATACCACATCAGCCTTCTCCAGATGATGGAGAATGCCGGCCGCTGCCTTGCAGTTCTTGCCCGTGATCGATTTCTGGAAGGCAACCCTTCCGGTAAAAAAATGATGATACTGGCCGGTAGTGGGGGTAATGGGGGCGGTGCGCTGGTATGTGCCCGCAGGCTGAAAGGATGGGGTGCAGAAGTGGAAGTGTATACGACTACCTCCCCTGAGCAGATGAAACCCGCCTCTGCTCATCAACTTAGTATATTAGAACGGATGGGGATTGTTGTGAAAAGTGGCGACGAATTGGGCCCGACCCGCGGCTTTGACCTCATTATCGATGGCATCATCGGTTATAATTTGTCCGGAGATCCTGAAGGGTTGCCCAAAAATATGATCGAATGGGCCAATAAATCACCCATCCCCACCCTTTCTCTGGATACACCTTCCGGGCTGGACCTCACTACCGGTAAAATCCATACTCCTACTATCAAAGCCCGGGCCACCCTTACATTAGCCCTACCTAAAAAAGGACTCTATGCCGATGAAGTGCTCCACCTGCGAGGAGAGCTTTACCTGGGAGACATCGGCGTACCGCCTGCTCTTTATGAAGAGCCGAGCCTGGAACTGAAAACCGGCCCCATCTTTTATGAATCGGATGTCCTCCGGATTGAATAAAAAAGGCTTGAATTCCTATTCCGCTAATTGGGTTTCCGCGATGGCTTTAGCTTTGTAGTACAATTCCGAACAATTTTCTTCGGCCAGCATTTCCCTAGCTACCCGGTGGAGGTCAGCAGTGGTCACTTTTTGATAGAAGTCAGCCTCCGTATTGATCAGTTCGGCATCGCCGAGTAATTCGAAGAAGGAAAGATTAATCGCCTTATTAAGTACGTTCAACTCTGAAAAAATAAGGGTGCTTTCCATCTTATTTTTGAGCTTTTGAAGTTCCTCTTCCGGAATAGGAGCATCTTTGAGTTGCTTCAGTTCTTTCCAGATGACAGCGGAGGCTTCATCCAGGCTTACCCCATTAGCCGGCCGCCCCTCTATGATGAGTAAGCCCGGGTCGATAGAGCCCGTGACATAACAATCGATGTTGGAAAACAGCTCCTGTTCCTTGAGCAGGCGGCGGTATAACCGGGAAGAGGAACCATTGCTCAATACGTCCGATATAAGGTCAGCTACATAATAGTCAGGATGGTTGCGCGCCGGCATGTGAAAGGCCAGATAGATCGCGTCCACCGGCACATTGGCCTCATTAATGCGCCGTTCAAGGCGTTTCTGTGGAGGTTCCTGTGGTAATTTCCGTTCTACCGTTTCGCCTGCGGGAATATCGCCGAACCATTTTTCCACGGATGCTCTAACCTGCTCAGTCTTTACATTGCCGGCAATGGCCAGTACCGCATTGTTCGGCCGGTAGTAACGATAGAAAAACTGCCGGACGTCATCCAGCGTAGCATCTTCCACATGTTTAGGTACCTTGCCAATGGTCGGCCAGCGGTAAGGGTGCACCTTGTAGGCCATATCCGCAATATGATGCCATACATCGCCATAGGGCTCATTGAGGCAGGTTTCTTTAAATTCCTCTACCACCACCTTGCGCTGTACTTCCAAGACCCGGTCGTCGAAGTTGAGACTCATCATGCGGTCTGATTCCAACCAAAGAGCAATCTCCAGGTTTTCGGCCGGCAGGATGTCATAAAAATTGGTAATATCATTATTGGTAAAAGCATTGTTCTCTCCGCCCGCCATTTGGATGGGCGTGTCGAAGTCAGGGATGTTGGCGGAACCTCCAAACATCAAATGCTCAAACAGGTGGGCAAAGCCGGTCTTGTCGGGCGATTCATCGCGCGCTCCTACATTATACAGCACATTGACCGCCACCATAGGGGTGCTGTCATCTTCGTGGACGAGGACCTTCAAGCCGTTGTCCAACTCGAATCTTTCAAATCTTATCACAATTCAGTAATTTTTTACATCCCTGCCGCTTCATCAAACGACAATTGGTGCATTGCTGCAAATGTATTAAAATTCGGCCTTCTTTGACAAATTTCGCAGGCCAGATAAAACCCGGAACAAAGGCGGGCTTCTATTCAAGCTTCAGAGAGCCGTATTTCCGGCTTTTGTACTGGCTCAATACCAAGAGATTTGTCAAAGAACCGAAATTTTGGTGTGCCATGCACCAAAATAGAACGCCTTCGCATCTATCTAGTTGAATTCAATAAAAAAAATCTTCATCGGGCCCGATGGCGATTCGCAAAAACGCCATCAGATGATACGTCAAGACATTTCTCGTTTAAACAAAAACCGGCCGATCTTCCTCAAGGTTGGCCTGCTGATCTCCGTTACCGTGGCCATACTGGCCCTGAACTGGACTACGGTGCAGTACGAGAACCCTGATATCTATTTCGATGATATCGACGATGAAACGATAGAGGTGGAAGCCATCCGCACTGCCCAGGACCTGCCGCGGCCAGCGCCGCCGCCGGTAGTGGCTCCTACTGAGAATATCCTCCCGGTAGAGGAAGTGGAATATTCGGATGCGCCGGTAAGACAGAACATCGACCTTAGCCCAAACTTCAACATATCCAGCCAGGGGCCGGTATCCGCCCCGGCTACGGTGGCCTACGAGCCGCCGCCGCTTCCCGTTGCAGAAGAGCCGGCATCCAAGGAAATCTTTAAGATCGTGGAAGAGATGCCCCGGTTCGGGCAATGCGCATCGTTGCCGTCCAAAGCGGAGCGGGAACGTTGTTCCGATAAAGAACTGCTCAGCTATGTCTACCAGAATATCCGATACCCGGAGCTCGCCCGTGCCAATAATATCGAAGGGTTGGTTGTGGTGCAGTTCGTCATCGAAAAAGACGGCTCTGTCAGCGATGTCCGGATTCTGCGTGACATTGGAGGAGGCTGTGGAAAAGAAGCACTTCGAGTGGCCAGCAATATGCCCCAGTGGGCGCCGGGCTTACAGCGCGGGCGAGCGGTTCGGGTGCAGATGAATTTACCGGTGAAGTTTAGCCTGAAGTAATCTTGTCAGCTGACAGCTTTCTCGGGTTGCCGGAGCTTTATGCGAAGGCATGCGAGTTGTCTGCTGACTTGCCATAAAAACAAAAACTCCCAAACCTATGCAAACCTTTATTTCTACTCTATGTATCTGCCT
>JAGQXQ010000267.1:5529-6518 GCA_020436535.1 Phaeodactylibacter sp.
CGCCGTCTGCCACATCCGCCTCCCACCGCCACCACCACCGCTCCAGATCAGATGCATGGAAATTTTTCGATTCGTTGAAGAAATGCCCCGCTTTCCCGGCTGCGAAAGCCTGCCCACCATAGCAGAAAAGAAGCAATGTGCCGATGAAAAGATGCTTAAATTCATTTACGACAACATTAACTACCCCGCCCTCGCCCGGGAAAATTGTGTGGAGGGCACTGTCGTTGTCCAGTTTGTTATAGAAAAAGATGGTTCCATTACCAATGGTAAAATAGTTCGCGATATCGGCGCCCAATGCGGTAAGGAAGCCCTGCGGGTGGTCAACCTAATGAAAAAGCAAGGCCTGAAGTGGATCCCGGGTAAGCAACGAGGATACGAGGTACGCGTCCAGTTCCACCTGCCGATCCGGTTCCACCTGGATTGCCCCGCTGAGGAACCTGCTCCTGCCGGGATCGAAGAAATACCGGAAACAGCCGATGAAGCCCTCCCCCCCACGGAAGTCAACTCTTCCGGCACTCCTCTAAAATCCGAACCGGAGGGCTTCCGGCTTTTTCCCAATCCGGCTACCGATTGGATTAATGTGCACCTACAACCTGCACACGGGCCAGTGTCCCTGTCCATCATCAACACGACCGGACAGGTTCTTTGGAAACAGGAATACGGAAATCAGGATGGCACTATAAAAGAGCAGGCCAGCTTGGCCCAATGGGCCTCCGGAACTTATTTTTTGCATATCGAACAGCCAGGTACTACATACACCCGGTTGTTTGTCAAGCAACGGTAGCTCTGGCATGGCTTTTGGCGCCGCCCTGATTCGGAGAACCCGCCCCGGCCTATGGCTTCCATCCAGGCGCGGGGCGGGTTCTCCGAATAAAAAACCAAAAAACTGGTAGTTTTTCGACGAGTGGAAAGGGAGGCCATCCTTGTGGTTGGCGCCCTTTCCTTGTTTCCGTCAACCTCCTCTTTTCCAACCTGCCTCTGTGCGTTAA
>JAGQXQ010000268.1:0-806 GCA_020436535.1 Phaeodactylibacter sp.
GGCGTGGCCGACAAGAACGACCGCTGCCCGGATGTTAAAGGTTCCCTGATAATGGCGGGTTGCCCCGATACGGACGGCGACGGCCTGGCCGACCCGGATGACCGCTGCCCGGAAACTGCCGGGCCCATTGCCAACCGGGGTTGCCCGGAAATAAAAGAAGAGGACCGGCAGGTATTGAACTTCGCTATGAAAAATGTACAGTTCGAAACCGGCAAAGCGGCATTGAGAGCTACTTCATATCCAATCCTCGACCAGGTGCTCGATATTCTTAGCCGATACTCCGATTATAAGCTGCGCATCAGTGGGCATACGGACAGCACCGGAAATGCAGAATCCAATCAGGCGTTATCTCAAAACCGGGCTAAGGCCTGCTACGATTATTTGGTGCAAAAGGGTGTCAGCCCATCCCGGATGAGCTACATAGGTTATGGTGAATCGCGGCCGATCGCCAACAATAAGTATGCTTCCGGGCGGGAGCAAAACCGCCGGGTAGAATTCGATATCTATTTAGATTGAGTTTTGTGGCCGTCAGAAAGTAAATACCACCTGCCTCTCAGGTAGTGGTATTCACTTTCTGTTAGCCAATCTGCTCTTTTTAGGTATATTTGCGGCATGAGCGAGAAAATTCTTATCCTGGATTTTGGCTCCCAGTACACCCAGCTCATTGCGCGCAGGATACGGGAGCTCAATGTTTACAGCGAGATCGTACCTTACAACAAGATCCCTGAAATAGACGATAGCATTAAGGCCATAATCCTTTCCGGCAGCCCTTTTTCGGTTACAGACGAAATGGCGCTACATACCGG
>JAGQXQ010000268.1:853-5262 GCA_020436535.1 Phaeodactylibacter sp.
CAGTACATTGCGCAGCAATATGGCGGGAAGGTGGAACGCTCGCTGAAGCGAGAATATGGAAAGGCGCGCCTGAGCCATATTCATCAACCCGACCCCTTTCTCAACGAAGTGCCCCTGGAATCACAGGTTTGGATGTCTCACGGCGATACCATTATGGCCATCCCGGAGCAATTTGAACTGCTGGCTGGAACAGAGAGCATTGATGTAGCCGCATTTCGCTCCAAAGAAGGGGCCTTTGGCCAGCCGGTATACTGCATCCAGTTCCATCCGGAAGTATCTCATAGCCTGGATGGCATGACATTGCTCAAAAATTTCGTTAAGAATATAGCCGGTTGCCATGGAGCGTGGACACCCGCCTCCTTCGTGGAGCATACCATTGAAGAGTTGAAGCAACAGATCGGCGATGAGCATGTACTGATGGGGCTTTCCGGGGGGGTCGATTCTTCCGTCGCCGCCACTTTGCTGCATCGCGCCATTGGCAGCCATCTGGTTTGTATATTTGTGGATAATGGCCTGTTGCGAAAAAACGAGTTCGAAGAGGTTCTGGAATCTTATCAGGGCCTGGGCCTGAATGTGATCGGCGTGGATGCCAGACAGGAGTTTTACGATGAACTCAAGGGGGTCAGTGATCCGGAAAAGAAACGCAAGGCAATCGGCAAAGCTTTCATCGAAGTATTTGAGGCTAAAGCCCTGGAATTGGAAGAACAGGATAAGGACATCAAGTGGCTGGGGCAAGGTACGATCTACCCCGATGTGATCGAATCGGTTTCCGTCCACGGCCCGTCGGTGACGATAAAATCCCACCACAATGTGGGCGGGCTTCCCGATGTACTGAAGCTGAAGATCGTAGAGCCGCTGCGAATGTTATTCAAGGATGAAGTCCGGAAGGTAGGTAAAGAACTGGACATTCCTCAGGAGATCCTCGGCCGGCATCCTTTTCCCGGGCCGGGCCTGGGTATCCGCATATTGGGAGAGATCAGCCCTGAAAAGGTGGCATTGCTCCAGGAAGCAGACGCTATATACATCAATAACCTCAAGAAATTCGGCCTGTACGATGAAGTTTGGCAGGCAGGTACTATCTTGTTACCGGTTCAATCGGTCGGGGTGATGGGAGATGAACGAACTTATGAACAAGCTGTCGCCTTAAGGGCCGTTGATTCCCTGGATGGTATGACAGCGGAATGGAGCCGGCTGCCCCACGATTTTTTGGCTACTGTATCCAGTGAGATCATCAATAATGTTAAAGGAATAAACCGTGTCGTATATGATATTAGCACCAAGCCTCCTGCCACGATCGAATGGGAATAGATTATTAATCTTTTCTTTCCTGGCCTTGTTGCTTTCTTCCTGTGCTCTTTTTCGCCCGGCTGATGCCGGTGATAAAAAGGATGAAACCAGGAAGGAGGACAAGAAAAAAGAAAATAAGGTAACCAAAGAGGAAGAACTGCTTCTTGACCCCGTCCCGGGTAAAAAGGTCTATGACCCGGAAACGGGTACCTTGGTCGTTGTGGACCAAACCCCAGTGGAAAGTATGGACACCATACGATGGAAAGAGGTCCCTTATGACTCCATACCCCCGATCCGCTCCTCTCAATCTTTGGCGGACGATGAAAATGTCAGGGGCAACCGGCCTGAACTGATCCGCAGAGGTGAGTTTGGCACCGAGTTTTATTCCAGCTATAATGTTGCCCTGATCCTGCCTTTTCTATCCAATAGCTTCGACCCCAAAACTGGAACTCTGCCTGAAAACGCGGATTGGGCCCTCCAATTCTATGGTGGCGCCAGGATGGCTTTCGAGAAACTGGAAGACGAAGGCGTGAAGCTCAATATCACGGTTATGGATAGCAAAGCCGACCAACGGGAGGTTGGCAAATTATTGACCGGCCGGACCGCCCTGTTCAATTCTCACCTCATTATCGGGCCCTACCGAAAGGAGAATGTGGAAATGGTAGCTGATTTTGCCAGGCGAAATGGTAAAACTTTCGTTTCCCCCCACAGCGCGGCTTCCGGTATCTCAAACAACAATCCGGACTATGTGCAGGTGAGCCCAACCCTGGAATCCCACTGCCAGGCTATCACCCGCCATGTGCGAAAGCGCTTCCGGCCCGAACAAGTCATTCTGGTCGCCCGGGATAAGCCGGCTGAAATTGCGCGTTTTTCCTATTTCCAGGAGGAAAATTTCCGTATTGAAAAAGTGCGCCATGATTCGGTCATGTTTCGCCAGTATACCGTTAAAGAAGAGACCGCCAGTTTTCAAAATATCGACCTCATACCGTTTCTGCCCCCTGGAGACACCGTCGTGTTTATTCTGCCCTCCTGGTCGAATGAGACGTTCATCTATTCTTTCCTCAGCCGCCTCAAACTGGCTCGTCAGCCGGACAATTACGTCGAAGTTTACGGGATGCCGCAGTGGATCAGCTATGAACGAATCGAATATAACCTATACGAAGACCTTAATGTTCATGTGAGCAGTGATTTTTTTGTCGATCCCTATTTACAGGAAATACAGTTCTTCCGCCGCCGCTTTTTCGACCGATACGGAACGCCGCCTGAGGATGAAGCTTACCTGGGGTACGATGTGATGCTCTACTTTGGGCGAATGATCCACAAGTACGGCACTAAATTCCAGTACGCTTTTGAACAGGATCCCCAGAAAATGCTGCATACCCGTTTTGAATTTGAACGGGTTGTCCAGCCTGCCAGAACAACAGGACGGGAAAATGCACCCATTGAGCGCTTTGAGAATAAATATGTCAATATCCTGAAGTTCGAAGATTATCAATTTCAACCGGACTACTAATGACTCCGGAGCGAAAGCAAAGGCTGAAAGAGGTGGCTTTCCGGCGACAGGCAGGCCTGACCGTCATCCTGGAGAATGTCCACGACCCGCATAATATCGGAGCGGTCATCCGTTCCTGCGATTCTGTGGGCATTCCTGAGATATTTGTACTCTATACCGAGCCTCACCTGACAGAAGACCATATTCTTATCGGCAGGAAATCGGCCAGCGGCGCGCGGAAATGGGTGGATGTCCATTACTATACCGGGCTGGACGCCTGCTTCCGGCACGTCAAAGAAAAATACCAGCGCATACTGGCCACCCATCTGGGTGAAGCAGCTGTTCCTCTGTACGGTTTGAACCTTACCCAGCCCACGGCCCTTCTGTTTGGCAATGAACGCGATGGGGTCTCCGAAGCGGCTCTGGCCTATGCTGACGGCAACTTCGTTATCCCGCAAATGGGTATGGCGAAAAGCCTCAATATCTCGGTAGCCTGCGCTGTAACCCTCTACGAGGCGCTCCGCCAACGAGAGGATGCCGGTATGTACCATGTCAAAAACCCGATGCCCGGCGAACAACAGCAAGCTCTGTTTGAGGAATACCTGGAACGCTCAGATCAGAAGCATAAAAATCGTAAAGCATGGCGGATCGATCCCGGGGAGTAGGGCTTTTTATGTGTTGATGATAAAAAAAACCTTCTATATCACGATCCTGTCGGCGTCGTCATTGCTTCTGGTGTTGAGTTTTTTTCATTACCACGCTGACCTTCCGCTGAAAGAGTTGAAAGCTCGTTATACCTACTCTGATTCTCACTTCGTGGAAGTGCAGGATATGCATGTACACTACCGGAGGAGCGGCGCCGGGGTGCCATTGCTACTCATTCACGGCACCGGTTCTTCCCTGCATACCTGGGAGGGCTGGACCGAAGAGCTGAAAGAGGATTTCGAAATAGTCAGCCTGGATCTGCCTGCCTTCGGCCTCACCGGGCCGCACCCGAAAAGCAACTATTCTATTCCTGCTTATGTGGATTTCCTCAACGAGTTTGTGGAAGCCATAGGGCTGGACACTTTTTACCTCGCCGGCAACTCTCTGGGGGGCTTCATCGCCTGGGAGTACGCCTTGGCCCATCCGGACAAGGCACGCAAACTCATTCTCGTCTGTTCGGCAGGCTGGCCCCGTCAACAGGCGCTTCCATTGGCCCTGCGCCTGGGCCGTACACCGGTAGTGAAAGACATTATGAAGCATGTGACTCCCAGGCCTATGTTTGAAAAAACGCTGCGGGAGGTGTATTTTGATGATAGCAAGATCACGGATGAACTGGTGGATCGTTATTTTGAACTATTCCTCCACCAGGGCAACCGGCAGGCCTATATCGACCGGATCGCTCAGCCACAAGAGGCGGATCCGAAGCGCCTGGCTCAACTCGATATCCCGGTCCTCATACAATGGGGCGTACATGACCCCTGGATCCCTGTTTCTGATGCTTATCTATTCCTGGATGTCCTGCCTAACGCCCGTCTGATTCCTTATGATAATGCCGCCCATGTGCCTATGGAAGAAATCCCGGAGCAAACTGCAGCGGATGCGCGGGGGTTTTTACTGGAATAGGAAAAGAAGGGGCCTCTTCCTT
>JAGQXQ010000268.1:5409-5561 GCA_020436535.1 Phaeodactylibacter sp.
TTGATAATTTGTTTATGGAATTCAGTAATCTAGTGAATTGTACTTCAGGTGGTGCGGATAATTGTAGACATTTGTATTGTCAACGAGAAAGAACGTATAGTTGGCAGGTTCCTCTTGAAGAAGAGGACAGAAAAATAAGACTTACTACTAAC
>JAGQXQ010000268.1:5655-13896 GCA_020436535.1 Phaeodactylibacter sp.
AAAGCTCTTTTGGAAACCGGCCCGGTGTGGCCGGTTTTTTTTTTGGATAAAATGCCGAACCGGCCTGTCGCTGCTCCTTTAAAATTCCTATTTTTGCAGGCTATGAGATTGAAGCAGCTGGAAATTAAGGGGTTTAAGAGTTTCGCCAACGAGACGGTGATTAACTTTAACGAAGACGTTATTGGTATCGTAGGGCCTAACGGTTCCGGTAAGTCCAATATCGTCGACGCCATCCGTTGGGTGTTGGGCGAACAGAAGAGCCGGGAACTGCGGCTCGACCAGATGTCCAGCGTTATTTTCAATGGCACCAAGCGCCGCAAAGCCGGCGGGGTGGCACAGGTGTCTCTTACTTTTGAGAACACTAAAAACCTACTGCCGACTGAATACAATACGGTGGCCATCACCCGGATGCTCTACCGAAGCGGCGAAAGCGAATATCGCCTCAATGGGGTTCCTTGTCGCCTGAAAGACATCACCTCTCTCTTCCTTGATACTGGCATCGGCTCCAATTCATACGCCATCATTGCCCTGGGCATGGTAGATGATATCCTTTCCGATAAAGATAATTCCCGGCGCCGTATGTTCGAGCAGGCCGCCGGCGTTTCCAAATACAAAGTACGCAAGCGGGAAACCCTCAATAAGCTAAAGAACACCTCCGATGACCTGGAGCGGGTCGAAGACTTGCTCTTTGAAATCAACAACAACCTCAAGTCTCTTGAAAAACAGGCCAAGCGCACCCAGCGCTACTTTGAGCTGAAGGCACAGTATAAAGACTACAGCACCAACCTGGCTATTCTTAAAATTTCGAGTCTTAAAGAACGCCAGAATGAGCTGCGCAAAAAGTTGGAAACTGAAGAGGACCGCTATCGACAGTACGAGGTGGAGATCAGTAAACTGGAATCGGCACTAGAGCGTGAGCGTAAGGACAACCTGGATAAGGAAAAAGCCCTTTCCGACCGGCAGCGGGAGCTCAATAACCTGGTGGGAAACATCCGCGGTATGGAGAACGACAAGCGGATGTATCAGCAGAAGCAGCAGTTTCTGGAGGAGAACCAGTCCAAATTAACGGAGGACATCCGGAATACCAAAGCGAGAATACAACAACTGGAGCAGGATATCGAATATTACCGCTCGGAGCTCAATCAGGAGAAACGCCTGGAGGCTACCCTGGAGGAAGGGCTGACGGCTGCCGAAGAGAAGCTGGCTTCCATCCGCAAAAGCCATGGCGCCCTCAAAACGGGGCTGGATGAAGTGGTGGCCAGGCAACAGGCCCTGGAGCGGCAAGCTTTCGAACTGGAAAAGCAAAAGGCCATCAATACCAATCAGGCGGAGAGCAACCAAAACAGCCTGGAACGATATACGCAGGAAATTGAGCAGCGCAGCAAAGAAGTCGGCGGGCTGCGGGAAAAAATGAACGTTCTGGAAGCCGACGAGCGGCAGAAGTCAGAAGCCCTGGCTAATCTGGAGCGTGCTGAAGAAGAACGTCAGGAGCGCTTGCAGCAGGCCGAAGCCGAACTGGAAGAACTGACCAAAAAAATGACCCGGGTGAACCGGGAAATGGACGCCAAGCGCAATGAGTATAAGCTAACCAAAAGCATGGTGGAGAACCTGGAAGGATTTCCGGAATCCATCCGCTTCCTGAGTACCACCAAATCATCGGAATGGGATAAGGATACGCCCCTGCTGTCCGACCTGATCTATGTGAAGGAGGAATACCGGGTGGCGATCGAAAACTACCTGGAACCATACCTCAACTACTACGTCGTCCAGAATATGGAAGCTGCCTACCGGGCTATCCAATTGTTGAGTAAGACCCAAAAGGGCAAGGCCAACTTTTTTCTGCTCGACGCTTTCAAGGACTATGTGGCGCCGATGGCCCTGTTGCCGGAAACCACCCGTGCCATCGACTTGGTGGAGACGGACTCTGCTTACCGCAATTTGTGCAGTTACCTGCTCGAAAAAGTGCTGTTGACGGAGAAAGAGGAAATCCAGCATCAACTGCCGGAAGGAGATTTTGTACTGCTTTCCCAAAGCGGCCGGTATATCCAGCGCCGCTATAGCGTCTCCGGTGGCTCGATAGGCCTGTTCGAAGGTAAGAAGATCGGGCGTAAAAAGAACCTGGAAGTGCTGGATACAGCCATCAAAAAATTGGAGCGGGAAGAAAACCGCCTATCTACCGAGTTTTACAGCCTGAAATCCAAGATCGAAGGGCTAAAAGCCCAACGTACCCCTTCACAGATCCAGCAGGAGCAGGGGGTACTGAACCGGCTGATGCAGGAAAAGGCTGCCTTGGGCAGCCGCCTTGAAAACTTTGAGTCCTTCATCAGAGAAGCGGATGAGAAACGAGCAGCGATCGAAAGAGCGGTTAAGAAACTGGAAGAGTCCAATATGGGCATCGAAGCGGCACTGAAAGAGAAGAACAAAGAAGTAGCCGCCGTCAAAGAGCAAATTGCCAATACGGATGTCAACTACCGGCAGGTGGCGGAAGAAATGAGTGAGGCGTCTTCGGTTTTTAATGATAAGAATATTGAGTTTGTAAGGCAACAAAACAAAGTGTCTTCTTTCCAACGGGAACTGAGCTTTCGCGAAAAACAACTGGAAGAAGCCAGGAGCACAGTAGCTTCCAACCATACGAATCTGGAACGGTCCGCGGCAGAAGTCAAAACCATTCAGGATGCAACCGATACCCTGGAAAAGCAACTGCAGGAAGCCTACGCTCAGCGAAAAGAGAAGGAATCCCTGCTTACCGAAGCCGAACAAAACTACTTCCAGGCCCGCGGAGGGATCAACGAGCAGGAGGAAAAACTCCGCAAGCTGAACAAGCAGCGGCAGGACGCCCAAGTGTTAGTCAATAGCCTCAAAGACAAAGCCAACGACCTCAAATTTGAGATCAGCTCCGTGGCCCAGCGGCTGCGCATAGAATTCAACATCGATATTAATACGATCATCAACGAAGAGGTTTCGGTGGAGATCCCGCAGGAAGAGCTGGAAATGAAGGTGGAACGCCTGCGTGGCCGCCTGGAGAATTACGGAGAGATCAACCCGATGGCCGTTGAAGCCTACGATGAGATGAAGGAGCGCTACGAAAACATTACGATGCAGCGCGATGATATCCTGAAAGCCAAGCAAGACCTGGAAGATACGATTAAGGAGATCGAAGAAACGGCAACCACTCAGTTTCTGGAAGCCTTCGAAAAGGCACGCCTTTATTTTATCGACGTTTTCCGCAGCCTCTTTACCGAAGACGATAACTGCGACCTCATTCTTCTGGATCCTAACGACCCGTTGGAGTCCAAGATCGAGATTGTGGCCAAGCCCAAAGGCAAACGCCCGCAGACCATCAATCAGCTATCGGGAGGAGAGAAGACCCTGACCGCCACTGCCCTGCTCTTCGCCCTTTACCTGCTCAAACCAGCGCCCTTCTGCATTTTCGATGAGGTGGATGCTCCGCTCGACGACGCTAATATTGAGAAGTTTAATAAGATCATTAAAAAATTCTCGAAGGACTCCCAGTTCATCATCGTTACCCACAACAAACTCACCATGGCCGCCGTGGATACCATTTACGGCGTATACATGGCCGAGCAGGGCGTATCTGGTGTCAGCCCGGTGGATTTCCGCGATTTCGAGCATACGGCCAGTTTCGAAGTGTTAGAGAATTAATTCCCTCCATCCTTCTTCTTTTTCCCAAACGGGTTCCACTTATCCAGGTTTTCCTTGATCTTGTCGGCCTCTCCTTTGGTGGCGTCCTTCAACAGGTCTTCGGCTTTTTTTTGCGTCGTTGAGTCCACTACTGTCCCCAGCGCTTTCTCCGCCTCTTTTTTGGCCTGCTCTTCCAACTGTTTTTTGGCTTCCTCCGCCTTTTGGGTAGCGACGGTTTTGACCGAATCGATAGCCTTATCTGTCGTTTCCTTCACCACCTGCTTACCTTCGTCTATGGCTTTTTGAGCTTCAGCTTTCACCTGGTCTTTGGCGGCATCGGCGGCGGTGCTCTCTCCATCGGTGCCCAGCAGTTTGAGGCCTACCTGGGGTTTTTGGATATCACCGGCCAGGTTGATAAGCACGTTGACGAATTCGCCTTGTTGGATGTTGAGCCCCAGTTTGGAGGCTTCTTTCTGCAACAGATTGAAACCACTGCTGGCAGCGGCGCCGATGGCGTTCTGTTCCAGTAATTTTCTGGGGATCTTGGCTTTAATATTGAGGTCCATCTTGTTCGTGATGTTGTAGGTGCCGCCGATCTTCATGGCGATATCCTTTACCTTGGCGTCGTATTCCTGAAGCGCCAGGGTGCCGTTTTTAATGGTGAACCAATTGCGGGAGTTGGCAATATTGATATTGTTTTTCAAGTAGTCGATATTCAGTTTCTCACCAATGGCCTGAGCTGGTGCAAAGCCTACGATCAGGCCATTGAGGGTTTCCAGAAAACCTTCGGCGTTGATGCTCTCCAGTTTGGGCATCAGGTCACTGCCCAAACTGCCGTCCATGATCATGGTGCTGGAAAAGCTGCCGGTGATGAACTTGCCGATCGGAGCCAGTTGCTGGAAGGTGTTTAAGGTACTGAAAGCCTGCCGGAAGTCGAGCTTCTGAAGGTCGTACTTGAAGCGGAAGTTAGGGTTTTCAATGTCTTTGGTGTCGTAACTGCCACTCATCGCCATGGCGCCGCCCAATCCATTGGCGGTGACATTATCGACCAGGATGGCTTGCTCGGCAATCATCAACTTGCCACGGACATTCTCCAATTCCATATTGGTGTAAACCACCTTTCCAATATTGGCGTCGATCGTCATATCGATATTCGGGGGGACGGGAATCACCGAATAGGCTTCGCTTTCCGCGCCGCCCGGCGAAGTGCCTGTTTCCTCCTCCATAAACTGGTTGAGGTTCATCATTCGGCTATCCATCGTGATGTTGCCTCCCAAAACGCCGTCGGCAAAGAGGTAATCGAAAACGTTCAGAATCACACCTGAAGCGTTGAAGTCGCTATCTGCGATCTGCCCCGACAGCTGACTGACGGTGAGCCGGTTGGGGGTCATATTGCCGCGGGCGGCCCCATTGCGGATGGTATACACATCATAAACCAATTCCTGGATGCTGGCGTCAAGGGTGAAATCGAAACGGTCAAAAATTGCAGTTTCGTCAGTGGAAGCAGCCGGCGGCGTTGCGGCCGGGCCGGCGGCCGGCTCTTCTGCCGGTATCCATTCATCGGCCAGGAAATAATTGGAGGTCACTTTGAGGTTGCCTTTCATCGTTTTATCCGGGGAGAAGTAGGCCAGAATATTGTCGATCGTACCCTGGGCGCGTATGTCACTCTTGCCAAGCTGCGCCTCGAAGTTGCTCAGGCTTACATTTTGAGGGTTGAAGGTCATCTGCATGTCTTTGACCTGAACCGCGGGCAGCCCCTCGCTTCGGTAATTGACTTGGTTGACCTGCAGGCGGCCGTCCATATTCACGCGTTCATACTGTTCGTTTTCAATAAAGGACAGGCGGGTGTCGGCCCGGAGGTCGGCGTTGATGATGCCGCTGAGTTCTTGTATGCCTTCCATGGGGAAGGCTTGCGCCAGTTCCTTGAGGTTGATGACACCTTTGGCCGTCGTTTTTACGTCCGGGTCGGAAATGGGCGTACGCAGGGCGAAACTGCCCTGGAAGGGGTTTTGCCCGAGGGTGAATGCAAAACGGGGCACGTCTACCACCAGGTCATCGAAGTCGCTGCCGGGGCTGTTGACCTTCACCTGGCTGTTGATGTTGCGAATGCCCAGCGGCAAGCCCGGGTACTGAATGTTACCCTCAGTTATCGAGCTTTCGATACTAAAGCCTGGATATTCCTCCCGGTCCCCGTTGTAAGTGCCACTTACCTCCCCGGCAAGGGTGAATTTTCCATCGGCCTTCACATCTTCATAGCCTTCGATATAGGCGTTGGGGATCATGGAGAGGAAGCTTTTAAAGTCATTCTGCGGGCTGCTGAAGGCCAGCTCCATATTGATATCGTCTTCCACCAGCTGCACGAAGCCATCAGCGGTTAGCTGCAGGTCGTTGATTTTTAGCTCATTATCTTTGAGGTTGTACTTGCTGATCGCCTGTTCGATGTTAAAAATGGCGTCGAGATTGGCGCGCGCATTTTTCAGGTAAGTAATACCGCTCTGTTGTACGGTCAGAGCGCCCACTTCGGTGTGGGTATCCAGGTCGTACACGTCAATAGTAAAATCCCCGGCACCCTGGTGGTTAATATTTTGCGCGTCTACATAAACATCAAGGCTGCGGTCGTCGTAGATGAGTTGGCCGTTGTTGATGCTGTACTCCTGAAGTTGGATCAGGACATTGCTGTAGTCTGCTTCGGCGCCTGATGCCTCTGCCGTTTCATCAGCGGGCAAAGCGATATCATAATTGGCGCGGCCATCCTGAAGTACCAGGACGTGAATGATGGGTTCTTCCAGGCGAACAGATAATATTTCCACTGGCCGGGTAGAACTGATCACTGACATTAGGTCGAGTGTGAACGCCAGATTCTTGCCTGCCGCCAGTTGTATGCCTTCAAATTCATTAATGCCAGACACGGAGTAATCCTGCAGTTCCAGGGTGAAATTGGGGAAGCTGCGAAGCAGAGACAGGTCTACCCCTTTAAAATCGACTGTCGCCTGTACATTTCTGTTGATCTCTTCTTTAGCCAGGGCCGTCAATTTATCTTTGAAGAGGAACGGAAGGGCTATAGCGCTGCCTACCAACAGGAAAATCAGGACTAAAAGTGCGAGAAAAAGCCTTTTTACTATTTTCATATTTGTTTCGGTTTCCGGATACCAGAATGATCTTTTTATTGAGTGGGGAAAATTACTACATCGCCGCTTGCAAAGCAACTGGCATTAAATAAAAAGTAATACATCTCCTTCCATTTGCCTTTAAGGACGAATTGAAGGGCCTAAGTAGTTGAACAAGTCCATTTATTTAACAATTTTTTTAGGTAAACTATTCGTTACTTGGGGCTATAGCTTCAAAAAATAAAGATTTTTTTTTATTTTAGGTTCTTCTATCGTTCCAAATACAACGATTTCGACTTTCTTTTCCCGGTCTTTCTTCATCTACTGCCTGAAGAAAGACTTTTTTATTGGTTTTTTGCTGGACATTCCTTGCCGCTCGGTGGAGGTTCTGTGGCAGAGAATTTTTCGCAGGGCCCTGGGGGGAAGGATGGCATGGCGCCTGCCTATTTGCGCCATTCAAAAAGTATCTGTAATTCTCAACAATAAAAATATTCTCAAAAACATGATAAGAAAACCCTCTCCTGCTTCGTTTTTTGCAAGGGGGTTAGAAATATGGCCCAAAAACTCAAAAAACTGCTATCTACATGAAACAGCCTTGCTTGGTTTTCTTCACGCTTTTGTTTGCGATACCGTTTATTGCTTCTGCCCAGGATGATAAAGTCCAGTCCAAAACCCAGGAATCCTATTTCGGCACTTCAGACCTGGAATTAATCGATCGCCTGATGTACACAGTGCCTGGCATAGGCCGGGACCCCCGGGATATTCTCGAAAGGCAGAGTATCAAACCCTATATGATGCCCGTTCGGAAAATAGGGCCCCGGGGCTCAGAACTGAGTTATATACTGGCCAGCAGCCTGGAATACTATGTAAACCTGAACCAGAATTATAAGGACAATCTCAGCCCGGATTTCCTTTCCCTCAACCTGGAGGGTACGGGCAGGCGAGTTACGCCTCAGGAGGCCTTCCAGTTTCTGGCGGAGAAAGGCACCGTCAGCGCGTCCATCATGCCCTTTGGTTCGGCCGTCATTCCCAACGCTGTTTATGCCACCACCAAATATCAGATCAACAATTATTTGCACATCGTCCGGGATGTGATGAAAGGCCGCCAAAAGGTCTATGAAGTGCGCAAAGCTCTGATGCGCGGCAACCCCGTAATTATTGAACTTCAAGCCGATGGAAGCATACGCGGCCTAATCCGGCAAGACACCTGGAAGCCGCCCAGCAAACCTACCGAACTATTTCCTCTTATTGTGGTTGGTTATGACGAAACCCGCGAAGCTTTTGAGGTGATGGGCTGTTGGGGCAGCGCCTGGGGAAACAGCGGCTATCTTTGGATCCGTTACGACGATTTTGAAGAATATGTCCCGAATGGCTATGTGATGGTGCCACAACCAGTGTATTGAGGTGGAGATGTGGTGAGAAAGTGATAGGGGGCGCCTCTCACCACATCACTTTCTCACCACATCTCCACATCTCCACATTACCCTATTAC
>JAGQXQ010000700.1 GCA_020436535.1 Phaeodactylibacter sp.
CGGGATAACATCTACCACTTTAACCTGGCCCACTACCTGTTCCACCGCAAAGACTATGGCCAGGCACAGGTGCTACTCAACCAACTGGACCTGCGCGACCCGTTGCTGGCCATTACCGTCAAGAACCTGTTGGCCAAAATTTACTACGAAACCGGCCAAACCGAGCTGCTGCTCTCCTTCCTGGAAGCCTACCGCATCTACCTGTACCGCCAGGAACTGGCCCGCCCCCGGCTCAAGGAACAAGCCCGGAACTTCATCGACTTTATCCGCAAACTGGCGCGGCTGGCACCTTTTGAAACCGAAAAACGTAAAGCCCTGGCTGAATCGCTGCCTCCAGCTACTGAAACCTTTGAGCGCGACTGGCTGCTGAAAATGATCCGGGGCGAATGATTAAATCCCCCGGGCTTTTGTGGTGGAAAGGTGAATGACATTGAAATGAAAGGCACTCTGATATGAAAATGCATAATATACTGTCGTTCCTGTTGTGTTTCCCCACGCTGCTGGCATGGGGGCAGCACTTCTTCCATACCGAATTGCCGCGTCATCTCGAAGATAATCCGGAGTATCGCTCTATCTTGGAAGTATGGCGAACTGAAAACGCGCCAGTATTGGATACTGAAATGGGTGGTGGATTGATAAGCCAGCACCCTTGAGGCTTTTGAAACCTCAAAGGTGTTTTACAGGTTGGGCGATTAAGCTGTAAAAAAAGTTGCGGTCCTGGAACGAAGGCACTCCAACCTGCCGGGTTTTGGGTAGTTTCCCGCCAGAGCAACCCGGGGCCACCCTGAAAACCCGGCAGGTTGAAACACTCAAAAATATGGGGAAGTTTTTTTCCAAAAAATCCGCTATTTTTAACAACCTGCCCGGCAGGTTGTGCGGCGTTTGTCGGAGGATGGCTATTTTCCTTTTGAGGCTCGGTCCTTAACTTTGAAAAACTAAACGATTGCCTCCATGCCACCCAAAATATCCTTAGAACCCGGTCAGTCCTACCACATCTACAACCGTGGAAACAATAGAGATTTGCTTTACCGGGAAGAAGAAAACTATCACTATTTTCTCCGGCTTGCCCGGAAGCATATCATTCCAATTGCCGACGTTTACGCCTACGCTCTGCTCCCCGATCATTTCCATTTCCTGATTCGTATCAAAGATGAAGAAGAACTGGCCCGGATGAACATTAAAACGAGCCAGAAGATTTCATCAAAATTTGGCCATTGGTTTAATGCTTACGCGAAGGCTTACAACAAAAGGTACAACCGGGTTAGCAGCCTCTTTGAAAAAATTTGAGCGAAGCCTGTTATCCGACGAGAGTCATTTTCTGCGCATCCTCTTTTATATCCATTGGAATCCGCAAAAGCATAAATACCTCAAGGATTATAGAGATTGGCCTTATTCTTCCTACCAAGCCCTGCTTTCTGATGCAGCTACTTTCCTGGCCAGGACGCAATTGTTGGAGTGGTTCGGTGGTAAAAATGAGTTTGTCCAGGCACACGATGCCTATTTATCGGATTTGAATGATGATTGGGAGCCTTGAGGATTGAATGGTGTTTATCGGAGGTACGCCAACCTACCCGGCAGGTTGGAGCGTCTCCGTTGAATGTGGTGAACCTATCCATTTTCAGGAATTAAACAGCCCTGCTTTTGAACGACTTTCCGACAGCTCAGTCGGTACCTTTAGTACTATGTAAATTAAGTAAAT
>JAGQXQ010000269.1 GCA_020436535.1 Phaeodactylibacter sp.
ACCCTACCCTCAGCCCGGAGCCCGGCTTTCAGGAGCAGGAGCCGGAGGCGTTGCTTAAGGCCGTATTAGAAATATTGGAAAAGCTCGCCCGGCAGTTGGAACATCCACCAGAAGCCATTGGGTTGAGCTGCGCCATGCACAGCCTGATCGCCGTAGATGAGGCCGGCACGCCCCTGGCCAATGCGCTGCTCTGGAGCGACCGCCGAAGTGAAAAGCAGGCAGAAAAGCTCAAAGGGACAGCTGAAGGCAGATCCTTTTACAAAATCTGCGGCACGCCCATCCATCCTATGTCTCCTTTGTGCAAACTCCGGTGGTTGCAGGAAGAAAGCCCCGAAATATTTCAACAGGCATCGCGTTTTCTGTCCATTAAAGACTACATCCTTCAGCGGTTATGCGGCGAATGCCGGGCGGACATCTCTCTGGCCTCCGCTACCGGTTTGATGGACATTCGGGAGTTGAAGTGGCATCCGCCGGCATTAGCCTATGCCGGAATACGGGAAACACAATTGCCCCGGTTGGCCGGCCCTACCCATACCCTGACTTTAACAAATGAAGGCCTGCCGCCACTCTATCAGGGCGTGCCCCTGGCCCTGGGTGGCAGCGATGGCTGCCTGGCCAACCTGGGTGGGCTGGCGCTCCGTCCGGATGAAGTGGTCCTCACAGTCGGCACCAGCGGCGCTATCCGGGCCATCCGTTCAGAACCAACCATAGATGAAGAAAAACAGATCTTTAATTACCGGCTGGACGAAGAATGGTTTGTATGTGGCGGCGCCATCAACAACGGCGGCATAACCTACCAGTGGTTGTCAGAACTGCTGGGCCAGGATCGCTTGTCGGAACAAGCTGCCGCCACCCTGCCGCCCGGTGCAGGCGGCCTGTTGTTTATACCCTATTTGCTGGGCGAACGCGCGCCGATCTGGGACGCCAACGCCAGCGGCGCTTTTATCGGCCTGCGCCGCCACCATGGGCCGGGGCACTTCCACCGCGCTGTGTTGGAAGGCGTAGCATTCAGCCTTTATCATGTTTTTAAGGGCATGCCCGCTGCAACCAGGCAGGTCATCGCCAATGGAGGGTTCACCCACTCCCGGCTGTGGGTGCAGATCATCACCGACGTCTTCGGGCTGCCGGTTGTTACTGACGAACAAGAAGAAGCCTCTGCCCGCGGCGCCGCCTATGTAGCCATGAAAGCGGTTGGCGCCATAACAGCGTATCGGGAATTACTCCCGCTAAAGCGAACAGAAAAGGTATTCGAACCCAACATAGCCAACCATAAAGCTTACCAAAAGGAGTTTCAACGCTATTTGTCTTTGGTTGCACTGAAACTTAGGTGAAAAGCCTGGCAGACTGCGCGGGCATTAGAGCTTACAAGCCCGCTGTACCAAAAAAACCTGGTACACCCGAAAAAAATTAAAAAAAATTAAATTTGATGTAACTTTAATAAGATGGGGTGCGTAGAAGGAACGGAGGTTATTATAAATAAAAAAACCGGCCCATAAATGGACCGGTTATTTAAAGAGCTTTGAGAGGCTATCTACATACCAAAATTGAGGATATCCTTTGATATCCCCGAAAATCTTTCATGGGATAATAATAGCACATGGGATTATAATATAAAAGCATTCGTGGGATTACGTCCTATGTCAAAACTTACCAAAAGAAGTTGTTGATCAGCTTCTTTTTCTTGTTAGTAGTAAGTCTTTTCTTTTTTCTTCTCTTTCGAAGAAACCCGCCAACTGTTGTTCTTCATCGTTGACAATACAAATATCTACAATAATCAGGGGGTTGCGAAGTACAATTCACGGAATTACTGTACTCTGATGAATCAAAAAAAATATATAAAACACTAAAAATCAATTAATTGAATTGAAATAAATTTCGATTTCTTGAATTGAAAGATTGTTTTCATCATTATTTCTCTCTTTTTTAGTGTGTTTTTTTTTGATTTTTACTTTCCTGGCTTCAATACAAGGCATACTTCACCCTGGCCAACCCCGATACTTTTAGGTTGTGGACTACTGTGATGGAGACGATCGTTTCCGTTGAGGGGGAAATGTCAATCAAAGAAACGGTAAGGTGGTTACTGTTCAAACAAAGAATTCACAAACGCGCGTTTGTTGAACACTTGCAGCTTGTCGATCGCTTCACCCACGCCGATGTATTTGATAGGCACTTTAAACTGGTCGGAAATGCCGATGGCGACGCCCCCTTTGGCGGTGCCGTCGAGTTTGGTAAGCGCCAGGGCGGACACCTCGGTAGCGTCGGTAAAGTGGCGGGCCTGTTCAAACGCATTCTGGCCGGTGGTGGCGTCGAGTACGAGCAGGACTTCGTGAGGAGCGCCTTCCATGCTTTTGGCGACGGAGCGGCGGATCTTGCTCAATTCTTTCATGAGGTTGATCTTGGTATGGAGGCGGCCGGCTGTATCGATGATAGCTACATCGCAGTTGTTATCGATAGCGTGCTGAACCGTTTCGTAGGCCACGGCGGCGGGGTCGGTATGCATGCCTTTGCTGTAGAAATCACAACCTACGCGCTCGGACCAGATCCGGAGTTGGTCCACCGCGGCGGCGCGGAAAGTGTCGGCGGCGCCGAGCACCACTTTTTTTCCCTGTTGTTTATACTGGTGGGCCAGTTTGCCGATCGTAGTGGTTTTGCCCACGCCGTTGACCCCTACGACCAGGATAATGCTGGGCTTCTCCGTAGACGGCAGGGTATAATCCTCCATATCGGCCGTATTATTCTCGGCCAGCAATTGTACGATCTCATCCCGCAGGATCTCATTGAGCTCGGAAGTCCCGAGGTATTTATCGCGGGCGACGCGTGCTTCGATGCGTTCGATGATCTTCACGGTGGTGTCCAGGCCTACGTCGGAGGTAATCAGTATATTCTCCAGTTCGTCGAGCACCTCATCGTCAACGCTTGTTTTTCCGGCAACGGCCTTGGTCAGTTTCCCAAAGAAGCTTTCTTTGGTCTTTTCCAGCCCTTTATCGAGGTCTTCCTTTTTTTCCTTACTGAAGAATTTATTGAAAAAGCTCATGTTTAGAATTTGGTGAAATATTTCCTGTAGGAATGAGAATGAGAAAGGGCTTT
>JAGQXQ010000270.1 GCA_020436535.1 Phaeodactylibacter sp.
TGATTATCTGTTACTTCTTCACCACTTTGGCCGCATACTGCACCCTCTCATCCATCAGCTGAATGAAGTACAGCCCGGCAGGCAATTCGGCCATATCCAGCTGAATATGGGAATCCCCCCGGCGAACGCGGTATTCTTGTACAGACTGGGACGTAGCATCATACACTTTTAGCGCCGCGGCCTCTTGCTGCAACTCCGGCAAGCGCACTTCCAGCAAGGCGGATACCGGATTGGGCAGTACGGCCAACTCATTGCTGCCCGTCACCAGGTCATCTGTCCCCACCACCATCAAGGCTATTTCCACCCGCTCGCTGACGCACTCAAAACTTGGTTTCTGTATCTTCCAATTGAAAAAATAGTAATAGCGGTCTTCGCCCAGGTTGGAGGTTTTGATCTCAACTACATCCTCCACTCCATAAGGATAATTCACATTCTGGTCGGAGCGGCGCAAGCGCGCACTCTCGAAGCCAAACTGGCTCAGGTTGAAGTCGGTATTGGTGGTCAGAGAAAGATCTGTGCCCGGTTCTATGTCGAAATTCAGCGTCAGCACCTGAAGGCCAGGGGTGATGTCTACCTGTCGGCTGAGCAATACATTGCCACCCGCATCCTGGAGTTCAATAACGCGGGGGCCTTCGGTGTCGGTGTACACCAAAACCTCCTGCAAAGTGAAGGGGCTGAGGCAATCAAAAATGACCGCCCCGTTGTATTGATTGCCACTGTAAGCCCCTCCCTGATGGGAAGGCATGCCGGTGAGGAACTGGTCCCCTGGATAGAGGGTGACATTTTCCGCATAAAAAGCGGTATCGGAATCAACCGGAGTGGCCAACAGGCTACCGGCAGCGATGGGATCGGTAGCATCCTGGCTATCGTACCACAAAATATTGGTGCCGAGGGCGGAGATTTCCGCCTGGCCGTTCACAAAAGCCGCCGATTCCACTTCCGGCGCCGGAGATTCCAGAACGGTAACGCTTATCGGCTCGGAAGTAAATTCCTGGCACAGGCCAGGGGTGGTGACGGTATAGTCTCCGCTTTCTGTCACCTCTGTAAAGAGTGTGGCGTCCCCGTTCGACCAGGAATAGCTTTCTGCTTCCGAGGCCACCAGGATGACCGAACCGCCCCGGCAAAAGCGGGTATCCCCTTCGGCCGAAATAGAAGGCGTAGCGTCCGGATTGAGGGTAATGATCACACTAGGCGACACGCCGAAACAGTCCGACCCATTATAAACCGTTACGTTATAGCTGCCGGCCTGAGCCGCCACAATCGATTGAGTAGTCTCACCGGTACTCCAGAGGTAGGTAAACCCTTCCGGGGCAAACAGCGGCAGGATATCTCCTTCGCACATCACAGTGCTGCCCTCGTAATCGATGTAGGCCGCCGGCGAAGTACAGCTGTTTTCTATGACCGTGACAAACTGGTTGGCGGCCAGGTTTTGTACAGTATCGATGTTGCCGCTGGGCCAATGGATGACCAGCGAATCGACCCTCTCATGTTCGCCCAGGCCAAAATGCTGGGTCATAGAATTCATGATCCCGTAACTCTCTCCGGCGCGTACTTCCCGCACCTGAAGGCCCCAGGGGCCATAGGCCTCAATACGGGCGCCGATGCCGTTGCGGTTGCTTTCTATTCCCACCAGGCTTACAGCTATAAAATTATGGCCACTGCCCGCATCGTTCAGCCAGATCACGTCATCGATATTGCTGGGCGTGGTGTACACTTGTGCATACCCACCATAGATATCGAGGAAGCCATCGTGATTGAGGTCGCCAATGGCGAAGGATTCCATATTGTTGTTGTTGAAAACGCCCTGCACTTCCGTAAACGTTTTATCGCCGTTGTTGAGGAACAGGTGCTGCCGGGTGCCGGCAACCAGCAGGTCGACAAAACCGTCGTTGTCAAAATCCCGCATAACCCCCTGAATGGGCAGGCCGGCTATATTGATGCCGCTGCCCTCAGTAATATCTGTAAAATGGCCGGCGCCGTCATTTTCCAGCAGCATACTCGGCACATCGTGGTTGGTAATGAAGCAATCGTAATCGCCGTCATTGTCTATGTCTTGAAAATCGGCCGTCCAGGATTGCGCGCCGATCTTGAGGTTGAAGGAATCGGCGGCTTCGATGAAGTTATTGTCACCGGTATTGAGGTAAAGCGCATTGATGCGGCGCGGGTCGGAAGGGTTGTTAACCCCTTGCCGGCACTTGGCGATGTAAAGGTCGATGTCGCCGTCATTATCGAAATCGGTCCAGATGCTACCGTAGTTGCCCGAATTGTCAGAGGTGGGAACGGTGGCCATATCGATCCACTCATCGGCTGTCGTAAAATTGCCTGTAGAATCGTTGGCCCAGATGCGGCTTTCGCCATCGTCGTGGCAGCCAAAAAAATCGACCCAGCCATCGTTATTGATGTCCACCAGATTGGAGCCCTGAACGAAGAGGCCCGGGCCGGGCAGCGTACTCATCTCATAATTGGCGCCGCCTTCCATGGCGCGAACCAGTTTGATGTCATCATAGCGCCCGCCGGCCAGTACATCATTGTAACCGTCGTTATCCACATCCGCCACGCACATGCTCCACTGGCTCTGTCCGGACAGGCTGCCAAAAAAATAGTTTAGGAAGGGAGCCCCACCGGGCCGTTGATATTCTATATGCAACTCCCGGCCCTGAGACAAGCGAACGATGTCGTCCAGCCCATCGCTGTTCATATCCACAACGGCAATGGCCACCCCGCTGTGAAAGCTGGAATTGGACAATAAATCATTGCCATTGGAAAAGGAAAGCTGGCCGTAGGAGGGGGAGGCCAGCATGAGCGAGAAAAATACTGATAAAAAGGCGTAAAATTTTGTCATTAGCATGGTTTTGTTTCCCTGACAAATTTGGTAACATGAAGCCACCCGAAAGCTGGAAGAACGGCGCTTCAACAAATGCTGCAGGGCCTTCTTTTTCCGGCTTTCAACCGGCCCTCGAAATTCATCAAGAAAGTAGTTTTTACTTGAGCCGATGAAAATACGGCGCTCTATGCAGGCGGCAAAAAGTAAATGGAGAAAAAGCAATTTAAAAGGCAAAAGAAGGGGTTCGGAGTTCGGAAGGACGCTCTGTAGACGGCGGTGTTCGGTATTCGGGGTTTGGAGTTGCGAACAGCGAATTGCGAACCTGCGAACTGCGGTATTCGGTAGGCCAATTTGCGAACCCGCGAACACCGAATTCCGAACCCTCCCGGGAAGCTAATCCAACTCCTTCAACAACTGCCCGGCCGGTTGGCTGTAATCTCCCTCTTCGCGCGCAACCTTTTCCAAAACAGCGCGGGCGTCGCTTTTCTTGCCTTGTTGCAGATAAGCCAGGGCCAGGTACCAGGTAGCCGGCTGCGTAAACTGAGCATCCTGACGGGCGGCGGCCGCTTCCAGATGGATAGCAGCTTCGAGGGGGCGGCCGAGCTCCAATTGGCAAATGCCGGCGTAGAAATGGTAAGGAGCATTTTGATCCGTACTATTGATCAGGGCCTGAAAAGCCGGAAGCGCGGCGGCATAATTTCCGGATTGGTACTGGACGGAGGCGGCCTCCAGTTGCTCGCTCCGGACAGAAGCCTCACCGGAATCGGGCGCGGCATCGGCAGACCGGGTATTCAGGTACAGGGGATAAGGTTCATAGTAGGTAGCCATCAGAGAGGCTTCGCTGGCGGGCCAGAGCAGGTAAGCCAGGCCGACAATGGCCAGGAAGGAGATGGCTGCCGCAATGAGGCGCAGGCGGGTGGGCAGGCGCCGCATCCGGGCCTGAGGTTGCTGAGCTTGCCGTTCCTTTCTGATGGAGAGCAGTGTATCTTCCAGGCCCATCGTTTTTTGTTCAGAAAGAGCTTGCCTCAGTTCGCGGTGCAGCAACACCTCCCGGGCCAGCTCCGGCTCGGCATTCATCCGGGCCTCAAATGCTTGCAAAGCGCCGTCTTTAAGCTGGCCTTCCAGGTAAGCTTCTATTTCTTCGTAATGGGCGTATTGATCCTCCATCGTTTAAAATTCAGAGTAATTGGCTAAATGATTCGTCTGCACGGACCAGGCTGACCAGCTTTTCCTTACATTGATATTTGCGCTTCTTGGCGTAATTCACACTGGCAAATCCCATCAGTTGGGCGATCTCCTCCATAGGTACTTTCTGAAAGTAAAGAGACATCACTCTACGGCAATTTTCGCTTAGCTCCCTGAACTTGGCCCGGTAGAGGCGATAGCGCTCCTCTTCTTCCATGATCTCCTGGATACCTTCCGTTTCCGTGTTCGTATATTCCTCTGGTTCAGAAAAGGTTACTCCCCGCCGCTTTCTTTTTTTCAGTTTTTGCAGCCACATGCGGCTGCAGACGGCGTACAAATAGGTGAAGAAAGTAGCCGTTAACCGAAGCCCGTCGCGCTCTGCCTTTTTAAAAATGACCAGAATAGCTTCCTGAAAGATATCGTAGGCGTCTTCCTCCGAACCGCTGTTTTGTGTTACATACTTTATGATGCGAGGCAGGTGTTTATCGTATAATAGCCGAAGGGCATCCCGATCGCCAGCCAGGAGGGCATCAAGATATTGTTGTTCGGTTTCGTTGCTCATAGATTTTCTCTGCTAGCGATTGGTCTCTTTCCTTTCCGCCTAAAATTGGAGAAAAAATCCCTTTTCCCCAAGAGATGGTTACTTTTACTGGTTTACTGCCATCAACAGGAAAGCATAGCGGAGTAGAAAATTCATAATCCTGATGTGAGCAGTTAGCTTTTGGCGGTTAGCAGGTACATGCCCTTAAGGCCAGGTTCTTAAGCAAAAAACCGCCAGATTAAGCCCAGCTCCCATTTTTATGGGCATCGGCCGCCAATGGCCAACAGCTAAGCGCCAATTGCGGAATAGTTACACCCTGATTACTCCTACGCTCGATAATTTAGTATTTTGTTGCTGGTTAATTGCTGAAACCCATAACTCAAACCATAAGATTATGCCCTTCACAAAATCACTTGCTGCCGGTTTATTGATCATCGGCGCCGCTTCTATCTTTTTTCAATGCACCAATAACTCCCGAAAAAGAGACGATGGTATGGTAAACGATAAGAAGCTGAGTATTTACAATGTCCAGATCTCCAAGAACATTGACACCCTTTTGCTAAAAAGATTGCTGGGAACGCCCAGCTGTGATACAGCTACCTGCTATCAATTCCTTGAAGAAAGTGGACAGGATAAACTGGTCTGCAGCCTGAACAATTGCAGCGAGGATATGGAAAACATCACCACATTGACCAGCGTCATTACCATGGAAAACGGGGAGAAGATATTTCCTGCGACGCCAACAAACCTAAATCCGATAACCGTAGGAGGCCAGGAAAATGCCACCTTCACTTTACCAGGCTCTATCAACACCGATAGTATATCTTCCATTCAAATCACCATTAGCTGGAATGAAGGAACCAGGCCGGGGGGCAGCTATACGCTTACCCTAACGGAGCCTTGCAGCGAATAAAAATGATACAAATTAATGCTCCAGGCTATCAGGCCGCGTAAAGGCCACATCATATTACTCTTCCTGCTGGCCCTGCTGGCCTGCTGCAGGCAGGTAATTTTTGCCCAGTTGGAACCAGGCCCCGGTCCAATGGGCAACCAGGGAGAAAGGTGGATGGAACAAGCGGACTCGCTCTACCGGCAAGAGCAATACGGCCAGGCCATCCTCCTCCTGAAACAGGCCCTTTCCTGGTTCGAAATGCATCGGGAATGGAGCGCTTACACCCACTGCCTAAGCCAGATCACCTCTAACTATTACTTTAGCGATCAAAATGAAAAGGCGCTACGGTACAACGCCCGGGCTATTTCCAGCGGCCGTAAATTCCTCTCCGCCCAGGACACTTTGCTGGGTTACGCCTTTTTCCGAAGGGGGGAGATCTTGCTGGGAGAGGGCATGCTGGACAGTTCCATTTACTATTATAAACAGGCAGCGCCTATATTCAGAGAGGCCCAAAAAGGGGAAGACCTCACCTTTTGCTATATCGGCCAGGCCGTAGGCTATTACTATTCCTCTGCCTACGATAGCCTTGAAGCTACCCTCGGCCGGGCGCTGGCGGCCGCCAGAAGTTTTCAGTTGGAAGACAAAACCAGCTTTCCTATTATCTTCCAGTTGTACGGAGTATTGTACGACGCGCTCGGTGATTATGACAAAGCCCTGGATATTTCCCACCAAGCCGTAGCTGCTTTTCTCAGCTACCCTGTCCTTAGTAATCAGGATTCCACTTTTTTAAGCGGCGTTTACAATAATATCGGGGGATTTTATTATTCCAAAGGCGATTACAGCCAGGCCGTTGAATACTATGAAAAGGCCATACGGATGAAAGCGCTAAGCAATGACGATGCCCTTAGCAAGTTCATTACCTACAACAACCTCGCTCTGGCCTTTGCCCTGCAAGGCAACCAGGAAGCCGCCATCCGAACACTGGAGGCCAGCAAAAAATTGCTGGAGGATGCCTCCGGGCCGGAGGTAGCCCAACGGCTCATCCAAAATTACAACGCTATCGCCCGGAACTACCTGCTGGATGAGGAACCGGGAAAGGCACTACCCTACCTGCAGCAGGCCCTCAGCTTGTCGGAACAGGGCCGGCCTGAACACTATGCGATCCTTCGCAATTTTGGACAAGCATATCTGCAACAGGGCCAATACGCCAAAGCACTGGATATGATGCAGCAATCGCTGGCCGAATTCCAAAACACTTTTGGAGCCGGACACCCCGGCATGTCTGAAAGGCGCCGGATGGTAGGCGAAGTCCTCTGGAAGAGCGGCAGGTATACCGAAGCACTGGAACAGGCGCAGCAGGCCCTGGCTGTGCTTAGCCCGGGGCTGGCTGCCGAAGCACCCTTTCCTAACCCAACACTCGACGGCGTCAGCAACCGGCTCGAAATGCTGCGAACCCTGGAGCTGAAAGCCGCCGTTCTTTACGAATACTACGACCACCAATCCGAGGACCCCAAAAGCCTGCTGTTGGCCATGGACACCTACCGGCTACTGGGCGAGCTGACCGACAAGCTACGGCGGGAATTCCTGGCGTTGGGCTCTAAACAGCAACTCAGCCAGAACACCAAGAAAATCTATGAGAATGCCATTGCTACGGCTCTCAGGCTGTACGAACTGGAAGGAAAAGAACAATATCTGGAACAAGCCTTTGAATTTGCGGAACGCAACAAGGCCATTCTCATGCAGGAGCGCCTGCAGGATTCGGAAGCCAAACTGTTTACCGCTATTCCGGATAGCCTTCGGGAACTGGAAAACACCCTCAAGCGGGACCTTGCTTTCTATCAAAAACAACTGTTCGAGGAACAACGGCCGGAAGAACCCGATAGCCTGAAAACGGCCCTTTGGCAAAACAAGGCCTTCGACCTGAATCGAAACCTGGAAGAACTGATCCGCACCCTGGAGCAAGAGTACCCTGACTATTACAACCTGAAGTATCAACTCCCGGCTATCCGGCTGGCGGATATTCAGGGAAAACTCCTGACTAAGGAGCGCCTGTTGATAGAATTCTTTGTAGGAGATAGCGCGCTGTTTGTATTCTGCATCAGTACCCAGGGCATTCTGGTTAAGCAACTCGAAAAGCCGGAAGGCTTCGAGGAAACGGCCCTCCAGTTTCGCAACCAGCTAGCCCATCCTCCTGCCGGAACGGCGATGGAAGCCTACCAGGCCTATTCCCAACCTGCCTATGCCTTTTATCAGCTCCTCCTGGCGCCCGTACTGGACGCCTGCCCCGACGCCAGGCAGCTGATCATTGTTGCCGATGAAGTGCTCAACTTCATCCCGTTCGAGACTCTGCTGGCCAAAGAGCCTTCCGATCACGCTCCTAACTATAGCCAGCTCGATTTTTTACTGAACCGTTACCAGATCCATTACAGCCCCTCCGCCGGCTTGCTGCTCAATCAGAAGAAAGGCAGCCCACAGCGGAGTGGGGCGGTCCGGTGCCTGGCTTTTGCACCTTCCTACCAGAGTAGTACGGAGGTGGCCCAGTCCGGAAAGATAGGACAACTACGGTCTGGGCCGGGAGCACTTCCCGGCGCCCAACAGGAGGTACAGGCCCTGGCCAGATACTTTGATGGAGACTTCTTCTTCGGGGCTTCCGCCACGGAGTTATCCTTCAAAAAAAACGCTCCGGATTACGGGCTGATCCACCTGGCCATGCATGGCACTGCCGACAATGAGGCCCCGCTCTATTCCAAACTTATTTTTGGAGCAGCCACCGACTCGCTGGAAGACAACCTCCTGCACACCTACGAATTGTATAACCTGCACTTGAATGCGCGCCTGGCTGTGCTCAGCGCCTGTGAAACGGGCTATGGCAAGTTCATCCAGGGCGAGGGAGTGCTCAGCCTGGCCAGTGGCTTCCTGCATACCGGCTGCCCCAGCGTCACCATGAGCCTGTGGGAAGCTCAGGATGCTGCTACTGCCCGCATTATGGCGTATTATTACGAAAACTTAGCCCAGGGAAAACCCAAGGATATCGCCCTGCAAGCTGCTAAGCTGAAGTACATCGAAGCGCCGGCCAGCCAGAAGCACCCCTTCTACTGGGCCGCCTTTGTCAATATCGGTGACAACAGCCCACTGATCCGCCCCTCTTTCTGGAGCAGCTGGTGGCCCCGGGGGCTGGCGCTGGGATTGGGGCTGGGCATTTTGATACTGGTATTGATGAAAATGGGTGGCAAGGGAAAGCCCTGACAGGTTGCCCATCGCCGCCAGCCTGTCCCCGTTCAGCGCTTGTTTGGAGGCTGCTGTTCCTCTCCATTTATTCAACCCGCCTCCTTCCGTCCAGGCCTTTTATTTACTACTTTACTTGTATTTAACAAAAAGCCCTCTTTAATTGGCCCTAAATTCGAACCGGGCGCATTTTTCTCCGTTAAAAAGTATGGCGCGAGTAGCGCAGACTATATATTTGTTCTTCACAATATAATGTAAAGTGAAAAGAGATGAGTGATTTTTCATTTATAGCCAACGCACATCC
>JAGQXQ010000271.1 GCA_020436535.1 Phaeodactylibacter sp.
AGTTCCGCTGGGATAGGTTCTTAAACCTTCCCCAGCAAGACGAACCCCTTTTGCCTGTGCCCTTAGAGCATGTTTGGAGGTAGTCCCCGACACTGCGTGTACGGGGCAGGCTATTTGGGCTGCAAATGCCAGCCTTTGGAACCTCACAGCGGCTATTTTTTCGCTCGTAGCGCTGACTTCGGCGTGAGCTCAGTCGAACGCTATGCGCGAAAAAATGAGCCTTGTGAGAACCCAAAATCTGGCATTTTCGCTTCCAAAGCACCACCTCCAAGCATGCCCTTACCGGCACGGTGGGGGAAAGGGGTTCGCCAGTTTTTCCGAGGCTTTCCTGGAAACCTTTGGCGTTGGCCCCAGTGAAGTTCGCAAGTAAGCCCAATGCTTAATATCCAGCCCATCGAATCCCGGCAATTTGCCCCACCCCCAGTAAATGCTGACGCTTTCTTAGCCCATGCAACATAGTTGGTGATTTTTGACCAAATATTGGAAGTCCTTTTTTGTTTGTACCGCCATCTTTGCCGGGGATCTATAGATATGGTCTTCAGGTGTTTTTCTATGTGATAAAATAAAACAAGCAGTTATGAAAAAAATGTATCTATCATTAATTATATCCGTGTGCCTGGCTAATCTTGGTTATAGCCAGTATACGACTCCCGCAGTGAGTGTATCCGCCCGCGTGGGAGAAGTAAGGAGCACAGAAGGTAGCTTCTTCGACCCAAACTCCTGCTATACACTGGGGACCAAACACTATACCGCTCTGGTTTACTTTTCAGTAGGTGTCGGCGGATCTGAATACAGAAGCGATTTACTAACCTGTAGTTCGGGTGGAGATTGCACTTATGGAAACGGAACGTCTACCGGGGAGCTGGCGGCAAGACATTTAGTAAACAACCGCATAGAGATACAATCGGCCCAATTGAATGATCTATTTACCTATCTTGAAGCTTGGGAAGATGATGATTTTGAGGATCCTCCCTTTGGCTTGGGGGATCCAAATTTGAGATGGCAATATAATCCTCTTTGGGACCATTGTTTTGAGGGTAGAGCAGACAACGCTTCTGTATTTGATTTCAGAAGTACCTTTCCCAGTGCCGACGATGTTTATAACACTTCACCGACTTTCCCTATTAACATAGACACCCGGCATAAATGGAATATAGAGTACAACTGGCGGTATGCTTATCAACCCACCCAGCAATCCCCACTCGGTATGTCATGTGATTACTATGAGAGTGTAGGGGCGGTCGCCGGCCGTATTAACGCCTGGGTACTCGATTTAAAGGCCGGGGATACCTACGAATTTAAAGCGACTACCGGTGCAGATCCCTTCTTGCGTATTTATGGCCCGGATGGGCACACGATAGTTGCCCAAAACGACGGTTTTACAGACAATTTGCCTAGAATCCTGTACACGCCTACCCAAAGTGGCATCTATTTTATGGAAATAAGTGAGTCCTGGAGGGAAGTACTGGCCCAAGATGCCACCATATTGTATAAAGTAATACCTCCCGCAACCCCGACTCTTACGGCCTCCGCAACCACGGTGTGTAAGGGAACGCCGATTACCTTTAACCTGAGCGGTACTGCTTCCAGTGCTTCTGTTAAGAAAATTCAGTATTGCAACGCCTACACCGGTTGCCAAAGCGAATCGGATTGGCAGGATTTGACTACCGGCGATACTTACATTTGGGATTCTAACGTCTCGACTGATGCGGTTAAGTTTAGGGGCGTTATAGAAGGTATTTGTAAAGTGACTTCTCCGGAGGTTCTGGTGTACCTGCTGGATAGTCATCCTACCATTGGCTATGGGGGAGAGCCGGTTATTTGTCCTGGAGATAATTTCCTAATGTACGCTGCTTTTGACGGGGTGGGGTCGGAAACGTGCGCCTTTCAATGGCAAATATCGGACGTCGGACCGGGTGGCCCCTTTGTAAATATTTCCGGAGGAGAAAACGGCCAGTTTAATACCGGAGCGCTATCGGCTACTCGTTGGTACCGGGTGAAACCGGTTTGTCCTGGAAATGGGTGCGCGCAGTCAATTTCTCCAGTTCAGGAAGTAACGGTGAGCGTGCCCGACCTCTCCGCCAGCTGTCCACCAAATATAACAGTCTCTACCGGTAACTTTTCGGGTGATTGCGGAGCCGAAGTCAACTATACTACGCCGAGTCAGCCCGGTAATTGTGGCTCTATTTCCGTCACCCAAACCGCCGGCCTGGCCAGCGGATCGCTCTTCCCCGTCGGTGTCACCACCAACACCTTCCAGGCTGTCGACGGCTCCGGGAATACCTCCACCTGTTCCTTCACCGTTTCCGTCACGGATAGTAAATCGGTACAAATCTTTTGTGCGACCCAGATCTTTACCGTCTACGTCCCCGACAACTCTAGTAATTGTTCAATAGATGAGGCGGACATATTAGCCCAGAACCTGCAAGCCATAGCTTATTCCGATTGTGGCAGCCCCCCCGTTTCCGGTCCATATCCGGCCGGGCCTTATGAGGTGGGTGAACAAGAAATAACCTGGACCGTGGAAGATGAAAATGGCGCTGTCATTGAGTCTTGTTCCCATACCATAAAGGTGGAAGATCAGGTACGCCCGATAATTACCTGCCCGGGCGATATCACGGTAGACAATGATCCCGGAACCTGTGGCGCCATCGTGACCTACGAGGTAACCGCTACCGATAACTGCGAGGTCCAATACATTGAACAAAGAAATGGATTAGCCAGTGGTAGTTTTTTCCCGGTAGGAAGTACCTTGAATGGTTTCGATGCATATGATGTAAATGGAAATAGGGCTTATTGCGCATTCAGAGTTTTGGTTCAGGATACGGAAGCTCCGACGTTCAGCAGCTGTCCATCCGATTTTACCGTCAACATTGATAGCGAGACCGGTCAGTGTGGCGCCGGCGCCAACGTTACTTATGAGGTTACGCCTACGGATAACTGCTCGTTTTTATCCTTTGTTAAAAGTTATGGAATAGACAGTGGCGGTTTTTTCCCCTTAGGCGAAACGCCCATTAGGTATTATGTATATGGTGTAACTAGCGAAGGCGGAGTTTTCGTTTATTGCAACTTCACCGTTACCGTCGAGGATTGTATCCTACCGCCGGTAGCTGCCTGCAAAGATATTACGGTATCTGCCGATGCGAATTGTATGGGTACGGCTTTAGCCAGTGATTTTGACGATGGGTCCACCGATACGAGTGGAAATGGACTGACGTTTAGTGTCAGTCCTGTCGGCCCTTACTCATTGGGTACGACAAACGTAACCCTGACGGTTAGTAATCCTACCGGAGCCAGCAGTACTTGTACAGCTACGATAACAGTGTTGGATAATACCCCCCCAACCATCAACTGCCCGGCAAACATTGCCAGGAACAACGACCCCGGCCAGTGCAGCGCAGTAGTGTCCTACAACGCTCCCACCGGTATGGACAACTGCCCGCACCAATCAACAGCGCAGACAGCGGGCTT
>JAGQXQ010000272.1 GCA_020436535.1 Phaeodactylibacter sp.
TGAAGGGGTCGAATTGCACCGCACATTGATTTTGATGAAGGCTGATGATTTTCAACAGCCCATTTTGATCGATGTATTTAAAATTAATTCGGAAAAAGAAAATCAATATGATCTGCCAATTTGGTTTCAAGGCCATTTGTTGCAAACCAATTTTAAATACAATACCGCATTAAATTCCCTTTCTCCATTGGGCACAGCTCACGGCTATCAGCATATGTGGAAAGAAGCAACGGGGAGTACGGAAGATAAAAATGCCAAGATCACCTGGTTCAATCGTGGCCGTTTTTGTTCATTGACGTCTGCCGTTTCCAATAAGGATGAATTGATCTTTGTCCGCTCCGGTGCCAACGACCCTGAATTTAATTTAAGGCACGATCCCGCATTTGTCATCAGAAGAAAAGGAGAGAAAAATACAATATTTATTTCCATCGTCGAACCACATGGGGAATACAATCCGGTGGAGGAGATCCCGCACAGCCCTTTCAGCAGCATCGAATCAGTGGAGGTAATTCATGATGATTCCGAATACACGGTTTTTCATTTTGAAAAAACAGATGGAATGAAATGGGAGGTGGCGCTGTCAAATATAAATGCGGATAAAGATGCAAATCACAAACTGGAAATAAACAGCGAGAAATACGAATGGCAAGGGCCGTTCTATATTTTTAAAAAGTAACTATTTAGCACTAATGGAAAGCCGCATTTTTTGCCTTTGTTTGCCCCAAACCCTGTCTCCTATGCGCCAAAGCCGCTCCGGCGACGGAGCAAAGGGAGCAAAGGCAGAAAATGCTCTGTCTCTCTTTTCGCGAGCGCCGAAGCTACTCAGCGGAGGAGCTAGGACTGGGGCAAAACAGAGCATTTTTTGCCGCTGTCTCCTAAGATGCTGATAGTTAAACAAAAAATATCAACAATGAGTAAAGTTAAGCCGAGCAAAGAATTCTTTTTCGACGAAGAAGAAAAATGGGAACAGGTTGACCCGAAAATTCAACGGCAAATCCACGGCATGGATGATAAGATCATGCTCGTCAAAGCCAAGTTTGAAGAAGGAGGGGTAGGCCAATTACACCAGCACTATCATTCGCAAGTGACCTATGTGGCCAGCGGTGAATTTGAAATGACCATCGGCGGCCAGGTAAAAACCATCAAAGCGGGAGATTCCTATTACATACCGCCTCATGTGATGCATGGGTGTGTATGTAAAAAGCCGGGCGTATTGATTGATGTGTTCAGCCCATACCGGGAGGACTTCTTGTAAAACCCTATAACAATGAAACTAAAAGGATTAAGATGGTGGATCATTGGTTTGATCGCTTTGGCGACCATCATCAATTATATTGACCGGTCGGCATTGGCGGTGATGTGGCCCAGCATACAGGATGAACTGGGGTTCACCAATTATGATTACGCGATCATGCTCAACGTGTTTATGGTGGCCTATGCCCTGGGGCAGTCCCTTTCCGGGCGCATGTTCGACTGGGTGGGCACCCGCATGGGCTACGTGATCAGTATTGCAGTCTGGGGCGCTTCTACGGCCTTACATGCCGTTGCCCGCGGCCTGTTTTCTTTCAGCTTTTTTCGGGCTACCCTTGGGCTTTCCGAAGCCGGCAACTGGCCGGGTGCCGTAAAGAGTAATGCCGAGTGGTTTCCGGTCAAAGAGCGGGCTATTGCCCAGGGCATCTTCAATTCGGGCGCCTCGATCGGTTCGGTCATAGCCCCGCCCCTGATCGCTATGCTCTATTTGGGCTTCGGCTGGCGGATTACCTTCCTGATCGTCGGCCTGCTGGGTATTGTCTGGGTGATTCCCTGGCTCATCATAAATAAAACGACGCCGGACAAGCACCCCTGGCTGGAAGAAAGTGAACGGCAGTACATCCTTTCGGGCCAGGTGCAGGCCGAAGAGGACGCGGCCGAAGAAAAGCCGCTGCCAATGGCTAAGATCCTCTCTTACCGGGAGTCCTGGGCGGTATTGGTGTCCCGTTTTTTCCTGGAGCCGATCTGGTGGCTGTTCGTAGGGTGGATGCCTTTATACCTGGCCGACACCTACGGCTTCGACGTCAAGCAAATTGGGTTGTTCGCCTGGGTGCCTTACGTAGGGGCTGCGGTGGGCAGCATTGCCGGCGGCTGGTACGCCGGGCGCTTGATGGGGGGCGGCGCCAGTGTAGACAAGGCGAGAAAAAACACCATTACCATTGGAGGCGCCATCATGTTCCTGGGGTTGGTGGCCACTATCCTGATGGCCGATACCCCTTTGAAATTCGTCCTTATCGTAGCACTGGTATTGTTCGGGTTCCAGTTTTCCATCAG
>JAGQXQ010000273.1 GCA_020436535.1 Phaeodactylibacter sp.
CTTGTCGAAGGGACAACAATATAACCATGAACCCATCCAACCCAAACCTACCTTACCCTCTGATCCGCGGCGGGCGGCAGCTGGCCATCAGCAAAGTGCCCGATGCGTTCACCATCCGCTCCATGCCAGGTGCGGACCAGGAAGCCATAAGCCGGGCAGTGGGAGGCAAAATACAACAGGAGCTGGGCCAACAAGGCCTGTCGGTCCTCACCGTGGATCGCGGCGGGCTGGACGAAGCCATGGCCCGCACGCGGGCCAGCCGGGAGGTCGCCTTTGCTTCGCATGTATATTCGATCGGTAATGATCCTCTGGGGCGTTTTTACCTGACCGATGAGATGACGGTGCAGTTCGGCCCCGACTGCTCTGATGCGGCCCGCAAGGAGCTGATGGCCCGGGAAGGCTTGATCCGGGTGAAAGAAATAAAGGGGCTGGAGAACGTCTTTATTTTTCGCTTATCGGCTGATGCCCGCGCCAATCCCTTGAAGCTGGCCTACCAGCTGAACGAACTGCCCGAAGTGCAGTATTGCGAGGCCAACGTGGCAATCCCCAGCCTGCACTATTATGAGCCGGCCGATACCTTGTTTAAGCATCAGTGGTATTTGCAGCACGATGGGGGGCTGCAGCTGGATAGTGGCGCGCACATCGACGCAGGCCGGGCCTGGGACATTACCCGGGGAGAACGCTCCATCATCGTAGCGGTCGTCGACGATTTTATTGACCTCAACCACCGGGATTTCAGTGGGCGGGGAAAGGTGGTGAGCTCCCTCAACCTGAGGAATCCCGGCGGTGGCCCTCCGACAGCCGGCAGCCAGGAAAATCACGGGACGGCTTGCGCTGGCTTGGCCGTCGCCGAAGAAAATAACTGGGGTATTGTGGGCGCCGCTCCGGGTTGTGCCCTGATGCCCATCCACAGTTCGGGCACTATTGATGATAATGCTATCGAGCTATTGTTCGACTGGGCGATAGAAAAGGGAGCCGCGGTGATCTCTAACAGCTGGGGCGTTGCGGCCGCCAATTTCCCGCTGAGTGTCCGGCAACACATTGCCCTCCACCGGGCGGCAACCGAAGGGCGGGGTGGCAAGGGCTGTGTCATCTGCTTCGCGGCGGGCAACGCCAACCGCCCGGTCAACGGGACGGTCGAAGAGCGGGGCTGGCCCGGCGGCCGCCTGCAAGGGCCTACCCGATGGTACAACGGCTTTGCGGCCCATCCGGATGTCATGGCGGTGGCGGCCTGCACCAGCCTCAATAAGAAAGCAGCCTACAGCAACTGGGGGGCAGAGATTTCGGCCTGCGCCCCCAGCAACAACGCCTATCCGAGCATTGGCCCGGAACCAACTTATCCTAAAGTTCCTCCTCCCTTCCCGGGCCGGGCGGTTTATACGACCGACCGCAGCGGGCGGGCGGGCTACGACTCCTCCGATTATACCTCCGCTTTCGGCGGTACTTCCAGTGCCTGCCCTCTGGTGGCGGGCGTGGCGGCCCTGGTGCTCTCCGCTAATCCCAGCCTTTCTGCCAAAGAGGTGAGGACTATTCTGCAAACGACGGCGGATAAGATCGTGGATACCGGAAAAGACCGGCAGCTAGGCCTTGCGCTGGGCGCCTATGATGAAAAGGGCCACTCCCAATGGTTCGGCTACGGAAAGGTGAATGCTTATAAAGCGGTAGCCAAAGCAATTGAACAGGAAGTAGTGCAACCCCGAAAATTCAATGAGCGCTCAGCGCCGGACTTAGCTATCTCTGACAACCAATATGAGGGCATAGCGGCCCCAATCCAGGTGAAAGAGAAAGGGGCCGTAACCAACCTGGAGGTAAGCGTACGCATCACCCATTCTTATATCGGCGACCTGAAGGTGTCCCTGGTGGCGCCTTCCAATAAAAAGGCTTTGTTACACGATAAGGAGGGGGAGGGAAAAATAAGATCCGCAAAACGTATACCCTGGCCAATACGCCGACATTGAAAGGCATGCTGGGAGAGCTCACCGAAGGCGCGTGGTGGTTAGCCGTTCAGGACATCGCGCCCCGGGATACCGGAAAACTGGAGGAATGGGCCCTATCCCTGGTTTTTAAACCTACTCGCCTGATTACACTGGAAGATCATCCGCAGGCCGCCATCCCCGATGACCAGCCATTTGGGGTAGAACGGGTTCTGAGGGTGGAGGATCTGGCGGTGGTGAAAAAAATAACCGTTGGGCTGGACATCACCCATCCGTTTACGGGCGACCTGCAGGTATCCCTGGCCTCGCCTCAGGGTAAAGAGGCAATCCTACACAACCGCAGGGGTGGCGCCACTGACAATATTCTTAGGACTTATTCCAGCCTGGAGTTTTCCGCGCTGCAACCGCTTGCCGGGCAACCGGCTAAGGGCGACTGGATATTGAAGGTGAAGGACCTGGCTTTCCGCGATGTGGGAAGGTTAAATGCCTGGAGGCTTGAGTTGGAGGTAGAGGGATGAGGGTATCAGAGGTAACTATCAGCAGTTAGCTTTTGGCGGTTAG
>JAGQXQ010000274.1 GCA_020436535.1 Phaeodactylibacter sp.
ATGTCCTGCCGGTTGAGGAAGTTTCTGGAATTGCGGTTCCGGAAAAAGAAGAGGAAGATGAAGAGGAAGAGGAAGACAGGCCTAAACCGGAGAAGGCGCCGGCAATTTCCTGGCAGGACAAAGAAAAAGGAACCGCACCGGAAGAAGACGAAAAGCAGTTTACCCCGGGTTCCAATAGTCCCGAGGTTGCCGAAAAGCAATCAGGTGGTGATACGTCAGAGAACAGAGGTATTCATTTTGACCGATCGCGAATGAACTGGGGCATTGAGGACCTTGAACTACTGCATTTCTTCTGGAATAGGTGTGGTGTGATGGGGGAAGGAGTCAGCGTTGCGGTTTTGGATACTGGGGCTGATGAACAACATCCCGATTTTGAAGGAGGGATCAAGGGTAAGTTCAACTTCGCAGAACCCCGCGCCAATGATATAACCGACCGCGACGGCCGGGGAACGAGATGTGCCGGGCTAATCGGGGCAAGAGGCAGGGATTCCGTCTGGGGAGTTGCTCCAAGGTGTAATCTCTACATTGGTAAAATATTGAGTCGGGATACGGAGTTTAGCTATACCGCTTTACTTTCCGGGATGGAATGGGCGATGGAAAAAAATGTCGATATCATTTTTATTGGGTTGGACCTCCGGAAGTATGATCTGACCCGGGATGACCAGGAGACCTTTGAAGAAACGGTGAATTTGGCTACTGGCAGAGGCATACTGGTTATTGCTCCAGCCGGGGATTCAAATGCTTCTCAGCCGGAGGGAAGATACCCGTCCTGTTTGGAAAACTGCCTGTCTATTGGCGCCTATGATAAACACGGATCGCGTTATGCCAGTTCGATTCGGAGTTTTACCCTGGATAATCTGGCGCCTGGAGAGGATTTACTTACGACAGCAACAGGAACGGCAAAAACCTGCTTGTTTAGCGGCTCTTATGCCGCCGCGGCTTTCGCTGCAGGCTGTATGGCCCTGGTGATCAATGCCAATAATGAGAACAGCATTCCACTACAAGCACTGGATTTGCTTAAATTGGCAAGGTCTACTGCTACGCCAAAGAAAGCAGGCATTGAACTTAGAGATTTTGAATATGGATATGGTTTAATCAACCCGGTTAAGATCTTTAAGGAAGCACGAAAAAGATGGTAAAACAATAACAATAAGTAAACGTTTGTTTTAATTATGTTGTACAAAGCACTTTCCTTGATCAGAGATGAGTTGGAAACATATATAAGGAACCAGGGACAGGGGTTGCCTACGGCCAATGTCGTGCTGGAGAATGTTGCTTTGCTCGAAACTCAGAATGACAGTTTGTTGACAGACAACATCATCATTACCCTTGTCAACCTGGAAGAAGAGAGTACCCTGAAAAACATGCCTAATCTTAAAAAGAACGCTATTGGGGGATACGATTATGTAGATCCGCCCATTCACTTGAATTTATATTTACTTTTTTGCGCCAATTTTGTTGGCGGCCAGCATCCAAATAATAATTACACGGAGGCGCTTAAGCGTTTATCTTATGTGATCCAGTTCTTCCAGAGCAGAAATACCTTCACGCTCTCTGATACGCCCAATGCAACACTGAGCCAGAACACTTCCAACCTAGCTGATCCCGAAGTGACGACAATGAAGCTAAAGTTGGAATTGTATACCCTTACCTTTGAACAGATAAACCACCTTTGGGGCTCCCTCGGCGGCCGACAGATTCCCTTTGTAATGTTTAAAGTAAGGCTTGTGAAGATAAGAGAAAGGATAACTCAGGATGCGTCCCTTATCGAAGAGATACAGGACCGCTCCGCTGCAATACAAGATCGTTGATATGGGTTTGATCTTAGTAAAAAAATTGTTTGAGGTTCGATTTCTCCACGAATTCTACCTTTCAAAAGTAGATGGTGTCTCCTATTTCCAATTGCCGGAAGGAGAACAGCAAACTCTATTGAAAGACCGTTTATTCTTCGGGCAGTATCGATTGCTCAGTGACCTGGAGGTCAGCCCTACTCCCGAATGTATCAAAAAGCTGAAGGCCAATAAACTGTTTTTTGGGCGCACTGCCCTGGGGTTCATCATTGGCATCGAGGTGGATGCATTGAGGGTAGACGACGGGGCAGGCGGCATTAAACAGGTGTTCCGGCCTGTAAGAGCCCCGGAATCCGCTCTTAGCCTGGAGTTTGCCATTTCCAATAAAAACGCCTACTTCGGAACCATCACCAACGGGCGTTTTCGCAATGCTACCCAGGCGGTTTATTTCTTTAGTAACCGGGATGAAAATGACGTGAAAACACCGCCCGCCTTGTCTATGCCACCACCTGTCTTTCAGCCAGGCAGAACCTATGAAATGGGGGAACTGGCATTGGTCGGCGGGGTACTCAAGGAAGCGCTTCGAACAACCAGCCAGGACAGCCCTGCAGACTGGGCCGATGTAGGTAGCGATGGCCTGGCCAGTGAAGCCGACCGTATGCTGCTGCCCAAAACCTTCACTTATTCGTTTGGCCCTTCCGGGCCTACTTCTGCAGAGTTTATCTTAAAAAGCCTGGATGGCGAAGAGGTGAAAAAACTGGAATTCTCCAGCGACGCTCCCATGCAAAATGTACGCCTGGATTTCCGGAACCGGAATTCTGCCGGCAGCGGCCCCGGAGAGGAGATACCCCATGGTTTTTATCAGCTGGAAGCTAGCGGCAGCAATAGTTTTCAGGAACTAAAAACCGTATACCTGAACGATGGCCTCTACCGTCAAACCAACTGGGGCGCCGTAGAGGTTACTCTGCAGCCGGGAAGAAGCGAATATGAATTGCTTACTCCGGACGGCAACCTCATTATCGAGAAGAAGAGCGACGGGAGTTTTGATCCGCTCCATCCGCGATTCGAAGTAAGGATACCGGCGCGAAAGACCATCTGGCGTTACAAATCGAGGTTGGGCAGGACACTGAAAAAAGACGTCAAGAATATAACCGTCCTGTCCGAGTCGGGAGGCTTCCTGGTCGCCCAATCCCCCCGCCCCCTTTCGGCTTCCCCCATTGTATTCAAGGCGCTGGATCAGATGAACCAGGAGCAGGAAGTATTCCTGCCCATGCCGGAACTCAATGCCCTGAGGGAAGAAGGCGGAGTGTATTATTCCGATATCTTCATTTCCAAGGTCAAGGACATAGTCAAAGTAGAGTAATAATATCGTAAACATCTAAAACAATTAGATATGGTTTATAAAACGCCTGGAGTATACGTTGAGGAAATCAGTAAGTTCCCTCCCTCCATTGCTGCTGTTGATACAGCAATTCCCGCCTTTATCGGATATACGGAGATGGCCAAACTCAAAGAAGATGAAGATCTCCTCCTGGTGCCGAGGCGAATCACTTCCCTGCTGGAGTACGAGCGTTTCTTTGGCGGCGCCCAACCGGAAGCAGGGATCACCGTGACGATCAATACCACTAAATCGCCGGTCGAAATACAGCCTAAAATTGAAAATACTTCTAATTATAAGATGCACTATGCCATGCAGGCCTATTTTACCAATGGTGGAGGCCCATGTTACATCGTATCGGTTGGGGATTATAGTGCGGCGCCGGTGGTCGTTCCCGACGCCCTCCTGCAGGGGCTGGAGGAAGTGGCAAAGGTTGATGAAGTGACCCTTTTGGTTTTTCCGGACAGTACGGGCATTACCAGCCCGGCGGATTACTATTCGGTGCACAAAGAGGCCATCGACCAGTGTGTTAGCTTGCAGGATCGGTTTGCCGTGATTGACATATATATGACGCCGGACCCCGACGACGACGATATCCAGATCATGAGAGATACTCTTTCCGGTACGGTGGATGAACTGAAGTACGGGGCCACCTACTATCCCTACCTGGAGACTCAATATGATTATATATACAATGCGGATGAAGTAGTTGTTACTGTAGACGGCAACGCCAGCACTTTAAAGGAGTTGGAATCGACCAGCAACGCCCTTTTTAATCAGGCAAAAAATGCTATCGGACAACTTCCTGTTATTCTGCCGCCTTCTTCTTCCGTTGTTGGGGTCTATGCCAATACCGACAACAACCGCGGAGTGTGGAAAGCGCCGGCCAATGTGAATATCGACAGGGTGATCAGGCCGACGGTAAAAATCACCGACCAGAGCCAGGAAGGGATGAACGTAGATTCCACAGCCGGCAAGTCGGTCAATGCGATCCGTTCCTTTACCGGCCGCGGCCCGGCCATTATCTGGGGCGCGCGGACACTGGCCGGCAACGATAATGAGTGGCGGTATATCTCGGTGCGGCGCTTCTTCAATTTCGTTGAGGAGTCCGTGAAAAAAGCGACCTATCAGTTTGTCTTCGAGCCTAACGATGTCAATACCTGGACTCGTGTTAAATCCATGATCGAGAACTTCCTCATTCTACAGTGGCGCGCTGGGGCTCTGATGGGCACCACTCCCGAACAGGGCTTCTTCGTCAAAGTAGGCCTGAACGAAACGATGACTGAACTGGATATCCTGGAGGGCAGAATGATCGTCGAGATCGGCATGGCGGTTGTCCGCCCGGCTGAGTTCATCATTCTAAAGTTTAGCCATAAGATGCTTCAGGAATCCTGACACCCAAATTTCTCAAACCCTAAATGATTGAAAAAATGGCTAAGGAAAATACCAGCACGCCAACCAAGGATATCCTGGATAAGTGCAAACTGGACCTGTGCAAGGAAAAAGTTGCACTGAATAGCGCTAAGGATGCTAAAGTCATCGACTTTAATGCGCAGAAGGATATCGTCCAGCGCTATAAGATTTGCTGCCTGGTCAAGGCCGAGGAAACCAATAAGCTTTTCCGGCATGTGGATTACCACGTAGGCGTCAGGTCGGTCAGGGAATCCAAGCTTATCCAGGAAAAAGTAAAGGGCATGGGCGACATGTACAAAGCCCTGGACAAGAACTTTAAAGACCTGGTCAAAAAGATACAGGATACCAAGAAAAAAATGGAAGATGCCGTAGAGGCTGCCGAGAAGCTCGACCGCTGCATCGATGAGGAGGAACGTTGTAATCCGGGCCTCTTTCAGGTATTGGGAGAGGTCAAGGTGGAATCTTCCGGCCCAAATACCGACCCCCCCGCAAATGGAGAGGTAGACATCTGGACCTTCATTAATGACAAGGTGAAGTCCAAAACAGATGATTGCTATGATAAGCTGCTGGATGCCTACGATGCTTCCATAGAGATCGCCGGTATTATGACTTTCATCAACATCGACAGCCTGAAACCGGGCGCCGATAAGCTGGCGGAACTGATCGCCGGCTTCAGGAAGGATATAGAGGAGAACACCAAGTCCAGCGCCGGCGCGATGGATACTGCTTCGAAAGACCTGGCCAAATCCATAGAAGAGATGGTAGCGACACGCTTTGAAAAGTGCGCTGCCGTTATGCAGGCCGAGGGAGTTACCAATACTTATTTATGGCTTTGTAACCCAGCATGCCCGGAAGATGGGGATGAAACCCTTAGGGGTATTTGTGAACAACTACAGGCCGGTTGCGATACCGGCGCTGTGGGAGGTGCTGAGAATTGTGAGGAGGAAGAAACCACCCAGCGACGGCGCAAACGCCGGCGAAAAAGTGAATGGGAGGAAGGCCTTTCCTAGGCGTATTAACCTTTTTTTTTAATTGACCTAAAGCTACTAAAAATGGCAAGAAAAGCTCAAAATAATCAAGGAGGGCAGAGAGAAGGGCAAGGACAGAGTTGCCTGGAGGAATGGAAGAAGGACCTGGAAAAGGTGCAGAACAGACTGTCCATTAAAACTGCCGAGGCGAGCCTGGCTTATCTCGCAATGTCCAACTCTGCTACCTGGGAGGGTAAATTGAAAACTTATTGGGAAAACGTCGATAAAACCAATAAGCTCATCCTGGAGGTCACCGCTGAATTAACGGTATACAAAGGGCAATCGTCTACGGTTCAAACCAATACTGCTCATGTAGTAAATGCCGTTGATGTGTTGTTCTGTTACCTAAGGGGGTTCTTTCGGTGTACTGACCGGCTCAGCACCAACCTCAGCACGTTGATCAACCAGATCAAATGTTTGAATGAACCCAACCTGGGGTCCAGCATTATCCTGAAATGCCTCAGCGACCTGAGTGATAAGCTGAATGCCGCTATTGCCGCCCAGCAGGAGATCCTCAAGCTGATCGTGGAGATCCTTAAACAGGCCCGGGTACTCAGTTCTACGGTCTGTGCTTCTCAGGACGAGGATGGGAGCTGCGAAGGGGATGAAGGCTGCAGTTTCATTAGCCTTATCGATGCATTGGCTGTACGGTTCAACCACGGGCCGGAAGAAGGCAGCCCGAGCTCCGATATGCCGGAGTGCCCGGATGAGAGTTCTTGCAATGGCGCCTACACAATTGAACCAAAGATGCCGCTTGAGCAAGACGATTACTACAATAATACGAAATCGCAGTATGAAAAAGCTCAGGAGGAAACTGCCGAACTCAGGAAAGACTATTACTTGCTGCTCGAAGAGCAGAAGAAGCTCGTGGACTGCAAGAAGAGCCTCAGCGATGCTATCGACGCCGCTGAGAGCGCCAAAAGTTGTTAATCAGAATTCCTAAATCCATTAAAATAATCAACCATGGCAAAAGGAAAAGGGGATTATCCCGTACCTAAGTTTCATTTTCGGGTAGAATGGGGCGATGGCCTCCAGATGAACTTCACAGAAGTCAGCGGGCTGGATTTTGAGACCGAAGTGATCGAATACCGCCACGGCGCCAGTAAAAAATACAACAAAACCAAACAGCCGGGGCTGACCAAATACAGCGACATTACTTTGAAGCGCGGCACTTTTGAAGGAGATGCCGACTTTTATGATCAATGGAAGGAAACCTTGTACTTCCAGGAGGGGAATTCCACCGGAAGCCAGTATCGCCGTCCCGTACAGATAACCCTGCTCAACGAAAACCACGAGCCGATCATTATCTGGAAGCTGGAAAATGCATGGCCGAAGAAGGTGCAGTCGACCGACCTGAAGGCCGATGCCAACGAAGTAGCTATTGAGACTCTCGAGCTCTGCCATGAAGGCCTGACCGTTGAATTCAAATAACCCTAAAGATGCCTAAACTCAATCATTTTTATCAACATGTTGGGTTTCACTTTGCGGTTTCTTTTTCTTTTAACGGGTCTAACCAAAAAATTGGTGACAGTATCGACGCCCGTTTTCAGTCGGTGTCCGGGCTGGATGCTCAACTGGAAACGGAAACCATCAAGGAAGGTGGCGAGAACCGCTTTGAGCATGTCATCCCGGTACGCACAAAGTATTCGGATCTAGTTCTCAAACGCGGCGTTTTCAAGCCGGGCGAAGGTTCGAAAGTGACCGATTGGTGTATCAGTGCTTTCGAAAGGTTCGGTTTGGGGCCATTTACACTGGATAATAAGGAAAACCTGCCGGTGCGGCCGGCTGACCTGGACGTGATCTTACTCAATGAAAAAAACGAGCCACTTATGCGCTGGAAGATTATTCACGCCTGGCCTAAAGCCTGGAAATTCGGCGAACTGAATGCGGAACGCGGCGAAGTATTGATCGAAACCCTGGAATTGAGTTACAATTGGTTTGAATTTAAAGGATCCTAACTATGCCATTGGAAATCAGAGAATTGGTCATTAAAGCCACCGTAGACAGCCAGGGCGGCGAACAAGGCGCTGCCCAGGGCGGTGGGGCAAACGAAGAGGGTAAAGAGCAACTCGTCAACCTTTGTGTGGAGAAAGTCCTGGAGATACTTAAAGAAAAAGCGGAACGATGAGTAACCAAGCGCCTTATAAGAAAACGAATGTTGCCAAGATGGTAGTCGTGGCCTATACGGACAAGACCTATCGATCCAGGGACAGCATCGACCCTTATTTCCTGCCGGTCAATCCGGAAACCTATGCTCAGAATTATAAGGTGGAATACGACCAGCGACAGGGGCATGGCAACCAGGGGTCGGACCCCAAGTTCAAATCTACCGTGCCTGAAGAGTTGAAGCTGGATTTTATCCTGGACGGCACCGGTACGATATACGAGTATAACAACCCTGAAAAGGAAACGGTACAACAACAGTTTACTCGTTTTAAAGAAGCGGTGTACTCTATGAACGGCAATATTCACCGGCCCCGTTTCCTGAAGATATTCTGGGGTGATTTTGTCTTCCCCTGCATCCTGACGAATATGGATGTCAAGTACACCCTGTTTGATCCGGAAGGGCGGCCGCTAAGGGCAAAACTGAGTTGCTCCTTCGTCAACTACGTGGCCCAGGAAGAGCGGGTGGCTCGGGAAAACAAGCGGTCACCAGATTTGACCCACATCCGGGAAGTAGAGGAGGGCAACCGCCTCGACCTGATGTCCCATGAAGTGTACAATGACAGCAAATACGTCTTGCAACTGGCCAAGGCCAACGGGCTGACGAGCTTCAGAAACGTCCGGTCCGGAACCGAGATCGTCTTTCCACCATTCGACAAAACGGAAGAATGAACGAACAGCGAACCATACCCAATGAATCTACTCACGATGTAGTCACCTTCGACATCCTGGCCGGAGGCCAGGTAATCGACCCCGGTTACCAGCTCATTTCCCTTGTGGTCACCAAGGAGGTCAACCGCATCCCTACCGCCCGCCTCGTCATACGAGATGGTGATGCAGCCATCGAGGATTTCGAGATCAGCAACAAAGCGGATTTCATACCCGGGAAAGAATTGCTGATAAAACTGGGGCGGGATCGCGAAAATACGCCTGTATTCAAAGGAATCATTACCAAACACGCCATCAAAATCCGCGAAAATGGAAATGCCGACCTGTCGGTCGAAGCCCGCGACGCCAGTGTGCGCATGACGATCGGCCGCCACAGCCGGTACTACGAAGACCGCAAAGATAGTGAAGTGATCGAAGAGGTCATCAGCCAGTACTCCGGGCTGGATAAAGATGTGGAAACCACTAGCCTTAAACACAAAGAGCTGGTACAACAGCATGCTACCGATTGGGACTTCATCTTGTCCCGCGCCGATGCCAACGGCAAGCTGGTCATTGTCGATGACGGTAAAATAAGCGTGAAAAAACCCGATACCGGTCAAAGCCCGGTACTGGGCCTGCACTATGGCAGCACCCTCCGTGCCTTTGAGGCGGAAATGGACGCCCGCAACCAGTGGAAAAAGGTAGTGGCCCGCTCCTGGGATTATGCCAACCAAGACCTGTTCGAAGCGGAATCCAGCTCTGCCTCTTTTTCCGAACATGGCAACATTCAGGGGTCGGATTTGGCCAATACGATCAACCTGGCGGAGTACGAATTGCGGCACACCGGCCATCTTCTGGCTGAAGAGCTTACCGAGTGGGCGAAGGCCTGTATGTTGAAAAGCCGGCTGGCCAAAATCCGGGGCAGGGCCAAGATCATCGTGGGCAACTCCGACGTCAAACCCGGAACGATGGTAGACCTGCAAGGGGTAGGAGACCGGTTCAACGGCAAGGCCTACGTTACGGCGGTACGCCATGAAGTGGGCGATGGAGAATGGGATACGCACATACAGTTTGGCCTGGACCCCAAATGGTTCGCGAGTAATGAGGAGATCATCGATTTCCCCGCCGCCGGGCTTATCCCTGCTATCCATGGCCTGCAGGTCGGCAAAGTCCTGCAGTTGCAGGATGATCCGGACGGAGAAGACCGCATCCTGGTCAAACTGCCCATCATCGACAAAAATGGCGCCGGTGTATGGGCCAGAGTGGCCAGCCTGGATGCCGGTGCGGAGCGCGGCGCCTTTTTCCGCCCCGAGATCGACGACGAGGTCATTGTGGGTTTTCTGAATGCTGACCCGCGCGATGCGGTGGTGCTGGGCATGCTGCACAGCAGCGCCAAACCGGCGCCCATTACCGCCCAGGATGTCAACCACGAAAAAGGATTTACCACCCGCAGCAAAATGCACATCCACTTCAATGACGATACCAAGACGATTATTATAGATACGCCGGCGGGCAATAGTATTACCATTGACGAGAGCAGCAAATCCATAGAGATTAAAGACCAGAACAACAATAAAGTCACCCTGGAGCCGGCCGGCATTACGCTCGACAGCCCCAAGGAGATCACCATTAAAGCCGGAACGAACATTAAGATCAGCGCCGGGGCCCAATTGACCGTGGAAGCTGCCCAGATCGGGCTGAAGGCCAGCGGGCCGTTCGAGGCCCAGGGCGCTACCGCTAAGCTCGCCGGGCAGGGGATTACGGAAGTGACGGGTTCATTGGTAAAGATCAATTAAAAAAAACAGATCAAATGCCTCCAGCTGCCAGATTAACGGATTTTCATACTTGTCCTATGGTCAACCCCGGCCCTGTACCCCATGTCGGAGGGCCTGTGATCGGCCCGGGAGTGCCGACTGTTTTGATCGGGGGCATCCCGGCTGCGGTAGTCGGTGACATGTGTGTTTGTACCGGCCCGCCCGATTCTATCGTCAAGGGATCGGCAACTGTTTTGATCGGTGGCAAGCCGGCTGCCCGAATGAGCGACCTCACTGCCCATGGAGGCGTGATCATTCAAGGGGCGCCAACTGTAATGATCGGAGGATAAAAAAAGAATTATGCCAAACGACAAGTCTTTTCTCGGTACTGGATGGTCATTTCCTCCCACCTTCAACCGCAATACGCGGATGGTGGATATGGTGAGCGCTGAAGAGGATATCAACCAGAGCCTGGATATTCTGCTGGCCACCTCGCTGGGAGAAAGGGTGATGCAGCCCAAATACGGCGCCAACATGAGCGACTACCAGTTTGAATCCCTCAATGCATCCATGATCAGCTACCTGAAAGACCTGGTCGAACGGGCCATCCTGTTCTTCGAACCCCGCATCCTCTTGGAAAAGATCGAAGTGACGCCTGGAGGCTCCTTTGACCTGATCGAGGGGCGGCTGACCATTTCCATTGACTATGCCATTCAAGGGACGAACACCCGATTCAATTACGTATACGACTTTTACCTCCGGGAAGCCAACCAGCCACCGGCCTGAAAACCCATTTCAAAAAAAGAAGCGTGCTATAAAATATGTCCAAATACGCCAACATACCACATCCGCTTTTCAACCTTCCGGGAAGTTCCCAGAACAAGCGCCTCCTTCCGGCTCTCGACCCTGAAACGCTTGAGGTGGATGGCCGCAGCCTGGCGGATATCCTGGACTTTATCTATCATTTTGCCGGGCAGGTTTATCATTACGACAATAATCTGGAACTGGGCGACTGGCGCGCCTTTTTTGCCGAAAGCCTTCCTTTCCTCATTGCCCGTATTCACAAGTGGGATATTCAGAGCCTGGAAGAGAACCTGCTTCGTCTTGGCCGCTCGGTAGAACAACAACCGGAGCCGGAAGCCCTCGACTCCATCTTTTCATTCGTCTATAATGAACTGCTCACTCCGGTGCTCCTTTGGCAATTGCGTTTTGAAAAGGAGGGCTTTGGCCTGGGGCTTAAAGTCAATAACCTGATTGTCGCCAACCTGCAGGCCCCAGTGAAGAGTTACATTGCCCTGGCGAATGGCGCACAGAAATGGTACTGCATCAAAAAGCAGGATTTCCGAATGTTTCAGCAGCAGGGCTCCTGGGGATTAGAACTGCTGGACCTTTTTGCCAGTGACGAATCCTTCCGGGAGGTTCCTGGCCCGGCTCGTATCCGCATCCTGGCTGTCAACCAGGCGTTGGCTCCGCTTGCCGCTCGTTTTCTGGAAGCCATCGTCGAGATCAAACGGCTGGCCCCAGATTACCTGCAGGAAAGCCTGATCCCTTTGGAAGAAGAGTATAAAAAATCACACGCCCCTCACCTGGGCCTGCTCTTTACTTTTCTGCAGCTTTTTCGCCGTTTCCAACTGGACCTTAATAAGATAAGTACCCGCCACCTGGAGTTTTTCTACAATAAAGTGCTGGGCATTCAGGCGCGCCGGCTGACGCCCGACCAGGCCCACCTGGTGTTCGAAATCCAGAAGCACCTCGATAATAAGCTCCTTTCCAAAGGGCTGCTCTTTAAGAATGGAAAGGATAGCCAGAACAACGATATTTTTTTCCGGCTGGAGGAGGACATCGTGGTGGATAAGGCGCAGGTGGAGAGTTTGCAGACGCTGCATTTGAATTACATGGAAGGATGCATCTGCCAGGATGATGGAAATAAGAAAGTTCGCCTTCTGGAAAGCGCTTACATTGCTCCTGTTGCTAATTCCAGGGATGGCAAAGGAGAAGCATTTAAGGAGGAAGGAAGCAGTTGGGCAACTATGGGGAACCGGGAAAGCAAATATTTTTTACCTGGGGCTCCTCCTCCTACTGAACCTGAGCTGCATCCGGTTGCACGCCATGGATTTGTCCTGGCTTCTCCTGTTTTGTTGCTCCAGGAGGGCAGGCGAGTAGTGGATATTTCTCTTAAACTGAAGTGTAAAGTACTGGATTGTGATCTTAAGCTGGATCTGGATGAAGAAGGCCTGAAGTTTTTAAAGAGCGCCCTGGAACACAGCCATTATATCATTACCAGAGAGGCCTTTGAGGCAATTGAGCAGGGAACTTTCACCGGCCAGGACCCCAAGCGGTTTTTGAACGAGAGGTTGCGCATTGCCGATCCTTATTTTATCAGAGATGACTTCAAGATCATCAGGATGAGGCCCCAGGACTGTGTAGTGATAGAAGAAGATATCCAGGAGCTTTCTGTGGGTGATGATCAGGATGTGATTAAGGAGTTTTTCAGAAGTGAAAAAGCCTTGTTATTGTCCTTTAGCGCCGAGGGGGAATGGTGGCAGCCCAAGCCTGATGATGTGCAGATCGAATTGATTTCTACCCTACCGGCCGGCTCGGATGATGATTGTGAAAATAGAGATTGGGAGTTGGAAATTCATGTTGAAATCCCCCCGGAGGCGCCACCTATTACCTTTTTCGATGCTGAGGCGCTTCAGGAACCTTTTCAAACCAGAATGCCTCTCGTGAAGATAGAGATCAACGACATCATCAGGGTAGAAACCCAACTGGAGGATTGTGAGCCCGATTGCTCCCTGGAACGTTGCCTGGAAGGGGGAAGGGCCCGTACTTCCCTGTACCATTACCTGCGGCATTTCTGTATTACGGACAGCTGTATCGAAGTGGAAGTTTGCGGCGTTCGAAACCTGCTGGTGCAGAATGAGGAGAACCTGCAGGATGCCAATGGCCTGATCCAGCCGTTTGGCGTGCGGCCCAAGCTTCAGGCGGAATTCTATATTGGGAGTAAGGAAATATTCTGTAAAAACTGGAAGCAGTTTCGCATTAAGGCCACCTGGAAGGATAAACCGGATAACTTTGCTGATTACTATAACGATTATGAGGATGTGGCCGGCCCGACCGATGATTCGAGTTTTAAGTTTCTTCCGGCAGTGTTGGCAGAAGGATTGTGGGCGTACTACGATAATTCCAATGATTCGGGCCCTATCACCATCTTTGATAACATTAATGTAGAGGATTCTCCTCCATATCCGCCTCCACCTCCACCTCCAATTCCACCTCCACCTCCACCTTTACCTAGTCTTTTGTGTGGTCTGGAGTGGGACGACCCTGAGAGTATACCCTCCAGTTATTCTCACGAATTTGACCGCATCGAATTTTCTGGCCTGCCCGACTATGTTCCGGGGCAAATGACCCCCGAACTCTTGCAGCCCTTGAGCAATGCTACCCGCAAAGGGTTCATCAAATTGGTGCTCAAGGGTAAGGATTTTCTACATGATTACTATGCTTTCGTACTGGCTAAGATAATGATAGACCTGGCCGGGGGCTTCAACCCGGTAAAGATCGTTGAATTTAAAAAGGATGTAGATGCAGCGGTGGCTATAAGGAATGTTATCAAGAATAAGATGGACAGCCTGCAATTCCATCTCGGCCGGGTAATTGATGAGATTGAAACTGCGATTAAAGATTTGAATTTAGCTGCTCCTCCCGGCATCATCCAAAGGTTAAATACCCTGAGGTCAGAACTTGATGCAATTGATGCGTTGCTCCCTGGGGACCCAAATACTGCCAATACAGATATCGGTAATATCTTAGCGGCGGGTGGCACTTTGGAACTTATCGAGGACGAAGTCCAGGATATTCATGACAACCTGCAGCACACCCTGGCTATTCATCTTCAGGAAATGAGGGACCTGTTGACTATCGTCGTAGCTCCTATCGACCCACCGGACCCACCTAATTACAACGACCGGGGCATACAACAATTGCTGGAAAACCTGAGGATTATTCTGAACGACATCGAGGAATTTGCGGATAGTAATACCGGAGGAGACAGCTTGCCCAACGAACCGTATACCCCGACTATCAAAGGGCTCTCCATCGACTATTTCGCGAAATCTCAAAATGAAGACATCCAGCTCATCCATCTCTATCCCTATGAAGGCACCTACAAGGAGGAAGATATTACCGACGCCCCCTCTTTGCTTCCTACTTTTGTAAAAGAAGGCCACCTGTTCATCGGCTTGAAGGATTATACACCCGGAAATAACGTTCACCTCCTTTTCCAATTGGCGGAATCCACCGCCGATTCGGAGTCCAATGCGGCGGATATCGAGTGGCACTACCTGCGAAAGAACGAGTGGGAACCATTGCAAGACGGATTCCACCTGCTGAGCGATACTACTGACGGGCTTACCCGCTCCGGCATTGTTAAGATCACCATACCGGAAGATATCAATAAGGACGAATCCAATACGATAATGCCGCCGGGCCTGCACTGGATCCGGGCCTGCGCATGGATCAATACGAAAGCCGTCGCTGAAACCATCGGGGTGCATACCCAGGCGGCAAGGGTGAGTTATCATCCCCTGCCGGAAAACGCCCGCCTGGAGATGATGCTCAAAGCAGGCAGCATTTCCAAACTGGCCGAAGCGGACTCCAGCCTTAAGGGCATCAGCCAGTTCTATGAGACCTTCGGCGGGCAACTGGCGGAAAGTTCCAATAACTTCTACAAACGGGTGGGTGAACGCCTGCGGCATAAGGGCAGGAGCGTGGATAAATACGATTACGAGCGAATCGTACTCGACCGGTTCCCGGAGGTTTTTCGGGTAAAATGCCTAAACCACTCCTTTAGCCTGTCGGCCAACCAATACCGGCGAGACCTCGAGCTGGCGCCCGGCTTTGTCTCCCTGGCGCTCATACCGGATATCACTAAATTAAAGGCAGGCGCCGGGTTTACTCCTAAGGTGCCGGTAAGCCTGTTGAATAAGATCAGGGAGTATATCCGACAGAAAGCCTCCCCCTTCGTCCGGCTCAAAGTGATGAATCCCCGATACGAACGAATGCATATAGCTGGTGAAGTTATCCTTGGCCAGGGAATACCCAAAACTTTCTTCCAGAATAAACTCCGGGAGGACTTGCGCCGCTTCCTTACCCCCTGGGTGGATGGCAATATGAGCCAACTGGATTTCGGCCGCGTCATCTCCAAGTCTGAAGTGATCCGCTTCATTGAGAGCCTGGTGTATGTGGATTATGTCTGCAATCTGAAATTGATACATGAAGAGGAGGAGGTGGCCTGCTACGGGTCAACCAACCCATTTAAAGACCCGGAGGTGATTGTGCCTCTGACTGCCCGGTCAATTCTTATCGGCGGAGAAATGAGGATTGAGGCAAAAAACTGGCAGTGTCCGGAACCTCGTAAAGAGTGTAAAGAAAAAGCCCATAAATATAAAGCCAACTGCCAGGAGGAAACCGGGCCCGCCCCGGAAGGCTTCTCGGTAGCCTGAGTGAAACAATATGCCAGATCAAGACAACATAAAAGTCATTCTCAAGAAAGATTCTACCTTTGAAGGCCTGGACTTCAGCCTGTTGCGCCGGCTGGGGCTCGAGCATATCGGTGAGCTTTCGGGTAAGGTATGGACCGACCACAACGTTCACGACCCGGGCATTACCATCCTGGAAATGTTGATCTATGCGCTTATGGACCTGGGATATCGTACCCGGCTGCCCATTGAAGACCTATTGGCGCTTGAAAATCCTTCCACTGAAAAAGAAGATAACTTTTTTACCCCGGCACAAATCCTGACCAATAACCCTACCACCATCCTGGATTATAGGAAAATGCTGATCGACATCGAGGGGGTGCGCAACGCCTGGCTGGAAGTACACCGGGAGGACAAGCTTTGCCTGGATTGCTCCAAAGGAACACCAAATGATGATGAAGATAACGGCCCTGTTTTTATCGCCGGACAGGGAGGCCCGCAACAGGAATCTCCTTCTTTATTTTTTTGTCCAAATGAGGAACACGAATTCAATGAGGTGGTACTGAATGGGTTGTACAAAGTATTTATCGAGCTGGATGAAGATTTTATTGCCAGGGAGATCGAAGAGTATAAGAATAAAGAGAAGAGCCAACAAAAATACAGGGAGGATGTGGAGGCGGATGTTGTCAACCGGGTAAAACAGCGCCTTCAGCAACACCGCAACCTCTGTGAGGATTTTGTGGAAATCTGTGTGCTTTGCCGGGAAAAGATCAGTTTTTGTTCTGATGTGGAATTGTATCTGGATGCTAAAGCCGAGGAGGTATATGTTGAGATCGTACAGAAGATTCGGGAATTCCTTTCGCCCAGCCTGCATTTTTACACCCTGCAGGAGATGCTTGCCCGGGGGAAATCGATTGAGGAAGTATTTGAGGGCCGCCCCTATACCCTGGATAGCCATGGATTTATCGACTCCGAAGAACTGGCGCAGATTGAACGCCACTTAGAATTACACCTTTCGGATATTTACGACCTGATCTTCAGCGTACCAGGCGTTAAGTCTGTTAGAGGGCTGGCGCTTTCCTCCGGGCAAGCGCCCAATCCGGTTACGGATTGCAATGGATGGGCCTATCGCCTTTGCAAAGACTGCGCTCCGTTTTTTTCCGTAGAAGATTCCCAATTCAACCTTTTTAAAGGCACTATGCCGGTCCGGCTGGACAAGGCGGAGGCCCGAAAACTCCTGAACCGCCGCCTGAGTGAATTCCGCAAGGTAAAGTTGAACGATACTCGTTCGCTCGACCGGCTGATCCCGTCGGGACGCCACCGGAAGGACCTCGAAGATTACTATTCCATTCAGAATGAGTTCCCAAGAGTCTACGGCATCGCCAAGGGTGGGGTGCCGGACAGCGCGCCGGTATTGCGCAAGGCCCAGGCGCTACAGCTCAAGGGCTATTTGTTGTTCTTCGACCAACTGCTGGCCTCCTATCTGTCTCAGCTTGCCCATATTCGGGATTTGTTCAGCATGTTGCCAGACAGCCGGAGGCCGGAAGCTTCCCGTCATACTTACTTTACGCAGCAACTGGATTCGGTGCCAGAGGTCAAGCGGCTGGTGCGCTTTTACACGGAAGAACAGAGCTATCTGGAATGGTCGAAGAACAATATCCTGGCCCAGCCTGTGGAAAAGGAAGCACTGGATACCCTGCTGCCCGAATGGCGGGAGGAGCCACAGGCAGATCCGGAATATGCGGTTCATTTCTTCGATGCCCCTTTCAAACGGGAGGCGGCTCTTGAACAGCTAAGGCAGGAATTCCAACAGGCGGAATATCAATTGGAAGTTTTTGGTGACAAATGCGCCTACTTCTTCGTCATCCTGACCTCCAACCAGGAAGTAGGCCTGGTGAGCAAAAGGCTGTATGACACCCAGGCGCAGGCCTGGGAAGCCGGGCGTTCCGTAGCTTTCCTCGGCTCTCTGGAAGATTCTTATCAGGATGTCAATGAGCCCAATCCGGCCGGCACCATATACCGGTATTCCTTCAACATCTCTTTCAACCCCATCAGCTATTTGGCCCTCATCCAGCAGATCATGGAGGATGAGCAGCTCTACCAGAGCCGCCGGGATGCTTTTCTCAACCACCTGCTGGCGCGCTTCGGGGAAGTTTTTACCGACCTCTCTCTGCTGATGTACCAGAAGATTGCCCCAGAGAGCAATGGCAAAACACGCCTGCTGGAAGATAAGGCGCGCTACCTCTCCAGTTTCGATGAACTGAGCCGGAACCGCGGAAAGGCTTACAACTACTGCCTCAATAGCTGGGATACCGATAATGTATCCGGGCTGGAGAAGCGCATCGCCGGGCTTGTGGGCATTCAGGATGTCCAGCGCGAGTACCTTTGCAATTTTGAAATTGTGGAATACGGAGAGGAACTGGAAGCCGTCCTGCGCTCTCCCGAAAATGAAGTCCTCTTCAGGAGCACAGAAAGGTATGACTCCCGGGCTTATGCCGAAACGGCAGTAGCATCTTTGCTGGATAACCTTCGGGCCGGTGAAGGTATGAAAGTGGAGCATGTCATTGCTGAGGATAAATACCGCCTGTATCTGCGCACTGATAAAGCCGAGGCGGCCGCTCCCGGCCTGTTCGACAGCCGGGAGGCGGCCGAGGGCAAAGTCGAGGTATTGAAGGTTTTGTTCAATCCAAAGGCCTTCGGAGGAGGGACTTATATTTCTGAATACCGGTCTCATCTGGAATTGTCCGATAAGGAGGGTGTAGTGCTTCGCAAAAGCCGAAAACAGTTCGATACCGGCCAGGATATTCAGGATAAGGATTTCGAAGATTTTGTCAGAAATGTCAATAACCAGTTGAAAGCCAAAGAAGAGGTGGCGGCCGTCAGCCTGGTGGAAAGCCTGGAAGAGCCGAAGGTTTATTTTGACCTGCAGGCACTGGCCGGCCATCAGGAAATCGGCGCCCCCCATTACAAGTGGGTATGGCGGGATGATAGCGGCAATGTCCTTCTTCAGAGTGCTCCTTCTTTCGAAGATACAAACTCCGCCCTTGCCCACTTCTCCAGCCTGCTGGCTTCTGATACAGGAACACTGCGCTTTGAGGATAAGGATGCAGAGCCGGCCTATTCCTTCCTCCTGCTCTGGCCTTCCGGGGAAGCCGCCGCTGAGGGTGGATTTGATAGTGAAGCCGCCAGAGATGAGGCCCGGCAAAAGGCTGCCATTTACTTCGAAAAGGAAATCGGCGGAGGGGTTTTTCTCTGTACAGTACAGGAATCCTACCGCTGGGAATTGAAAATGGGCAAAACCTTACTCCTGGAGAGTACTCTGCTGGGCAACAGTGCCAACAAAGCGAAGATGGCCTGGCAATACGCCGCTGCACAAAGCGCCAACCTGAAGGTTGTAGCGCACGACGGCCCGGGGTGTGTGGTCGAGCTGAGAAACAAAGATGGTATTCTGATGGCTCAATCTCCGGTATTCCCGGATGAAAAGCAGGCCGGGCAACACCGTAAAACGGCAGCCGAACTCTTCAGTGTGGAAAAGAACGTCAGCTTTCCGAAGCAGGGAGAAGCCCATGGCTACCAAATTCCGGGCTTCGGGGATGCCACCGAACCTTTTCTTTCCAGTTATTTCCTGTTCAAGAGCCGAAAGGATGCTTTGGAAGCTTTGGAGGTTCATCTCAAACATGCCGGGAAGGTTAGCCAGTACAACCTCTCAGGGGATATCGAGCGTTTCAGCCTTAGTTTTGAACTTAAAGACAAAGACGGGCAGCTCATAGCCGAGCATTCGGGCATGTACGGAAGCCCGGATGAGCGGAAAGCCATACTGGACGACGGAGTAAAGCGACTCAAGAAATACACCTTTCCGCTTCAATACCGGGAAAAATACCGGTACAAGCTGGCTGGAGCTGACGGAAGCACTTTGCTTGAATCTGTCCGTGAGTACGATTCGGAAAAGGAGGCAGCTCAGGCTTATCTGCGAATGCTGCCCTTCGCGGCTTATGCGGCCTCCTACCACACTAGCCGGCCGGAGAATAACATCAACCAGTTCCTGGAACTTCGGGATGGCGCCTCTTTATTGGCCCGTGCTCCCCGGCCATTTCCTACAGACCAGGGCCTGGCGCAGGCCAGAGAACAGGCAATGGGCCTGGTGCAGGCCTATTCCTATTCGGTTGGATATTCAGCATATCCCTATCGATGGAAATTCCGGTTGTCCTGGGAGGGTAAAGAACAGAAAACTGAACCTTTGCTGGAAAGCATCAGCGACTTCGGTTCAGATGAAGACGCCGCAACGGCTTTCAATAATTTGACTGACAACCTGGGCACGGTAGCGTCCATTCCTGCTGACGGCCCGTCGATCCTGTTTCAGTATAAGGGGGACGTTGAACCCTTTGCTGCTTATGCCGGGCAGCCTTTTGAAACGGAGGAAAAAAGAGAAACGGCACGCCAGCGTGCCGACAGGTGGCTACAGTACAGCGGCAACGTTTCTCAAGCCGGCGCCTCTCTTCCCGCTTCCGCCGGCCCTACGCTCTATCGTTCTCCGGAAAGTACCGAGGGGCGCTTTGCGTACAGGGTGCTCAAAAAGGGGCTGCCTCTGGCGTTCCATCCCTGCCGTTGTTACAGCAAGAAGGACCGCCAAGCTATCCAAGAGGCCATCAATTGCTTGTTCGGGGAAAGAAACCACTATGCGTACCCGAAATTTTGCCTGGATGGAGACGCCATCTGCAAATTGGATAACCGCTATCACTACCAGTTGAGGGATAAGAAGAAGGATGGCCCGGTTTACTTTATCAGCTACCAAGGCTATGGAAGCCGGGAAGAGGCACTGGCCGCTCTTAGAAGCGGATATCTGGAGATCATCCACCTGGCGATACATGAGCAATCTTATCAGGAGCGAAGAATCCGCAATGCTGTTTATCCTCCTCTGATCAGCCTGGTTCAGGAATACGCCGATCCGGAGGAGCGTTACCCTGCCGGGCTGACTCCTCTGGCCGTTGTTCCACAGGCCGCCATTGATGAATTCGGCATTACCCAGGATAATCCGGAAGCCTACATCGACTTATTCTTCCGTTATCCCATACAGTTGGTTGAACCCAGCTGCCCCAAGGGCCCCTGCAAGGATGAGCAGGATTATCATTACTACTTTCACCTGGTTGGTGATGGACATTGTCGAAACGAAGATTGTAAGGAGGACTGGCGAAGCACTCAGGTGTACGAAAAAGCAGAGGACGCTATTCGCGATTTTCAAATGTTCCTCAACCTGTTGCACGCCAAGCCCAACTACCGGGCTCATCTCGATGAAACAGGCTATTTCGATTGCTGGAGCCGGGGTATTATCCCCGACGAGGAAAGCCTGCACCAAACCGGCGCCTGCTATGATTGCCCGGATGATAAGGATGAAGAACGGCCGAATGCCACATGCTGTTACTACATAGGGTTGGTGGAGGTGCTGGCGGAGAGCACCCGGCGCTTCAAAGTCAAGGAAAATGCCTGGGGGAAGCCGCCCCTGCTGGCCGTTCATCCCGGCCAGGCTCTTTCATTGCAGGAGGCCAGTGATGCCATTCAGGGATTCTGCAACTGTTACAGTCACGAAAGCCAGAACGAACTATATACCGATATCGAAGAGCGAGTAGGGCTCTGCGGGGATGCGCTGTGTTATTTTACAGTGAAGAATGGCCCTGACGGGCATGTCCTTTTCGAGAGCTACAACGGGTACAATTCTAAAGAAGAAGCCCGTGAAGCTTCCGGGTTCCTCAATAATTACATTCGGGAGTGCCGGAATTTCGTAATCATCAAGCACGGAGCGTGCGATTACCGCATCGCTGTTTCCGGGATAAGCCTCCCGGATTGCCCCATAGAGGAAGACTGGGCCAGAGTGGTTTCCTGCGGCAGCCGGAAATACAAGAACCTGGAAGCAGCTTGTGATGCCAGAGATAAGATCGCCGGCTATTTCGGAAATGCCGATATCTCCCTCAAGCTGGAATTCGATCACGATTGGGTTTCCGAGACTAACCCTAAGGAAACGCGGAGGTGCCTGAAAACAACCATCCAATTGTTCCAGGTGGCCACCGGAACCAATGAACAACAATTGTTGGAAGAACTGGCTTTTGTCAGCACCAGCTTGTACGCACAGGAAGCAGAAGCGGATACCGAACGCCGGGTAGAATTGCTGGCGCGCCAGATTTCCAATTACAAGATCGTTGCCGATCAGGATTGCTATTATTGCCTGGGATTAGCAGAAGAGGAGGTCCCCGGCGCTGTGCCAGTAGCAATTGTGCAATCCGGGGGTAATGCAATTCCCTATCCGGTGATCGACGGGAGAGGCCTGGAGTCCCTCATCGACGCTACCTGCGAAGAAGGCGCTTTTTATCCCTATATCCGGGGCGACGAAGAGCGTTGCTTTACCTTCCGCATCGTCACTAACGCTTATCGCCTGGCGAAGCACCCCTTTGACTACCACACGCCGAAAGGAGCCCGGGAAGCCATAAAGTGGCTAAAGGAAAAATGCAACTGCAAAGGCCTGCCGGGAATGGATATCAGCTGGGAAAGTGAAGGCATGGTTCATACCATATCTGTAAAACCCACACCGGATGCCCAACCGGTGCGAATTACAATAGAAAACAAAGACTGCGGGGAGGATGCCGGTTGTGCTTTCCTGGCACTGTTGATCGGAGCGCAGCATCACTGGATCGATGTTTCGGCTGATGATCCGGCACAAGGCAAGGAAAAACTATGCCCCCGCTGGCCAACAGCTGCTTCCGATAAGGATTCGGAAACAGCCTATAATTACCTGTTGTCCGTCTTTCAGGAATATGGATACGAGGAAGAGGCCCTTCGCCGGTTCATCTGCCGGTTCCCATTGTATAAAGATGGCGATCAATATGGTTTCCAGCTTTATTGTGAAGGCTTCCTGCAATCCGGCCTTCCGTTCATTGCCAGTGATTTTGACGATTCAAATCCCTGTGTCGGCTGTAACGGGAATGGACCTGCCGGCAACTCCGGCGAAACAGGGGCTTTCGTGTGGGAAAGTGCTCAAACCTATTCCTCTTTTGAGGAAGCACTTTGTCACTATCATACCTTTTGCGGCTTGCTGAGTGAGTTGTCTAACTACCAACCTTCCGACTTACTGGAATGTGGGCCTTACACCATCGAACTGGTCAATCCCGACGAAGTGCTGGCTGAACATCCGCAGTGTTACAACTTCTTATCAGAGCTAACGGAGGCGATGGATCGCACCAAGGCCTGTATTCATGAGGAGGGCCTACACCTGGTGGAACATATTCTGCTGCGGCCTCATAAGTACGCCGAGGCCACGGCCAATGGTGAAGTCGTCTATCCCTATGATTGCCTGCTACCTGCCGACCCCGATTGCGCCTGTCGGCTACATTATGATTTTGACGAGGATGATCCCTGTGCAAATGAAGATGAGCCGGAGAACCCCTGCCCCGAAGAGCTGACAGGAGAGGGCTCCTATATCCCCGGAGCGGATCCCTATTCCTTCTGGGCAACGGTGGTGCTTCCCTGCTGGCCTAAGCGGTTCCGCGATCACAATTTTCGTGAATTCTTCCAGGAACTGATCCGCCGGGAGGCGCCGGCCCATATCGGCATCAACATTCAGTGGGTAGATCCCTGGCAGTTCTGCCGTTTTGAAGAACAATACCGCCGGTGGCTGAGGCTGACTAGCGGCCGGGAAATCTGCGATAGTGGCGACGCATTCTGTTCTTTTGTGGATTGTATCAAGAGCCTTTCGTGCTGCCCGCCGGAATACAAAGAAGAGGAGGCTGTTCCAAGCTGTGAACCCAATAAGGAAAAAGCAACTGGTACGCGCCTGATGCTTAACATTTCCAACCTGTACATCCGCAACCTGTTCTCCGCCAGCACCCACGCGGGTTTCTCCGCCATCTTGCAAAGCCCTTCCTATCTCATTGCTGGTAACCTGGCCGCGACCAATCAGGTTATTGCGCCTGCGAAAGACCGATTTGGCAAAAAACGTACAAGTAAAGAAGGACGCCTGAACCTGCCACAGTGCGACGCGCCGGTGGTTGTCCTGGCAAGAGAAAGAGGAGTGGCTACCGATGCTAAAGTGGAAGCGGAACCACCGGATAAAGCTGAAAGGGCAAAGGCCCAACCCAAGGCTGTCGAAAAAGCAAAACCGAAGGCCAAGAAGAAAGCGGCAGCCAAGTCACAGCCCAAAACAAAAGCTGCTCCACCAGCTGAACCCCTGTCCAGAAGAGAAGTGGCGCAGCGCATCCGGCAAAGGCCGGCACAATACAGCAAAGCCCTGGAAGACATCGACAACCGATATTTCAAACAGACCAATGCCTTCAAACGGGCGGAGTTCTTCATCGGGCAAACCGATGGCAGCTTGTCGGCTTTCGCCGATCTGGTGCGCTTTGTACTCGATGACCAGAATGAACGGAACAAGCCGGAATATGCGCCGTATTACGCTGAATTACTGAAGAACGCCACCTGGTATTGCCTCGATAAACTGGTGCTTAGCGAGCCGGAAAAGGTGCAGGAACCTGACACCCTGAAGCCATTGTTAGCGGCCATGAAGAAACAGGGCGTCAGCCTGGCCGCCCTCCGGAAGGAATGGCAGGGCGAGGCCCTGAAAGAATGGACGGGCGCCTCCGTTGTGGATGACTACAAGAAAATGCTGAAGTGATGAACCACCTCATAGCCAGGCAACTTTTTGAACTGAAAACAGGCTCCTCGCGCAACGCCTTCCGACTACAGCACGAGCTGAGCGGGCTGTTCTGGCGGGCGGTGGCCCCGGAGTTGGAGCGCATTTTTGACCGCCTGGCGCCTTCGGATTCCTTAATCCACATTGATAAACTGGAAATCGACCTGGGGCAACTCAGCGAAGAGGGCTTACTGGACGGTAAGTTTTTGCCCCACCTGAGCCGGTTACTGGAAGAAGCCGTCAGCAAAGCCATCCGGGAGCAGCGCCGCGGCATTCAGCGGCTTTCGCTGACCGAGGGCCATTTCGAACAATGGCTGCGTTTCCTGGAAAATGGCTTCCTACCCTGGGATGGCCGGCGCCCGGAACAGGATTGGCTGAAGGGAGTCAAGGACTGGCTGGCTCAAAGCGGCCCGGCAGTGGAGCGGTTGCACCGTTTGGCAGAGCACAACCGGCAGGCCTTCCAACGGCTGGTATTACAACATTCGCCGGAATTCCTGGTGGCGATCGTCGAGCTATTTACGGGCCACAAGCAAAGTATCCTGGCAGAAGCAAGCCGGGAATGGCAGAAACTGCCGGATTTGAGCCCGGCCTTGTTGGCCGCCATTCCGATAGCAGGCGCCCGCCGGCGAGAGCTACTCTTCTGGGAACGGGTCATATGGATGGCTATCATCCGGCGGCAGAAAATATCGGCGGCACAGCTGGTGGAACGCACAATGGCAGATCTGGTCGCTCCCCTCCGGTGGCCGGCTGTCAGCCAGGCCCTGAAAGAACAGCCGGAGGGCTTTGATCAACTGACAGCCACCTTTGAAATCCTGGGCAAACGACAAAGCCGCCTGTCTCAAAAAGAAGAAGGGCAGGCAAAAAAAAGGAAAGCAAAAGGGCCGGAAGCCGGGCCCGAAAAGCAATTCGAAGAAAAAGCCGAATTACCGGATGCCACAGAAGCGCCAAAGGAGCATTCAAAAAGCCAGCCGCCTGTTGTGGGAAAAGGCGCTGAACCTGCCGATGAAGTAAGCGGGCCCGAATGGGGCGAGCAGGCCTGGCAACTTGAGGAAGGAGCAGGGCCTCCGGTTGAGCCTTTGCCGGAAGGTACTGAGATTTTCATCCCTAATGCCGGGATAATCCTGCTGCATAGTTTTCTGGTTCGTTTCTTTGACGTGCTGGAACTGCTGGAGGGCAGCGATTTTCAAAGCGAGGAAACCCGCCAAAAGGCCATCCACCTGTTGCATTTCCTGGCCACCGGTGAAGAAAGCATGCCGGAATACCAGCTGGTGTTGCCCAAGTTCCTGTGCGGGATGCCCCTGAACCTGCCGCTGAGCCACCAGGCACAGTTTTCGGAAGAAGAGAAGGAGGAATGCGAAGGGCTGCTGGAGGCCGTTATCAGGAACTGGGGCGCCTTGGGCGACGTGTCAATCGATTCCCTAAGGGAGGGATTCCTGCAACGGCAGGGTAAGCTGAGCAAGCGCGACACCGGCTGGTTGCTACAAGTAGAACAGCAAACGCTGGACATCCTGCTCGACAAGTTGCCCTGGGGGATCGGCATCGTTAAGCTGCCGTGGATGGAGGAACTGTTGAGGGTGGAGTGGAGATAGGTTGGTTTTCTCTAAGATACTTGTGTATGAGTTAATAGAATTTTTAAAAAGTAAACGCCAAAACCATGTGGTTCTCTTTCTTTCGGAGCAACAGTGCGCAACAGCACCAGGAGCAGCAGCAGAAGGAGCCTTTTTTTCGGAAGGAAGGGAGCCGGGATATGGTATCCCAGAGTGAGAAGCAACCTACCAATTCGTTTTTCTCTTCTGCCGCCAAAGGAGGCGTTCAGCCCAAGCTCACCATAGGCCAACCGAATGACCGCTATGAGCAGGAGGCCGATGAAATGGCGGAAAGGGCAGTTGGGCAGGATGCTTCTTCCGCCGCTTTGGGGGCTCCGGCTATTCAATCGAAGTGCGCCGAGTGTGAAGCAGAGGAATCAGGACAGGAAAAAGAAGAACTACAAGAAAAGCCCCTGCAACGCAAGCCGGCCTTCGAGAGTGAGAACGAAGGGCCGGAGGCGGTGCAAACCAAAAGCGACGGGCCGGCTGCCGCCACCCCGGGCCTGCAGAGCCAATTGGCCCGTTCCAACGGCGCCGGCCAGCCTCTGCCCAAAGATACCCAGGCGCAAATGGAAGGTCCTTTCGGGGCCGATTTCAGCGGCGTGCGGGTGCATACCGGAGAAGAGGCCACCCAGATGAACCGCTCGTTGAATGCCCGCGCTTTCACCCACGGCAATAATATCTATTTTAATGAAGGCCAGTACGATACCGGCTCGGGCGAGGGGCAGAAACTGCTGGCGCATGAATTGACGCATGTGGTGCAGCAGGGGGGGGGCAAGAGCATCCAAGAACCGATTATTCAACGAGGGGAAGCTGGAGTCCATAAGGGAATCGAAATGGAAGCCAAAGGGCTGGATGTTCCTGAGGATGATAAGCTCTCTCCAGAGCAAAAGGACGCTTACCGGATATATGTTGGTAACTGGATGAGGGATTACTCCCAAGCCTTCGTACCAACGGTCGTAAAGGGAATGGCGGAGAACGTGCCCCAAAGCCTTACCGATCCGAAGAATAAGAAAAAGATCGGTATGGATGGCGCTATGCAGCTCCTTACCGGTGTATTAAGGGCGCTGGCCGTTTTAGAATTTGGAAAAGATATAGTAGATCCGGTCGTCAACGCCCAAAACCTTGGCGTTTATAAACCAGAAGGGCACATTGATAACCCTATGGGCATGCCGGCGGAGGATTTTGTAGTCACTCCGGAAGATAGCGGAGGGCTTGTCACAAGCCCAGAGGTGATAAAAGATGCCACTTCCCCAGCTTTCCAGGCTGCTATGAAAGGCGCCGGTGTTTTGGGTGCACAAGTTGAAAATACAGAGTTGTATAAGACGAGTTCGACAGGATTATCAGGGCATATTTACAACTCAATAGAAAAGGCTAAAATCAGATTTATTTCTGCAGTTGCCTGGGGGAAAACGCCACAGGGCATGGCTGAATATGGCGCCGGCGCTCATGCCATAGAAGACTATTTCTCACATTCTAATTTTATAGAAGTAGCTTTGAATATTGAGATTGCCAATGCGATGAGGTCGAGGCGCAGAGGTAAGGAAACGGCCCTGAGTTCGGATTTCCTCGACAAGGTGGGCCGGCCCTCCGCCTCCGGTAATTGGGTTGACCCTCTCTATGATAAGACAGTAGGGAAAGGGGCGAATAAGCGGTCGGTTATAACAACAGGTACTTTTGGAAGCGATGACACCAAGGTGAGTTTGGCCCATGTAGTAGTACCCCAACTGCCCAAGCTGGCGGAAAAAATAAATGAAGCGGTCGACAAGGTGTTTGCGCTGGTTCTGGAAGAAGAGGGAGGATCTTTGTGGGATAAGATCAGGAAAAAGGCGAAAGAAGATAAATCCATCGCAGCTATGTGGGAAGTAGTTGATGGCATGGACGCCGCAGGCATGACCGCTTCGGCCCCTGAAATAGAGACGGATGAACGGTACGTTTATCTTCCGACATTGACCTGGCCTCCTTATACACGCTATGATCTCTCTATCCCCACCGGAGTCAAAATGACCGATGAGCAAGGCATTGAAACGGCGGTTAAAACAACAATCAGTTCAGTTGAAACTCTAAAACGGATCAAAAAGCAGGTTGAAAAGTTAAGAGCATATTTCTCTATCCTGCCCGCCTGGGTTAAGGACCTCCTTCCTAATATCCAGGAAATGATGAAGCAAATAGTAGAACAGCAAAAGCAAAAGATCAAACATACGGTGAACACCCTTCTGGTGCAGGCCATCGAATCCATGACAGGTGTTAATATTCCGGAAAAAAAGCGAGGTAGCCTTCACGAATCCGCCAATTATGTGAAAGGAGAAGTAGAAAAAATGACCACTTCTACCTCTTTGGCCAGCCGGCTTGAAAATCCGGATGATCCGCTTACCAAGCTCAGAGATTCTTCTGACCCTGCTGACCAGGAGAAATTCAAGCGTATGATGGTTGCCGAAGGCGAGCCCTTACCTCCATCCCATTCTGAACTCAGTAAAGACCATCCTCCCCACCCAGCGTCCGCTGGAGCCCCCGGCCACCATATGGATGATGGATCACCGTTTTATGAGGTTCATAAGCGGCTGGCAGTCCATGCTATTAAGCACTTGGATGTCCTGATGGCCAAAGCGTGGTATACAAAGAGCCTGGTTGGAGATAAGTGGAAACAACAACTTAGTGAAGCAGAATTGAAAGCGGCTAATAAAGAAGCTAAAAAGGCAGGAGAGCGTGAAAAATCGCTTCAGGAAAAGAAGAAACTTGGAATAGAACGACGGTTGTTTCAGAAAGACTTCGAGCCGATACTAAAATACGTGCCAGATGCACAATTGCTATTGGATGCGGTAGACCTCTATATTTCTCATCCGGAGGATTCCAACTGGTGGCGGCCTATTGTTCGTTCCTATGTAAACGAAAATGTGGATAAGGTGCTGGAGGACATCGCCTTCCGCAATAATACCCGTAAGGAAAGAACAGCGGGCAAAACCAAATAGAAAAAATTAAATAACCTTTAAATGAATAAAAGCTTGTTTATTTTTTTGGGGTTGATTTCAGTGCTTTTTATAGGAAGTTGTATGGAGACAAAAAGAAACGGAAAGGGCAATGGTGAACCGCTGGATATTGAATCTTTACTGAACGCTGCTGCCCGCTGCCCAAACCGCTATCAATGCCCGCCGTGGGATAGCTTGTTAACACTTGCTGAGCAGCCTGGGGATACCGTCCTGTTATCGGTGCTGGGGGAAAAAATGAAGAACCTTGAGATCAATCCTCACCGTGGGATCGGGCCTCTTATTCCAAGGTTGTTGTCCGCCTGGCTTCAATATCAGGGAGAGGGCCTGACAGCTGTTCAACAAAACACGCTGGAAGCGCTGATGATGGAAGCTGCCCGTTCTTCCGCCAATTATCGGCAGGAAGCCTATCGGGCGCTGGGCTGGATAAGGTCAGAGGAAGTTATGGATTTTCTGATCGGAGAAGTCCAGAATGAGGCAAACCGAAGCCCGGAAAGCCGGGAGGCCGCGGCCGAAGTTTTGGGCAGTATGTTGAAAACGCTGGAGTTGCCCAGAAAATGGCTGAATTCTTCAGATGTGTGGTTAAAAGAAATGGCGGTCGTCTTGATCGATCAAATGGATTTTTCCTCCAATCAGGAGGCGCTTCAGCAAGCCGATGAACTTCTGAAGGGTACCGCCCTGAGTCCGGCAACGGAAAAAGAAGTAATTCTCAGAGTACTGAATTTACTGATCCTGATTGATGAACCTGAATTTAAACCCGTTTTTCAAAAACTGCAGGCCCATCCAGATCCGGATGTCCGCCTTTTAGCCCGAAAGGGGTTAGAATAGCCTTCAAAAGAGGACAAGATTTTTATTATGAAAACCACCGCACCCAAAACCACCGCCACCCTCCAGCGGCAGCCCAAGCCGCAGGAGCAAGGCCCTTTCTTCCGCAAGGAAGGGCAGGGCGCCTATGCGGTTAATGGTGCGCAAACGGTTGCTCTTGACGCCCCTTCCAGCTTGGTTTCCACCAAAAAAGAGGGCTCCCTTTGGGGTAGTGAGCCTTTCTTCCAGCCCACCCTGAATGGAAACCATTCGGCTATCCAGGCAAAACTCACCATCGGACAGCCCAACGATAAATATGAGCAGGAGGCGGACCGAATGGCGGAAATGGTCGTGGACCGGGCCATCCAGAATGGGCATGGACAAGGTAATGGGGCGGCCGCTGTGCAGGCAAAGGATGAAAAAGTAGTACAGCAGAAGCCGATCTTCGAAAGTGAAGAAGAGGCGCCGGAAAACAGCATCCAGGAGAAACCCATTTTCGAAAGCGAAAAGGTAGAGGCTGCCGATAATGGCGTTCAAACCAAGTGTGAGGCCTGCGAACAGGAAGAGCAGGTGCAGAAGAAAGGAGAGGGGGAGCATGCTGAGGAGGAACCTGTTCAGACAAAGGAAGAAGAGCTGAACGAAAATAGTTTGTCAGAGCCGGCCCTGCAACTTCAGGAAGAAGAAAAAGAAGAGGCTGAAATACAGGAAGAGCCTGTTCAGGAAAAAGCGGAGCCGGCCCTGGCAGAAGAACACCCTGCTCCCGAAATCCAATCCAGCGCTGAGCCATCAGCCCCTACTTTGGAACCGCCTCTTCCTGCCCCTGCTGCGGCTCACGACATCAAATTACTCCAACCAAAAGAAGAAGAGGAAGAAACTCCCGAGCAGGAACAGGAACTGCGCCGCAAGCCGGTTTTCGAAAGCGCCGCTCTTCCTCCGGATGATGAAGGGCAGCCCGCTGAAAATACCCTCATGGCCCAGTCGGAAAACGGAGAACTCTCTGGTACCGATAACCTGCAAACGCAACTGGATTCCACCCAAGGCGGCGCCCCATTGCCTGATGATACCCGGTCCGAGATGGAATCAGGTTTCGGGGCGGACTTCAGCAACGTCCGCATCCATACCGGCAGCCAGGCTACAGAAATGAACCAGGGGTTGCACGCCCAGGCCTTTACCCACGGGAGCGATATTTATTTTAACGAAGGGAAGTACGACCCGGAAAGTGGGCCTGGGAAGAAGTTGCTGGCGCATGAGTTGACGCATACGGTGCAGCAGGGGGCTTCTGGAGCAGGCATACAGCGGAAACCTGAAGATCATATCCATCCCGAAGATGGGGGAAATGTGAAGAGTCGAACTAAAGGAAAGATTGAAGATGAGGTTGGAGATGATGCGGACTTTAACAAGAGTGAAGCCTCCATGACTGCAGAGGAAAAGGAAAAGGCCAGAAATATAGATCAGTCAAAAAAGCGAGAACAAAAATCTGAAATCAAAACAGAAGGTATTGCTGAACCTGACATAGATCGCCAGAAAAACGAAAAGCCAAAAGTTAAAGATGCCGGTGAGGAGGGAAAAAAGCAATTGGAGGAATCTCCCGAACAAAAAGGTCAGGAAAAGGATGTAAAGAAAAAAGGAGGAAGAGCTGATACTACGCTGGCAGAAGAAAAAGAACGCAGTGCGTTAGCTGCCTATGCGAGGATGGAGGCTATAAAGTTACCAGAAGAACCTCCAGAGCTGGAAAAACCAAAAATAGAGCCTCCTAAAGATAAAGAAGGAGACCCACTCCCCAGCCGTCCCGATCTTGATAAGGCTGTACTAGCACTACATGAAATAGCAAAGCTGTTCGTTGAAAATGCCTATGATTTTAAAAAGCAAGCAGCATCCGACCATCAGGAAGGTGAACGCATGAGAGTTAAGTTAGATGAAACCAAAGCTAAAATTGAAAGAGTTAAGACAGGGTCGAATCTCATGAAGACAGACCTCGAAGTGAGAAGGGAAGTTAACCAGGTGGAAGAGGACGCGCTCGCCAAGGTAGAGACAGACACGGCTATGGTAAAAGAGGAGGCACCCCGTTTAATGAAGGAAGCAGAAAAAGGGAAAGATGAGGCTGGTCCTATGGTTGAAGAATCAAAGGAGCAGAAAAAAGAAATGGAGGAGAAAAAGCCTGATGATCCAGATGCTGCCAAAGATGCTGAGAAGCAATCACAAGATACCGAGAAGACAGCTGAAGATTCCCAGACTTTAGAAGAGGCTATGACTGGTTCTGGCGAAAGGGCTGAACAATACCTACAAGACGCGGTGGAGGGTGAAAAGAAAAATGAGCAAACAAAAACTACTGTTGAAGACAATAAAACTGTTGCTCAAAATACGGAGGTAGAAATTGATCGCATTGGCCAACAAAATGCGCAGGCGGAAGCCCAAATTAATGCACTTGACCATTTTCCCGAACTAGTGGCCAAGCAAACTGCAGAAAGAGCAGAGACTGGTGAGCAGCTCTATCATGCAGGGATAACTATGAATGAACAGTTGATGGATATCCAGGACGAATACTATGATAATATGTCCTCCATTCCAGATATTGCTACTTTCAAAGAAGAACAGGCAAAAGCAGAAGCAAATCCACCAGAAGAACAGCCACTTAGTTTTGAAGAAGAGCTGCTCATTCAATTGAGCCAGATGGATGAGGAAGAGCTCGATGCTACTCTTATGGGCATGGATGAGGAAGAATTGAACTACCTTAATAGCGTTCTGAATAACATGCCTACTCAAGAGGAGGAAGAAAGTGAAGAAAATTCCATTTTGAGCGATCCAGATCAGGCTGGCAGACAAAATGTAGATTTAGGGAAATTGTTTGAATCTGGAGATGAGAACCAGCAAGAGCAAGACCCGAGAAGCAATCTGATAGGCGAAGTGGAAAATATCCGAGCGGATAGAATAGGAGAAGTCAAAAAGATTTCAGATACTAATTTTGTCTACCTGACAGCAGGGCAGAAAATGATGTTATCCCAAAAACTGGCCATGAAAAATGCTGTCACGGGCATGTTTGGGATTGAAGCAGCAGACATGGCTTTAGCTATGCTAAAAGGTCTAGTGGATCCCCGAGAATCACTTAAAGGAGTACTACAGGGAGCTAACAAAATTGCCACGGGTCTTGTCAATTTGGTTAATTTGGAAGCTTGGAAAAAAGATCCAATTGGTAACCTAATACAATCAGCTGCAGATATTGCTAATGGCTTAGTAGTCATCTTGGGGTCAATTACTGGCTTGGCAATCGCCATTACTATTCTGATGGCGGCTATCACTGTCGCATCCTTAGGTTTTGCGTTACCTTTTACTGCTCCGGTTATGACTTTTATGGGCACCATTATCTCTACTGTAGGTGGGTGGACTGTGGCGGTGGGGCTAGTCGCTTTGGAATTGAATGCCTTAGCTTATATCAAAAATCTTTTTGATGCAGGGGTAGCAGAAAATACGGATGAACTGATCTTTGAAAGTGATCAGATCAAACAGAATATGACCGATGGCTTTACGGCAGCATTAGAAGTGATACCCGCAAAAATGGCTGGCCCGGTAGGTAAGATAGCAAACAAGATCGGAGGTAAGTTAGGTCAAATAAAAATGGTGCAGCGGGTTGGTGGAAGTTTTAAGAAAGGAGCTATGACGGTTGGAGACTTATTCAAACGTAATGCAGCGCGAACTTCCCGTTTCATGAAAGGTGGTGCTACCAAAGTTAGAGGCGGTATCACGAAAGCCCTCAGTAAACTGAAAGGGGGAACTGATGAAGGCTTAGAAACCGGACTACGAAAGTCTGGAGGACAAGTAGATGAAACTATCCCAACCAAAACGAAGAATGTAAAACCAGGACCTAAAACCAAACCGAAACCAGATGCAGATGCTTCGCCACAAGGAAAGAAGGTGGCGGAAATGGAGGGAGGAAAGAAGGCGGAGATTGAAACGCACAATAATCATAAGTGTAAAGTACTAGAGGATGGTCAGCTAGTACGATGCACCAATTGTAAGTCTATAAAAAGCCTCTACGACGATGTCTTAGATGATCCAAACTATAGTGATCTAAAGAGTAGATTGAATAAACTTGAAAGTCAGATCAACTATCGACAGAATCTGGGTAAAGGTATTAAGAAAAAGCAACTCCGGCAACTTAAGGCACTTGAGAAAGAGTTGTTGGACAAACAGGTTGACAAAGTCTACAAGGCTTACTTAGGAAAATGGGATAAGGGAAAGGGAAAGTTTAGATCCAAGGAGGCCATAAGGAAAGAACTTTCTTCTGGTAAGAAGTATAACTATACATCTGGAAAGTTTGGTAAGGTGATTGATCCAGGAGAGGCTTTTGATCCTCAAAAACATATTCCTAAGGGTAAAAAGGGAGACTTCTATTTGGATTATGACGATCTGAATCGAGCATACGGTAAGGGCAAGATCAATCGAGATTCATGGAAAAAGTTTATGCGGGATAAATATAGCAAGCTCTCCGATGCTGATTTTGCTGATCAACTTGCTAAGCATTTGGGTGATAAAATTGATGCTGGTACGATTAATAAAATTGTAAAAAGTGGGAAACTGGATCGATTTAATGTGACCAGAGCCGTTAAAAATTCGCCAAATCCCTCTCAAACACTTAATTATTTATCTAAATTAGACGATCTTGCTGCAAACGGGATCAATGTAAGACAAGTTGTAGGAGATTTAGCGGCCGGAGGTAATAAGTTTGATGGAGCTAACTTTGTATTGGATTTTATTGAGGGGAGAGGGATTTGGGATGACGTCGTAGGATTTGAAATAAAAGATGCTGGACTAGGACGGAGATATGACTTGGAAATAGGAAATCTAAAATATGAATTTAAGTCTATAGAAGTTTCAAGTTTCACTAAAGAAACTTGGTCGCAAATGGAAAAGGATATTCCATTGATTATGTCAGGTGATATGAAATGGACTTTTAACAGCAATAAAGTTGGACAACAGGCACGTCAGGAACTTATGGATAGGATAGCGGGCTTTGCTAGTAACTCCCCCACGTTTTCGGGAAAATCACAGGATTTAATTAAGTTTATGAAACACCTAAATTCAAAAGGGATGGTTTTTTACCCTTAAGATCAAACTAAGGTAATTAGATGAAATTCGAAAACATATTGACAGTTTCTGGCATTGCTGGTGAGCCATTGCTTTATGATGAGAAATGTTACTTTTTGAAAGCTCCCAATAACCTGATCTGTTATTCTATAAGTAATAGAATTAAAGAATGGCAGCTAAAGTTAAATGAGAAGTTTGTAAAAGGAGGAAATGTTCCAATGCTATTTTCTTCTGATGAAGACATCTTAGTCAATGGAACAAGGGAGATTGTCCTTGTCAATTCCAAATCTGGGAAAGTTAATTGGATACTAGAAGGCGGAAATCTTAATGATCATCCGTTCATTTATGATTCAAAAGTTAAAGGGATTTATTTTAAAAGTGTATTTGATTACTTTATTTGTGAGATTGACTTGAAAAAGAAAAAAATGTCTGAATATGAAATAGAATATTCAGGGGTAGATTTTCAAGGAATAAATGAAGATTCTTTCATTTATTGGGAAGATTCTTGCATTTATTCGATGCAGTATAAATCAGGAAAAACGAATTGGAAGTTTGATGTTGCTAAGTTGGGGCAATACAAAGAACTTGGAAGTAATCTAATGGATGGAGAGGTAATAGGCAATCCTCTACTAATTGATAGTTTGGCAATATTTAATGTCAAAGGATATCACCTTATCGCACTTAACATTGTCAGTGGTGATTTGGCATGGAAATTTGAAAATCAGAATTTGAATAGTGTAAATAAAATTAGCATTAGAGGTGAGACACTTTTTGCTCTTGGCTTTGATGCATTTTATGAGATAAACCTCTCTACAGGCACTGCAAAGAAAGAAGTGATTACAAAATCGATCTTCAAAGAGAAAAAAATCACCATGTTGTCAAGGCATTACGTAATCGGTGATCATATCGTATTTTTGTTTAGCCATCCAAATACTAAGTTAGGTGTCATTCGCCGAGATCCGTTCCAATTAGAAGCTGTTTTTGATTTTAAAGGAACTGTATGGCCCAATAATTTTTTATATAAAGATGGCGTCTTTGTCGTTCGATCTTTTGAAGGCGATCTTAACTTATTCAAATTAAATGGATTAGAAATCTAACAATTTTTATAGTTTAGAAATGTTTTTCTGGAGCGATGTTCCAAAAGTTTTATCATAACTATTGAACAATGTTTAATTATTCAGGAGTTGGTGATCACTATAAACTGTTTATCCAAGCAGGGCATCCAAAATTGGATCGAATTAAGGAAAAAGAATTTGTGCAAATGAGAAGTGTTTTCTCTTCACTCTTTTCCATCAACTCAGAATCTGCCTTCCTCTTCTGGCACGGCATTCCCATCCGCTTCCACTATGCTTACGAATTGTACGCCAACTTCGAAGATCTTTTGAAATGGTGGGAAAAACTAGCCTTCCAATCCAAAGGGGGCTACGAATTTGTATTAAATACAGATATTTTCCTAACCGAAATAAAATCCCATTGGTTCAAAGGTAATCTCCGGATAGAAAGCGATTGGATGGTTAAAAGAAGTCATGGGGCATTGGCGGCTATCCTAAATCAAAAAGGACCAATCGATATAAATATATTCGATTTCTTACGAGAATGGAAAGTGATTCTTTATCAGATCGTCAATTCGATTAAGAAAGCAAGAATAGATATTACGGATGCTCAAGAAAAAGAAAAAATTCAACGTTTGATACGGATCGTTAATAGGATTGAAGGTCAAGGAGTATTATATACAAAGTCGGGAGATGCAGTTTGAGCTTAGACCATATAAGACAATAGGCCCTCTCGTCTTTGGAGATAGCCGTGCGGATGTAAGGGAATGTTTCGACAATGCGCCAGAGGTTGTTGCTATGGCTGAAGGACGTTTGCCAAATGAGCAATATAAAAGTTCGGGGATTTTCGTGATTTATGACAAATATGATCGATTTGCTGCTGCAGAAATCTCCCGCCCTGCTCAACCTACATTTGAGAAAAAAAACCTATTGTCGATCCCCTGGGAAGAATTGATTACTTGGTTTCGCAAGTTGGATCCGAAACTAGAAGAATCCGAAAAAGACTTTGTTTCTTTTAAACTGGGCATCTCCGCTTTCGCTCCTAATAAAGATAAAAATCCTAAGGTATTACCCACTTCCATTACCGTTTTTCGCGAAAATTTCTTCTACGTCAAAGACGGTATTCCCGATCCGCAGGATGTGAATAGCTTTCATCTTCATGTGGCTCATGTGGAGCCAATAGAGCAACAAAATTTAACCTTTGATGGCATAGAACAAGCCTTTCAGACTGCCTTTGCTAAGAATCGAGAATTCGCCTTGTTGCTTTGGAATGGCGTACCGATAAAATTTACTTACACGGTGGATTTGCCTTTGATGCTGAAAACAGTATTGTCTATGCTTGAGGCTTTGATAGAAAAAGGTACCGGTACCCACACCCTCGAGTTTGACTGCCCCGCTTTCACTACCCGATGGGATCTGAAATGGGACGAGAAGTTTATTCAGATCGAAAGCCATTGGGATAAGGTAGACGGGGGCTACGAGGCTGCTCTGAATGAGGAAGCCGAGGAGATATTTAAATTGCTACTACTCAAAAAAGAATTTGTTTTTGAATGGAAAATGCTCCTACAACAATGCCGTCAGGCTTTTGAACTTTCAGGAGCTAGTTTAAATCAAGTAATTGACAGGGAATTAATCCGACTATTGAGGAAACTAGAACGACAAATTTCCCATTTTGGCAAATTCTATAAAAAACAGGAAAAGCTAATCACTACCCAGGCAGATGATAGAAAAAAGGTTGATTTCCGAAAATTGCCACAGTGGGCTCAATATATTTTGATTGCCCTCATTCTGGTACTCGTTGTCGTTCCGGCCTATCTACTGAGCAAGGATAAAAACTCCCCATTTTGGATGTTAAAAAACTTGAGGCCTATTGTCCTATACCTAACACCCTTTTTGCTAATCACTTTCTATTGGATTTACCGCATAAACAAAAGAATAAAATCCTGATTTGAAAATAAATTCAATCATTGCAATTTCAATAAAAAAGAATAAAATCCGTACCTTTAAAGGACACCAAAACACCACAAACCCCCAACAGTCATCATCCTAAAACTAAAACAAAACCCATAACCCCATGCCCACCATCTCCCTCGCCATACAAAAGGGCGGCTCCGGCAAGACGACCACCGCCATCAACCTGGCCGCGGCGCTGCGGCAGCAGGGCAAGCGCGTGTTGCTGGTGGATATGGACCCCCAGTCCAACCTGACCCAGGCGCTGGGCGTGCTCGAAGAGCCGGAGCCCAGCATCTACCACCTGCTGCACGAAGAGGCCGAAGGCAAAGACCCCGACCTGAAGCGCATCATTATGGAAACCAAATCCGGGCTGGAACTCATCCCAGCTTCCCTGGAGCTGGCCAACGCAGAGGTGGAACTGGTCAATGTCTACGGAAGAGAACAGCTCTTTCAGGAACTGCTGAACCCACTGAAGCAAACCTACGAATACATCTTCATCGACTGCCCCCCTTCCATTGCCGTACTGACGGTCAACGCCCTCATGGCCAGTGATTTCATTCTTATGCCGCTGCAGGCCGAGTTCCTGCCCCTGAAGGGCGTGCGCAGCTTCCTGCGGGCCATCGACCCCATCCGGAAAAAGCTCAACAAGAACCTGAAGATCCTCGGCATCGTGCTGACCAAGTACGACTACCGCAAGATCATGCACCGGAATGTATTGGAAACCCTGCAGCAGGAATTCGATGGTAAGGTTTTTGATACTTTCATCCGCACGAACATCGCCCTGGCGCAGGCCCAGGAGAACGGCCTGGATATTTTCAGCTACCGCAAGCGCTCCAATGGGGCGGAGGATTACCAGGCCCTGGCGGCAGAGTTCGAGAGAAGAGTGGCCAACAGTTAAGTTGGGAACGTACCGAAAGTATACCGAAGAAAACGTTTATATTCCAAACTGCCAAAACCCATCAGTATGCAGTCACAGCAAAAAACAGAATTCCACCTCAAGGGCGCCCATGATTTCGACAAGCTTTTTCCGGAGCTTCGGCCACTGTTCGTGGAAGATGAAGACCTGGAAAAACTGGCGCTGAGCATGATCGAAAATGCCCGTTGCCTCGACAGTAAAACCATTAGCAACGGCCTGGGCATCTTCGGGCAGTTCCTCGCTCACGATATTACTTTTGAAGTGGGGTCTAAGTTTCGGGGACAAAATACGCCCAAGTTCTTCAACAACCATCGTTCTTACCAACTAGACCTGGACTCCCTGTACGGCCAGTACACCCAGGATTTCCTCTACAATAAGGACGACCGAAACAAGCTACTGCTCGGTATGCTCTGCCAGGACGAATACGGCAATTGCTGGTACGACCTGCAACGCAACTGCCAGGAAAAAGCCATCATCCCCGATGCCCGCAATGACGAGAACATTATTGTTTCCCGTATTCAGATGCTCTTCCTTCAGTTCCACAATTGTATGGTGGACATCGTTCGGCAAGATTGCCGGTTTGTCAATGTCTTTGAAGAGTCGCGCCGCCGGGTCATCTGGCATTATCACTGGCTGATCCTGCATGAGTACCTCAAAAAGATAATGCATCCCGCCATATTTGAAGACATCGTCAACAACGGCCCTAAATATTTCCTGGCGCCCTGGTTCCTGCCCCTCGAATTTACCGGAGCTGCATTCCGCACCGGCCATTCTCAGACAAGGCAGCGCAACCGCATCAACGAACATGTGGTGAAGGATCTGTTTGAACTCGGTATCTTCGAAAAGATGGAAGATTACGTCGACTGGCACTACCTCTTTGACTTTGGCGATGGAAAGGTACAACCTGCTAAATTACTCGATTCCAAGATCGAGAAGATATTCCACGACCTGCCCTTCATCAAGTCTTCCGATCCTTTCATGCGCTCCCTGCCTTTCCGCAACCTCAAACGCGGGGTGATCTACGGTTTGCCGTCCGGCGAGGATGTGGCGCGGCGGATGTGTTTTGAGCCCATAGAAATTACCATCACCCGTAAACTTCGCCTCGATGGAACTCCTTTGTGGTATTACATTCTCAAAGAAGCGGAGGTGCATGGTGAAGGGGGTGAACACCTCGGGCCGGTAGGCAGTACCCTGGCCGGAGAAATTTTCTGGGCCCTCATGGCCAACCATGACGACTCCTACCTTAAAGTACATCCAAAGTGGGTTCCGACGATTGGCAGAGAAGAGGGTAAGTTCGATTTTGTCGACCTGATCAATTTCGTAGGAGAACCTCAGCCGGCTGCCCAGAGCGCAGATTGAAAGCTTGTTTTTAAAAACATTAATTCCGGATTATCATGAAAAGCAGTAACCGCCGGTCGCGAAGACAAAGGAACCCGAGAAAAAAGGAAAACCGCGAACAGCCTTTTTTTTCCAAAGCGAATGATACCAGTACGGTACAAACAAAGAAGGAGGAGGCATTCTTTCAACCCAAGCTGAAGATCGGCCAGCCCGGAGACAGGTATGAAAAGGAAGCAGATAGCATTGCGGAGAATGTGGTAAACCGAACCGGGAACGGCCCGGCGGTACAGAGAATGGGAGGGGAAGAACTTCAAAGAGTAGCCCTTTCTACTCCCATGGAGGATGAAAAGCTGGGCACTGCTGAAGAACGAATGCGTGAAGATCAGGAAATACAGGAGAAACCGGAGGAGGAAGAGATGCAGATGCAGCAGGAGGAAGAAGAAGAAGCTCAGATGCAAGGGGAGGAGGAGGAAGAGATGCAGATGCAGCAGGAGGAAGAAGAAGAAGCTCAGATGCAAGGAGAGGAGGAAGAGGAGATGCAGATGCAACAGGAGGAAGAGGAAGAAGCCCGGATGCAAGGGGAGGAGGAAGGAGAGGAGATGCAGATGCAGCAGGGGGAAGAAGAAGAAGCCCAGATGCAAGGAGAGGAGGAAGAGGAAATGCAGACGAAGGGCGATAAAGACGGCAGCCCCCACGTAGCCAGTCATAAACTCTCCAAGAAAGTAAAAAATGCCAGAGGTAAGGGGCGGCCTATTCCTGAGCAAACCCGCAAAAAGATGGAAGCTTCTTTTGGCGTCGACCTGAGTTCGGTACGCATTCATACGGGTAAGGAAGCTGAGGAGACGTGTCAGGCGCTGAATGCCCAGGCCTTTACCATTGGTAAAGACATTTTTTTCAACAACGGAAAGTTTAACCCGGAAAACAGCAGCGGCGAACGGCTGCTGGCCCATGAGCTGACGCATGTTATCCAGCAAAAAGGGGAGAACGATCCTTCACTAAGAAAACAGGAGGCCAGCCAGTCGCCGGCGCTCCGTCAAAGTACCAAACCCGGAAAGGGAAGGGACGGCAACGAACCCAGAGCGCATCGTGCCCGCCGCTCCTGGATCAGGAAACTGCTGGGGCGGTTGGGCTTCGAGCTGGGAAATGAATAGGAACACCATCAAGCTGTACATAACATGACCACCGATACTGTCAAATACGCATCTATCAGGTACGCCCTGCAATATTTGGAGCAAGTCATTGCCCTTCGGCTGAAGGCGTATTTCTCGAAAAAGAATATAGGAGAGAACCTCATTCCACCTCTCGATTTTTCTCCGAACGGCCAGCGAGATCCGATGGTAGCGTTTATGATCGAGGAAAGGCTTACCCTGGCGGAAGCGATTTTGCTCTTTACGGCCCTGGCGCCTCATGTGCAGCCTGACTTTTTTGACAGCGCCATCCAGCAGAACCTGCCCAGGGAAGGTGATTTCCCAAAAATCGGTGGGTTGAGGGGGAAGCAATTTCGAGGATTTTTACCTACCGGGGAGACGATTCTCTTCTTGCTGGCCGGTGATAACCTCGAACAGCGCTTTGAACTTCAGGACCTTTTCAGCGAAGATCACCTCTTCGCCCGGCGCCGTATCCTCTGGCTGGAAGACCCTCCGGAGGGAGAACCCCGGATGAGTGGCAAGGTCGTCCTTTCCCAGGAATACCTGGAGCTCTTCACCCGAGGCAAAGTTTCCCGCCCGCGTTTCAGCCTTCGCTTCCCCGCCCAACTGATCGAAACGGAAAGAGAATGGGAAGACCTGGTGCTCAACGAAGACACCATGATGCAGATCCGGGAACTGGAATCTTATCTCAAACACGGCAAAACCCTGATGGAAGAATGGGGCATGAGCCGCAAGCTTAAACCCGGCTACCGCGTGCTCTTTCATGGCCCGCCCGGTACGGGAAAAACACTGACGGCCAGCTTGCTGGGGAAATATACGGGCAGAGAGACGTATAAGATAGACCTCTCCATGGTGGTCTCTAAATATATAGGAGAAACGGAAAAAAACCTGGCCAACCTCTTCGCTAAAGCAGAGAATAAAGAATGGATACTTTTCTTCGATGAGGCCGATGCCCTGTTTGGCAAACGGACCAACGTCAAAGACGCCCACGATAAATATGCGAATCAGGAGGTATCTTACCTGTTGCAAAGAGTAGAAAATTACAGCGGACTGGTGATCCTGGCGTCTAACCTAAAGAGCAATATCGATGATGCTTTCATTCGGCGATTCCAGTCAGTGATCCACTTTCCTTTTCCTAAGGCCAGCGAACGGCATCAGATCTGGCAAAGAGCCTTTCCTGATATTGTGGAGTTGGCTTCCGATGTGAATTTGGCTCAACTGGCTCAGAAGTACGAGCTCTCTGGTGCGGAAATCATGAATATCGTGCAGTTTTGCTGCCTACATGCCTTGGATCGCGATAGTGAACTCATTGAAATGGCCGATATCGCAAAGGGTATTCGTAAGGAGTACCTCAAAGAAGGTAAGATCTCTCATTGATCCCCCTACCGCCTCCCCAAATCCTGCACCCAATACCTCCCCGCCTGCGCTCCCCCCATCTCCGTATAATCCCCGCTCATCATATTCTCGCAGTGGCCCGGACTGTCTTTCCACCCCTGCACCACGGCGGTTACATCCGAATAACCCCAGGCGATGTTCTCGGCAACCGCCCGCCAGGCGTAGCCTGCTTCGCTCACCCGCCCGGACATGTCGCTGCCGTCGGAGCCGCGGTGG
>JAGQXQ010000275.1 GCA_020436535.1 Phaeodactylibacter sp.
TTCGAAGGTGGGAAGGAGGGTGGGCTCGGAGAAGATATCCTTAAGCTCGTATGTATCCTGATAAGGATGGAGATGGATGAACTGAATATCGCTGCGGCCTGCCATCGCAGTATAGTCCATCGACAATTCCTTCAATGTGGGCGTGTAGGGTTCCTTGGGTAGGTCGGCCGAAAACTTGGCGGCCTCCGCCGCTGAAGCAATCCAGCTATTGTTGGCGCCCTGCCGGATAATGGCCCCATCATAGTTGTAAATGGCATCTTTTAAGAGCCTGCGGAAAGGGATCATCCCCTTGGCCTGCGACTGGAGCACCGTCTTGTCGGGGAATTCATCGTGCAGGAAATCCTGATCGCCCAGTACCAGTTTCAGAAAACCGTTTTGAGAAAAGAGGGTATAGGGCTCCAACTCGTTTATCACTTCAGAAGTGTGTTGCAAGGGCGCACCAGCCAGGCCGAAAACTGTCTTACTAATGGCCTTGGCGCACAGGCAGGCAAAAAGGTTAGCGAATTTGTCTTTCTGGCTGTTGTTCCCCAGGTTCAGCTCTCCTATAATGCTGTTTACCAGGCTGGCCCGGTTCGTTGTCGGAGAGCCTGCCGGCGCCAGGTTCATAAGATTATTTTTTCTGGCAGCATCTAATGCTGAAAAATCAAGCTCTGCTTTAAAATAGCTAATAGCCTGGCCCAATTTGACATCGGTGCCTTCGTACTGAATCCTGAAAAGTTGAACGCCTGTTGCAACAGAATCCCATTCCCCGTCATTCAACACTTCGATATCTATCTTAAAGCCGCTGTTCCGGACGAAAGGATCCAGGCCGTTGTAATAGAGATAGTGCTCTGTAAAGTTTTGCGGGAGGTTTTCCCAGCTGAGGTTCAGGGCGAGGTTGGTGAGCCGCTTGGGAATGGCCTCTCCGCTTCCGATGTAGAAGGGGTTTCCCGAAGCCGGGCTGGCCCCGAATGCCGGAATAGGCTGATTGATGTCCAGAATGGCGTTTTCATGCTGTACCACGAGGTTGCGTACATCTTTGACATCCGCGATTATCGCCACCCCTTCAACCGGCAGATAGCGGAAAAATTGGTATAGGTAACAGGAATCCGGTGTAGCCGCCTCCGGATTGAGTTCCAGCTTCAAAACGGGATAATCCGCTTTAAAATCTTCACCTAAGACTTCTGCGACAGGGAACACCACAGGTTCGACCGTTGGGCCCAGGTAAATGTCCAGTTTTATTTCATCGGCGGCCGTGAGTTCAAAAACGACATCTTCAGGAAAGATCCAGCCCTTTTCCCCGCTAAGGCTGACTTTGAAGGGATGATAGGCTTTCTTGTATTTCAGCAACACTTCTTTTTCCTCTGCCGAGGGGCTGAGGCTGTCTAAATAATCAACAAGAGAAGTATAGTCGTCAAAACGATGAGGGAAATCCAGTGGATTTAAAATCAGTGCATTAGCTATATTGTCGGAAAGCCCCTCGGCCTTTGCCAGTTTTACCGTTTCTTGGCCAATCTCAAAGAAGCTTTGTACAGCTGTTCTTATTGCGGCCTTATCATCAGCGCTCAGAGAAAGATGCGAAAAATCACAACTCAAAGTAACTGAAATATTTCGGGCCCCTTCCTGCAGAAACAACACCGGAGAGGCCAGCATCAGCCCTAGCCGCGCATCGGGATATGGCTTCAAAACAGGTTGGCCGGAGGTTGCGTCTACTCCGGTTTCCAGCTTACTATACTGCCCCCCCAAGGTTGCCCAGTTCCCCTTGAACTCATCGGGAAAGGGCGTTTCCACGCCATCCTGCATGCTGGCCACCGGCGCCATATAGACGCCGGCCACTTTCAGGTTCTCTTCCTCACCACATTCGTGCGTTACGCCGCTGAGATTTGGTGTTCTCGGCTGTAGGCCCAGGAACAACGTCCGCAGGCTTTCCACCTGCGCCTGGCTGAGCACGATCTCCTCCAGCAATTTAAAGAGGATATCTTCGCCATTCTCATCCTGGCCGGCGTTGAAGGCCGTATCTTTTTCCAGGAGATATTTATCGAGCAGGCCGAGGAGCTGGAAAACCAGGTGAGCCTGGTCGGGCACTTCTTTGGCATTCTCCAGCTTCAGGGCTTTTTTGTAGAAGAAATCCAGGTGCTTCTTCGTCATCTCGTTGAGATGGCCCTGGCTTTGCTGGTACAGGCGCAGGAAGGCGAAGAACAGGCCCAGTTGCGGGGCATGGTCTTCCTGGGCTTTGAGGCTTTTTTCGAAAAATTCAGGCCCCTTCTTCTGTATCTCGCTTACGCCTTTGAAGAAGATCTGATAGAGGGCGTCCACCTTTTTCTTGCGGGCCGTATTGCGCACCCTGGCGCTGCCTCTGATCTGCAGGAAGGCCGGGTCGGGCTGGTTGAGCACCAATGGGTTCAGCCCCCATTCCCGGGCTTTGAGAAAATCGAAGAGGCTGCGCATCGGCACATAACCCCAGCTGCCCGCCGCTTTGACGTAACCTATCAGGGTACGCAGTTCCTGCTTGAGGTCCGTATCGATCAGGTTGCGGATCAGGGACCACAGGCCCGACTGGTCGCCATCGAGGCGAAGGAACCAGTCGTGAATGCGAAAGGCCATCTTCAGGGTGAGGTCGAGCAGGGAGTTCAGATGCTCGGTACTGTGGGTGGCATTGAACAACTGGTTCATCTCCCGGTATTCCGCCGCGATGGCCTCAACATCATATTTACTGATCAGGCTGGCCTGCACCGGCACGCTGTTCCGGAAAAAGGCGGTCCAGTTGTCTGTCGCCCGCCCTTCAGAATGGAAGGCCACCTGCCGGGAAAAGCGGTACACTAAATCCAGCAATTCCGAAGAACTGCGATCATCCACCTTCGCGTAGTCCGGAGAGAGGGCCTCCAACTGGCGTTGTTTCTGGCTGGCGCCGTCTCTGATTAAAGGATGTGTATTTTTTTGAAGTTCGTTCATGTTTCCTTATCGCCTTTGAGTCAGGGTTATGATCTCACTGACCGCTTCATTTCGATAGAACGGGTACACAAAGTTGAAACGCGAGTTGGTGCTCTGCACGATGTAATCCACCGAGATCAGCAGCTTCCCTTCGATGGCTTCCTGGGAAGTGGATTCCGTTATCTCTACGCTTTCGACCAGTATCCGGGGTTCGTAATAGAGGATGGCAGTCTCCACCAGGTCGCGCAGGTACCCGATCAGGGAGGCGTTCATGGGCTCGAACTGGAAATCCCGAAGGTTACAGCCATATTCGGGCTGCATGACCCGCTCGCCCAGGCTGGTAGACAGCAGAATCTCCAGGCTCTGGTTGATGTCGGCCACGGCTTCTACCATGTCCACCGAACCATTGTCCAGGTTGAACGCGGGCGGGAAAGCCCAGCCTCTGCCTAAAAATTGTTTTTCTTCATCCATAATTTATCCTCCAATATTTACGGTGGGGCACCCCAGAGTAATACTGCCGCCGTGGGCGGTAACGTCTCCCATGCGCGCCGCCGGCTTGCCGCCGATCATAACGGTGGCCGAACCCTTGGCAATGGTATCCGGCGGGCCGACGCAAACGCAGCTGTCCCCCACCACCGCTGCCGGCATACCGCCGATCATAACGGTGGGCACGCCCGGCCCCACGACCGGGCCGCCAACGTGCGGCACGATGCCCGTTACCATCGGGCAGGTATGCATATCGGTTATCCTGGCTGCAAGTGGCATAATGGTACCGTTTAATTGATGTTGACCATCGATCCTTTGATCTCGGTAATGCCGCCGGATTTGAGCTTGGCCCCGGCGCTGCCCTCCGCTTTGAATTCCATTTTTGCTTTGGCCTCGACGTTCATGCCGTCGATCTTGATGTCCTGTGTGGCCGTCAGTTCGATCTTCCCCTTGGCCACCAGCTTGATGTCCTTAGGGCTATAGAGCTCAATGCCCTGGTCGTTCATCATGAGCTTGTTCTTGTTCTGGTCGGTGACTTCGATGGCCTTATCCTTTTCGGTGATCACGATGCTGTTGCCGGCGGGCGTATCGATGGTAATGATCTTGTCTACATCGTTGAAAATGATCCGCATCTTTTCCCGGCTGACAAAGCCCTTTTCGGTATTCTTCTGGTCGGCCGTGATCGGCGCCGGCAGCTTGGAGCTGTGCAGCATGCCCACCACCACGGGGTCGCGCGGGTCGCCATTGATGAAACCGACGATGACCTCGTCGTCCACTTCCGGGCGGAAGAAGGCGCCGCGCTCCTTGCCGGCATCGAGGCTGGCCATCCTGGCCCATACGCCCTTGGCCTGGCCGTCGAGGATGGGCAGTTTCACTTGTACGCGGTGTTCCCCGTCAGGATCTTCGTGCATTTTGACCACCTTGCCGACCTGCAGGCCATGGATGGCGGGCAACAGCCCTCCGGCCGGTTCTTCCACCACGTCCATCTGCTGGTAAAACCACTGAGGCGAAAGGCCGAACTGCACCTGAGAATACCAGCTTCCGTCGATGATCTCATGTTTTACCGCCGTTACATAGACCTTCCCGTTGAAGCGGTCGCCCACGCCCTTCAATTCCACCAGTATGCCCGGTTTGAGCAGGGATAGGCCCAGGCACTTGGCCCGGCCGCGGATTTTGGCCAGGCGGCTTTTCAGCATACAGGCATCCGCCCATGCCTTCAGCTCGCCGGCGTCCAGAGGGCCGCTGTGCCGCAGCTCGTATTCCGCAAGCCCGATGACGTCCGACAATTTGGCGCCCGTCAGGTTGCCGTTTTCCGTGAAGGACGCGCTGCTGGCCACGCTCTCTTTGATTTTCTGTTCGGCAGGACTCCAGCCCGAAGCTTTCACTTTTTTGTACTGGTGCCGGGCATCCATTTCCGCCTCGAACTCGATGAGCGATTCTCCGAAGATCAGCGTGAGGGCTGCCTTGCCATTGGTATCCGGCGCTTTCACGTCGGCCTTGCCGTCATCGGGGATCACCAGCAGCCCGTTTGCCTCGGCTCGGCAAAGCATGAAGTCCCAGTCCGTGGCGTGATGCTGCACCATCTCGTCGTGTTTCAGCTGAGTGGCGTCAACCTTTCCCGCCAGGCCATAATTGCCGAGCAGTTGCTTGATGATCTCGCTGTCCTTCTTCTTCTCGTAGTATTTGTTCTTCCGGCCAATGGTCATTTTCACACTTTCGTCCTTACATTCCACTGAGAGGAAGGTGCTACCGCTGGCGCTGACCTTTATGCCGTGTTTGACAATAATGCCTTTAAAAATGGTATCGTTGTTGCCGTCCCGGCCGGCCTTGATCTCAACCTGTTTGCCGGGTACGAAGTCCGCTTTATTGCTTACGGGAAAATCTTCCGCCGCCGCTTCTCCATCCACTAGAGTGATGCGGGCGGTGGGGACTTTGTTCACTTCCTTGGTAACGGTAATGGAAAGGACCTGATAGGCAGGGTCGGCCTCCTTTCCGTCGAGCAGCAGGCTGAACGAAATAACATCGTAAGTAGACTGGATGGGAAGTATCCTCTCGTTATTCATGTATTGTTTTTAACTACAGGTGGAAAAATCATTTCCGTCCCCACTTTTAGCTGCCGGATGGTAGACAGGCCGTTCTTCCTGGCCACCTGCAGGTAGTAGGATACGTCGCCGTAGATATTGTAAACCATGAGAGGTAAAGTATCCCCTTCCTTCACCTGCCGGACATGGGTCAGGTCGGGCGACTTCTTATTCTCCTTTTTCACTCTCTTCTCCTGTTCGATGTAGTTCAGGAAGGTAGCGCTGGCCTTGGCCCTCAGCGGCTCCCCGTTGGGCTTGAACAGGGTGTAGTTCAGGTCCAGGCTGGTCAGGATGCAATCGAAGGTGAAGCTGTTTCCCCACACGACCTTCAGGAAGTGGGGTTTGTGAATCTCCCCTTTCAGGTTGTACACCGTATTGAGAAAATGGTCGATCTGCTTGGCGACCGGTTTTCCCGGGTAGGTATAGCCCTCGATGGTGTCCGTCCCGTCGAAGATGAACTCGATCTTGAGTTCTTCCGGCGCGGTGGACTTGAAGCGGGGGTTGGTCCCCTGGTTGCCCTGCCCCTTTTTGGTGTCGTACTCCACTTTATAGTTCTTGGAATAGGACTCGGGGTTGACTGGCAGTTTAAACTCCCTGTGTTCGGCCTCATCGACGGGGACCGTAAGCTTTTTGTTCTTAAAAGCCCTGATCACGACCTTGGTCAGTTCGCCATCGCTCATCTTTCTGTTTTATCTTTTAAGATTTCCAGTACTTTCTCCACGCAGGCGCTGACGATGGCGTCGATGCCTTCCTCGCCCGCTCCGCTGGCGGAGGGGCCTCCGCCGCCGCCCTGCTTTTGCTCTTCCGTTACGGATATCTTGATGTGCAATTCTTTAACCTCGAGTGGCATAAGCTGATATTGTCATTTTTTAAATTCGTAACGATTGTAGTTCAGCTCCAGGGTTTCTATGAACACCTCGCTCTTCTCGGCGTTCAGTTCATTGAATTTCCAGCTCTTGGGCCAGGCGTGCAGCACCTTCCAGTACATCAGAATCTCATCCTTGTCCTTATCCTTTCTGGCCAGCAGCTGAACATCCAGGTTGATCGGCTGGTACTGCTGGTTCTTGAAGGCCTTGATGCACCAGTCGGTAAGAGCCGACTCACCGGGGGCTGCCGCGCCCCTTTTAAGCGTCAGAGCAGAATACTTGCTGCGGGTGGGGATGACATGCTCAAAGCGGTTCTCCCCGCCCTCTTTGTAGGATTCCGTATCCATCTGCACATCCAGGCCTGCTACCGACTGGAAGTGGACATCGATGTCTTTCTCGGCCAGATCGTGGAAGGTAACCTTGAAATAAAAACTGGCTGGAGGATATTCTCTAGGCATATTCCCATGTTATAGGCCTGATGGTTACTTAAACTCGATGCTTAGCCCTTCGTGGACCACCTCGATGGTCTCGATGGCCACTTCGTTGCCATCGGCTTTCAGGTCAGTGGGTTGCACTTTGGTGGGCCATGCTTTTTTCACCGTCCAGACCACGATCGGTTTGTGCTCTTCATCCATCAGGCTGATAGTCAGGTCGCGGCGATACTTTTCCCCGCCCTCCTGGAAAAACAGCGTTTTCTGCCACCAGTCGAAGAACTTATTATTGCCTTTGTACGTACCTCGCTTCATTGTAATGTTGCTGTACTTCTTGAGGCCGGGTTGCTTGGTTTTGTTGAACTCTGGGCTGGAGCCCACCCGGTACTCGATGACTTCCGTCTCGACGTCCAGGCCTGATACTTCCGTAAATCCGAATTCGGCATCGCCTTCTCCCCATTCAACCTGAAAATGGAACTTGGGTAATGGATATCCTTCGGGCATGACTTTAATTTTTTGTTTTGATTAAAGAATATAAACCTATTAACAAGTGCTCGCGGCTTCGGCCGCCGTCAGTGACTGCTGGATGGCATTTCTCTTAGCCTCCACCTGATTCTTGAGGGCTTCCGCTGCATTCCAGGCCTGCTCTGCGGCATCCTTTTCGGTAGAGGCAGCATTGTAGGCATCGCGGGTTTCCTCAAAGTAATCGCGGGGGCATTCCTCCCGAGGAAACATATACGGCTCACTTGGTTGGGTACCATAGTGAATAATGGAAAGGAGTTTGTGTAAGGACCAAGTTAAGCCCATGTTGTTGACCCGGTTGCCCATATAGTTTTTCAAAATAGCGCTCGACTGGAATGCCTCCATTATATCCGGGATGCTTGCCTGAGCGGAACTCAGCAAGGCGTTAGTGGCTCCCTGCAATTCCTGGATGGCTTTCATGATATCCCCATTGGGATCCGGAGCGGGAGTGGCTTGCTCCACAGCCTCCACCAGTTCACCAACCAACCCCTTAAGGCCAAAGGCATCATCACCGACTTTTTCCGACTCAGTAACCAGAACCATCAAAGCCCTTCTGGTCAGCAACGCATTGCCAGTTGTATGCATCACCAATTGGTGGCCACTCTGAATTTCCTGGATGGCCTTTTTAGCCAGTTCATTGACCGCATCAATCGTTTCCCAGTTTGTTTTCAGGGTCTGGTAATTGGCAGTTTTATTATCGTAATCTGCCCTTTTTTCGGCAGCGGTATTCTGAGCAGAATGTAGTTCTGTCTCTGCTGTGTCCAGCCTGTCCCGAAGTTCATCTAGGTAAGCTGTATATTCCTGATATTCTACTGGACTCGTGCTCATGTTTTCAAGAGTTTGTTAGGTACAAAAAAGAGTTAATTATCGTCATCGTCATTGTCGGAAGGTACCGGGTTCGCATAGTTACTTTCCACTTGCTCGACGATCTCGTCTATCGTCCAACGCACTCTCCGGCTTTGGGGATTGAGGGACCAGTTGTAGATTAGGATATAGGCGATGCGGTGCACCATATCCGCTACATTCATATCATCTTCCTTGGTAACCCTATCCTTGATGGCGTCATCAAAAGCCTGGCGAGTCGCATCCCGCTGTGAGACAGCTGCGGTGAGAGCTTCCTCTACCTTAGCACTAAAATCAGTGATTCGGGTGTCGATGAGTCTTACTTTGGTGTCTACCGGGTCAAGGTTCAATTGTGCCTTCACACCGGCCATTTTAACAGCCGTATCAAAATATTTGCAGACATTCTGATAGGCTGCTTCGGCTTTTTGATTTATTCCATCGACTTTACTTTTCAGGCCTACCTGTCCATCAAGCGCCTTGAACTCGCTCTTGTTGCAGTGATCCTTGATCACTTTGTCCAGGTTGTTAAGGGCTTCCAAAACGGCGAGCATCTTTTTGTGGGCATTTTTGACGCTGCCCACCGCCGTTTCTAGTTGGGTATTGAGCGTTTCCAGAAGGGTTTTAGCGTCTCCGAAGTTGCCCTTCATCTCCGTATTGGCCTGTAAAAGCTCCAGCACTACATGCTCCCGTATGGCTTGATATTCACCATTCGCCCGGTTGGCTTGCTCCCAGGTATTTTTTCGCCCGGCCTCCACGTTCCGGGCAATAGCAAGGGCGCTACGCCTGGCTATTACATCTGTTGAATTCTGCTTTATTTCATCGTCCTTTAAACCATTTGCAAAATCGAGAAACACCTGATCTATTGGGTCTACATTGGGCTGGTCCGATTGTTGCTCCTGGCTGGTCTCAGCATTTTTCGCCATGATTATGAAGTTTTAAGGAGTTAAACAATAAGGGTTAAGCTTCCGGCATTTTGTGAGAAAAACGCAAGATGATGAATTCCGCCGGGCGGACTACAGCCATGCCGATCTCGACGATCATACGGCCCTCCAGGATGTCCAGGGCAGTCATAGTCTCTCCCAACCCTACACTGACGTAGAAAGCCTGCTCGGGAGTCGCCCCCTGAAGAGCGCCGTTGCGCCACTGGGTGTTAAGGAAGTTCTCGATCATTGACCGGACGCGGGTCCAGGTGTTGGCGTCGTTAGGCTCAAATACGAACTGTTCGGTCGCCTTCTTGGTACTTTCTTCCACCATATTGAAGAAACGTCGCACCGGCACATATCGCCATTCGTTGTCATTTCCGGCCAGGGTACGGGCGCCCCAGATCAGGGTGCCTTTACCGGCGAAGCTCCGGATCACATTGATGGATTTACCGGCGTTGACATCCACGTTGAGCCGCTCCTGGTCTTTGTCCGAAACTTTCATCATGGGGCGAACAACGCTGCGGAGGCTCACATTGGCAGGCGCTTTCCACACGCCGCGGTCATTGTCCACAGCAGCATAAATCCCAACCATCAGGGAGGAGGACGGCAGTATCAGTTCCATATTGTCGATTGCGGCCTCCGCCCTGGAATAATAGAATGTTTTACCCTTCAGGTCATCCATCGAATTGGTATTGGCGTCTGGAGTTCCATTAATATTATGGACGATGGTGACGTTTGTATCATCGTATTGGTAATTGAAAATGGTGGATACGTTGGGATAATAGGCTGCACCGTATTTCAGACTGCCGGTGCCCACGCCTCCGTCCCTGAAACTATTGATGGCTGCATTGATATCCTGGCCTTCACCGTCGTAAACATCCATGACGACAAAGCGGTCTTTCAGCTCTTCGCATTGGGCCAGGGCTGCATCGTAGAGGGCGGCCACGTTGGCCAGAGGGTTAAATCCGGGAGGAACGGGGGTCGGTGCCGGCAGTTCAGCAATGCCTTGAGCTTCCGGAAAGACCAGCAAGGTCACTTCGTCTTCCTTAGCCACAAAATCAAGGGCCCTGATCAGCCGATCCTGGTCGATAGGTGAAGCAAATTGTGCGGGGGCAGCGGCATCGTCATACCCCCCGACCGAGAAGATGTAACAGGGCCCTCCCCCATTGGCGAAATAGGCCTGCATTGCATGGTACATTACATGGTTGGCCCTGGGCCCTTTGAAGTCGGCGTTGGTAGCTAAGGATAAGGTATTGCCATCCGCATCGCGGGTTTCGTCAAAAGTCACACGGAGATTCCTCTGCTTTTGCGCCTCGCCAAAGTAGGTCACGTATTCCAGCAGGGATTGTATCCTCACTGGAGTTATCTTGGTTATATCGCCGTTGGCATCGGTCTCCACCAATTGCTTACCATCCTTTACTGCTTTTGCCGTATGGCCTACAAAAGCAGGGATGGCGGTTTCTACCTGGGCAATGGAAGGCGGGAACTTGGGAATTTCTTCGATGTAAACGCCAGGAGTTTTATAGTCTCTAGCCATGGTAATATTGTCTTTTTTGGTGAAAGTTTAGATGTATATCTGAGAATAAAATTTCTCCTTATCAATCATTCCTGTATCGTCAATTTCCCGGGTGATCCGCGTTACAGTTGGATGTGGAAGAACCACATTATTGTCATCCTTGACCTCGAAATAGGCCTTTTGTATAGGTAAAGGCTCTCCCTTCGTATAAATCTCACTTCGATCCTTAGCCGACAGATATCTCCAGAAGGTAGAACGGTTTTTAAACCGCAGGTGAAATACTTTAGGCATAGGTATGGAAAGCGGTTCAGAGGGATTTGGGCCAGGATCGATGAAAGCAAAATTGGCGGGCACTTCCGGATTAGCATTCCCGGGAGGGGTATAATGGAATTCCACCACTGCCCACGCCTTGGGATGCCGCTTTTTTTCAAGACGGTAGAATACATCGATCGGGTTGCCGGACAAATTCAATGAGTAACGCCCCATAGGCAGGTTTCCCAAAGACAAGCTATGTTCAAGTTCCCTGGCTGGATCCTGAGGGGAGTGGGCCAGCTCAACCGGTTCATCCAAGCCAGGAATATTTTTGTTCCCCAGCGGTATTACCTTCCCGAAAATATCGGTAACTTGAAAGGTTACATCTGTTCCCGGCTGGTGGTTCGGGCCTTTGTACAAATAGACTTTATCATATGTAGCAATAGTGTCATTGCGAGTGACGTATTGGGTGTTTGCTCCAGGCCGCCATTCTGCCTGGCCACCCGCCGGGCCAGGAGCACTTTCAACCGGCAGGTCTTTCACTTCATAAGTTCTGTTATTCGCTCGAATGAGGTCACCTATTTTATATTGCCTCCCAGGGTTATAACCCTCCATTGGCTTCGACAGAAAAAGGTACCTCGTTCTACCCAAACTGAGCTTATTACCGGAAAAGTTGTCAAACACATAAAGGCGCGGCTCGTTTAAATCAAGTGGCAAGTTAGAATAATTCAAAAGGTAGGGGTCTTTCAGCGAGAGGACAAAGGCAAACTTCAGCTTCTCTTCAATTTTGATGAGGGTTTGTGTAGGATTCCCTGCCTTTATCTCTGTACCAATAAGTATTCCATAGGGAGTCTGCCGCCATAACAGGCGGTAATTGGCAAGAAGCTTCCGCGTATCGTCAGAAGGCTGAATATCGAATAAAAAGTTCACCTCATAATCCCGGGGTGCTCTTTCCGGTATCAGGTCCTCCGACGAAAAATAATCGTGCCAAATCCTGAGTTCTACTAATCGCTGATAGACAAACTCCATTTTTTGATATAAGTAGCTTATGTTTAAATTCTGATTAATTATTTTTCCACTGCCACCTTGTGCGCCGGGAACGAAGTTGTTGGTCAATAATTTGAGGCTGTTTTGCGGCCAGGCAAGGCGCGACGACCGACCATAGCCTTCGCTACGGAAGGAAGGAGCAACGCAGCATGGCTGTAAAAGAGCC
>JAGQXQ010000276.1:0-2752 GCA_020436535.1 Phaeodactylibacter sp.
CAGACGAGGCGTGAGGAGGAAGCATCCGTACGGACGTGACCGACAGCCTGCCCCGCACCCGAAGGGTCGGGGAGCAACGAAGTGTGTCCGACTTCGGCGTGAGCTCAGTCGAACGCTCAGTCGAACGCTGGACAAACTGGTTGTTCTACGTTGTCAGTTGATGGTTGTGAGTAGTGCCAACCTGTTGACTGCCAAAAAACTGCGGCACGGCGCAATGAGTCACCGGCAACGAACAACCTTAGAAGGGTAGACTTCCTCTGCGCCTCCCTGCGGCCTTATACAGAAAACACAGTGGTTTGAACAGTCCCATTCGGTGTTCGCCGCCCACAACTTTCCCAAAAAAAATCTGGTTTTTACAAGTCAAACACTCTTTCTACCGGCACCATCAGATCTTCAATTATATTAATCCCTTTAACGCAGTTACTTTCTGTTTGAGTTCCCCGCCGGTGAAGATTAAAATAGTAGACAGTATAGCGCCTCCGTTCACTGAACAAATTAATTCAAGTTGCGATATAATAAACTAAATCACACCGCATCCCATGCCCTCACCTGATAATTGGTCCGGTCTTGATTATCCAGGCCACCATAAACCAACGTACGGGCATTTACCTTCCCTTTTGTGATATCCGAAAAATAATCCAATCCCTTAAACAGTTTTGGTAGAATAGTCTGGGTAGATTTCATTTCGAAAATCTCAAAGCCCCCACCCCGTTTTGTCAGCAAGTCAACCTCATGTCCATGAGAGTCCCGCCAAAACCAATAGTCTCTAAGCAGATACTTGTGGTGATTTTTCTTCAATATGTCTATAATGACCAAATTCTCGAAAAGGCTACCGATGAGCGTCTGATCCTCGAGGTCATCGGTTTGTCTCAAACCAAGCAGAAATGAGACTAAGCCTACATCGTAAAAGTAAAGCTTGGGCGCCTTTACAATGCGCTTGCTGAAATTTTCGTAATAGTCCGGCCAGGCTCTGTGTAATGCGTTCCAACAAGTGGAAATTTTGCGATCCGGAGAGAATAAACTGTCCCATCTGGCCGCTTTCATCCACAATGGTTTGCAAATAAGAAAACAAATTTGGGGTGCGTTGTACTTCGTCAAAAATTACCTCGGAATCATATTTTTTAAGGAAACCAGTGGGGTCTTCGCTGGCAAAGCTGCGCTCGTCCGTATTTTCTAAGGAGACATAACGATATTCCGGCAATATGGCTTTCAAAAGTGTTGTTTTGCCCGACTGCCTTGGCCCGGTAATAGCAAGAATCGGATATTTGGACAGCAACGATTGAATGGGCTTCGCGATTTGCCGGGTAACAATAGACATGGTTTAACTTTTGCTGTAAATTAAACAGCATTTTGAAATTGCACAACATTTTTTTTGAAATTGCACAACATTTTTTTTGAAGTTGCCACTACAGCCCAAGTGCCACATGCCAGTTGCGAAATGCTTGAAAAGTTGTTGTACCAGGATATGGGGCTATCCTGATCTGAAAAAGTAAAGCGCCAAGGGCAAGGAGCCCATGGGCGAGGGCTGCGCGCGGGTTAGAGCTCGAAGTGAGTGGTCAATTCTAAGGCAAGGGATGTGGGTATAGCCAACGCGAGCCATTAACAACTGAGCCTTCAACCATTTATCTAACAATCCATCCGTTCAACCATTCAACAATCTAGCCATCTATCCCCCCTCCTCCGGCTCCAACTCCTCCAACTCCCCGATTTGCTGCAGATACTCAAAAGTCTTCTTCGCCTCCTCCTCATCCACCACGCTGATGGCAACGCCCACGTGGACGAGCACGTAGTCTCCGATCTGAGCTTCGGGCACCATGGAGAGGTCAACATCTTTCTGTATCCCTCCGAAGGAAACTTTGGCGACGCGGAAGATGTCGTCTAATGCGGTGGGAATGGCGGTTATTTTTCCGGGTATGGCCAGACACATGGGTTTGTGATTTTTTTGATTCGGTAATAGCCCCTCCCCAACTCCCCGAGGGGGAGGAAGTTTACTCCAAATTGGCAGCACATCGGCAGCCAGTTCCCCCTCCTTAGGAGGGGGTTAGGGGGAGGCTCTTTCTCTCAACCACTCATACCACGCTTCCATCCCTTCCCCGCTCGTCGCCGACAGTTCAATGAATTCCAGGTTGTGGTTGACGCGCCGGGCGTATTCCTTCGCCTTTTCCACATCAAACTGCACATAGGGCAGCAGGTCGATCTTGTTGATAATGCAAAGATTGGAAGAATGGAACATGTCGGGGTACTTGATGGGCTTGTCATCGCCTTCGGTGACGGAGATGATGACGACGCGAGCCCCCTCGCCCAGGTCGAAGAGAGAAGGGCAGACCAGGTTGCCGACGTTTTCGATAAAGAGCAGGGCGCCTTCCTCCGGCCGCAGCTTTTTCAGTGCCTTGTTGACCATGTCGGAATCGAGGTGACAGCCCTTTCCTGTATTGATCTGCACTACGGGTGCGCCGGTTGCGGCAATGCGGTCGGCGTCGTTGCTCGTCTGCTGGTCGCCTTCGATGACGTAACAATTGAGCCCGCCGGCGAGGTCTTTGAGGGTGCGCTCCAGTAGGCTGGTCTTGCCCGATCCGGGCGAGCTGACCAGGTTGAGCGCCAGGATCTCTTTGGCTTCCAGGAAGCCTCGGTTGCGCTCAGCCAGCAGGTTGTTCTGTTGCAGGATGTCCTGCTCCAGTTCTACGACGGTCTTGCCGTGGCTGTGCTCGTGCTCATGGTGACTGTGGCTGTGATGATGGTGATGCTCATCGTG
>JAGQXQ010000276.1:2763-3913 GCA_020436535.1 Phaeodactylibacter sp.
ATCGTGTCCATGGTGGTGATGCTCATGGCCGTGTTCGTGAGCGTGATGATGGTGCTCGTGGCTGGATTGCTCTTCACCGATGAGGGTGATGGTGACGGCGTCTGAAGGTTGGTTGCATCCACAGGTGCTGCACATGATAATTGGATTTTGCGATTACGAAACTAAAGTCATCGTCTTAATTTTCAACTCTTTCCCCTGCAATAAGTCATTAAAATACTCGCCACAAAGGGGGCAGGGCTCGAAGATCTGCTGAATGTCGAACTCATGGCCGCAGCCGGCGCATTTGGCTCTGGCCTGAACGTAGTGGATATGCCGCTCCGCCCCGGAGAGGACCGTATCCGGTATGGCGGCCTCCCAGGCGAACTCCAGTGCGTCCGGTTCGATGCCGGCCAAGGTGCCGATCTCCAGCCCGATGCTCTCCACCCGCGCGGCGCCGTGCTTGGCGACTTGCTCCCGCGCCGAATCCACGATGCTCATGACAATGGATAGTTCATGCATGGTTGGCCGTTTGAGTTTGCAAAATCGGGATTATTGGGGGCGCGCATGCAAATGTGTAAAAGGGCAGAGTACACTGGGCCGCGCTCTCCTTTACACATTTGCACGTTTCCACTTGTACACATCCCTCAAACATCCCTTTCCTCCCGGCTCCGCTTCCGGTAAACGATCAAGGCGACAGAAGCCGCTACCACCAGAACCAGCGGAACAGCATGCCCCGGAGAGCTGAGGTAATGGGCGAACTCAGTGCCGTGGAAAAAACCGTGGCCATCATGAGCCTGGGTGATGAGGGGAAGGCTTATCAGAGCCACCGGGAGCAAAAAGGCTTTACGGAACATTGCGTATATGTTTTTGGAAAAAATAAATACTTCAAACCCAAAATTAGGAGGCTTATACTGTTAAACGAGTGATAAAAGTCACGGCAAAACGCTGATATATATCATAAAATAGATACTTGCAATGATTTTCCTTTACAGCTAAGTTGTCAAATTATATTCGGCGATGCCGGATCGTTTTAAAATCAAACCTTAGCAGCCATGACGCCTTCAAGCAATCGACCCACCTACTACGAAGAACTGCGCCAGAAAGGCTACTCCCGCCGTGATTTCATGAAGTTTTGTACTACTTTTGCCGCTTATATGGGCCTTCAGGCCTC
>JAGQXQ010000277.1:0-181 GCA_020436535.1 Phaeodactylibacter sp.
GGGCGGTAGTGAGAGGAGGCGACAGATCAACCTTTCAACGCCTGCGCCAGGCCATGGAAACGCATCAGCATGGTTTCCCCAAACAAGAAATCCGCGACCTCTATTTATTGGCGATCAACTTCTGCATCCACGCTCTCAACCGGGGGGAGGAAGGCTTTGCCCAGGAAGCTTTCACCCTCTA
>JAGQXQ010000277.1:222-772 GCA_020436535.1 Phaeodactylibacter sp.
ATACCGGAGAGCACCTTTGGCAATATCGTTTCTTTGGGCCTGAAATTACACCGTTTTGACTGGGTCGCAGAATTCATCGGGGAGCGGTCCAGTTTTCTGCGGCCGGAGTTTCAGGAGACGCTGCCGTCCTTTGCTCTTGCCAAGCTGGCCTACGAGCAGGGGCAACTGGCCAGAGCGCTGCAACTGGCTGTTACGGTGGAGGCCCGCCAGCCTTTTCTCTACTTCGGCGCCAAAACCCTGCAACTGAAAGTTTTCTACGAACTCGGCGAGTGGGATGCGCTGAACAGCCTGCTGGAAAGCCTGCGCGTATACTTGCAACGCCATCCCGACCTCGGTTACCACCGGGAACATTACCTTCTGCTGCTCCAGTTTGCACGCCGCCTCTTACAGCTATCGCCTGTAGACCGACAGGCGAGGGCAGCACTGCGGGAAGAGATCAATGATGCGAAAGCCTTTCGGGAACGGGAGTGGTTTTTGCGGCAATTGGAATGAAAAACGGGTTTGTGGACGCCATGCTGCTTGAAAGCAAAAGAAAGAATAGGTATCTTTG
>JAGQXQ010000277.1:827-9127 GCA_020436535.1 Phaeodactylibacter sp.
ACCCCTCCCATGCAAGACAAAGCAACTGCAGCCCGGAAGATCATTCAGTCCAACGCCCTCTTTGCGGCGGCGGGGGGCGCCATCCCTATACCGGTGCTCGATGTGGGCGCCGTCACTCTGGTCCAGCTCGATATGCTGAAAGCCTTGTGCAAACTGCATCTGGTTGATTACTCGGAGCTGCAGGGCAAAGCCATTATCTCCGCTCTTAGCGGTAGCCTGATGGCGCGCTTCTCGGCCAGCGCTTTCAAGCTCGTCCCTGGCATCGGCACGCTGCTGGGAGGCATTTCCATGGCGGCCTTCTCGGCGGCCAACACTTACAGCCTGGGTAAGGTTTTCGATTTTCTGCTCGCCAAATACGGCTCACTGGATAATGTCGATATAGAGGAGATGAAAAAGATCTTCCAGGAGGAGTTTGAGAAAGGGAAGGAATTTTTTGAAAAAAACCGGCCGGACAGACAGGATTAGTTGAAAAGCAGGATTGACAGGATGGTTAGTGGTTCAGGATAACTAAAAAAAGGCCTATTCATTCAATATTCGCACGTTGTTTCCCCCCTCAAAACCATAGAAGCTTTGCTTATTCCACTTCCTCGGAGAGCCTGTCCCAAACTCGATTCGGGAGGCCAGGGGAAGCTATCAACTTTGACCAATGCACTTACTCTATTTTCTACTCCCATTATTTCTACTTCTTCAAAACACTCTCTTTGCCCAGATCGGCCCCGCCAACATCACCATCGCCCGCGACCGATGGGGCGTGCCCCATATCTTTGCTCCAACCGACGCAGAGGTAGCCTACGGCTTCGCCTGGGCCACGGCGGAGGACGATTTTGAGACGATGCAAAAACAGATCCTCCCGGTAAAAGGCCTGATGGGGCAGGTAGACGGTAAGGAGGGCGCCCGCCTGGATGTAGCGGTACACCTGCTCGATGCGCGAACGATCGTGGAGGAACGCTATGAGCAGGACCTGTCGGCCGACTTCCGGAAAGTACTGGAAGCTTACGCGGCGGGAGCGAACGCCTACGCCAGGTCGCACCCCAAAGAAGTGTTACACCAAAAGCTGTTCCCCATCACAGGCCAGGACATTATTCAGAGCTATGTGCTGGGTATGGCGCTGATGTCGGGCGTAGGCCGGGAATTGGGTAACATCCTGGGGGGTAAGTACAAGGCCAAGCCTCAGGAGCGGGGCTCCAACGCCTTTGCCATAGCCCCTTCGAAAACGGCCGATGGCCAAACCTACCTCGTCAACAACTCACACCAGCCATTGGAGGGTTTCAACTCCTGGTACGAGGCCCACCTGTGCAGCGAAGAGGGCTGGAACACCCTGGGCGCCACCTTCCCGGGCGGAGTGACCATTTTCCTCGGCACTAACCCACACCTGGGCTGGGCCCACACGCTCAACTATCCCGACTTCGCCGATGTGTACGCGCTGGAGATGCACCCTACCGCAAAAGGGCTGTACCGCTTCGATGGGCAATGGGAGGAACTGCAGCCCTACCCTACCAAAGCACGGGTAAAGGTTCTGGGCTTTTTAACCATCGGCGCCAAACAGAAATTCTACAAGAGCAAATACGGCGTCACCTTCGAAACGCCCAATGGCTACTTTGCCCTGCGCTTTCCCGCCAATCGCGATATCCGCGCCGCCGAGCAATGGTACCGGATGAATAAAGCCACCAATCTCGAAGAATTTCAGGAATCGCTGCGCCTGCAGGGCATCACCTGCACCAATATCGTCTACGCAGATAAAGAAGGCCATATTTACTACATCAGCAATGGGCGCTTTCCGAAACGCAATCCTCAATACGACTGGCAGGGCCTCCTGCCCGGCGACACTTCCGCCACCCTGTGGGCGGACGACTACTTTCCCATCGACAGCCTGCCCCAGGTGCTGGACCCCGCCTCGGGTTACGTCTATAACTGCAATCACACGCCCTTCCTCTCGTCCGGCAAGGCGGATAACCCCAACCCGGAAAGTATTCCTTCCACCATGGGCTTCCAGGCAATGGACGGCCTGACCAACCGGGGTGTCCGCCTAGGCAACCTCCTGGAGCAGTCCGGGCAAATTAGTTATGAGGATCTCAAAAGGATCAAATACGACCAGGCTTATCACAAGCCGATGCTATCTGCTCCAAAGTTGGAAGCCATCTTCCACCTGGATCCGGAAAAGTACCCCGAACTGGCGGAAAGCATCCAGCTACTGCAGGATTGGGACCGTATTGCGAACAAGGACAGCGAAGCCGCCTCGGTTATGCTCCTGGCCTACTACTATCTTCAGTCAATTCTGGAAAATGTCAGAAGCTTTAAAACCGGTGACGAATTGGACGAAGCTAAGCTGGTTGCCGCTATCGCTCATGCCCAAACCCATCTGAAAAAGCATTTCGGCAGCACCAGAGTGCCCCTCGGCCAACTACAGCGCCACACGCGGGGCGACGTAAACCTGCCCTACGGCGGCGGCCCCGACGTACTGGCCGCCGTGCGAAGCCGCCCTTACCAGGACGGCCGCCTGCGCGCCTATACCGGTGATTCTTACATTCAACTAGTTCGTTTCTCCGCGGCCGGCCCTGAGATCGAAAGCGTTGTTCCTTACGGCGCCTCCGCTAAACCAGAAAGCCCCTACTACACCAGCCAAATGGAGCTATTCGTCAACCAACAGCTCAAACCGATGACGTTGGATAAGGCGAAAGTACTGAAGGAGGCAGTGAGGGTGTATAACCCCAGGTAGAGCCAAAGGCAGGAGTATGAGTATGTTTGGGATTGGTTTATTCCTAAAAAAGAGGGTAAGCATATAATGGCTTTCAGGTAATACCCAAAGAATGGCCTAATGATCCGGCCTCTGATCCGGACAATACTGCAAGTCAACAATCATTACTTTTACAATCGTTATAAAGGTAATAATTATAAGCGTAACGATTATAAAAATAATAATTATTTTTGTAACGATTAATCCCCGCTTCTACCTTCCCGTCGTTAATCTCCTGCCTCCTTAACCAATTCTCCCAGTACCATCAAACTCCGTTCAATCTCTTCTGAAAAAGGCGCTCCGTAGCTCAGGCGGATGTAGTTGGAAAAGCGGCCATCGGAGCTAAACATCTGCCCGGGGGCAATACTGATGTTGTGGCGGATCGCCCGGCGATATAAGCTATAGGCGTTAACCTCCGGCGGAAGCTCCAGCCACAGGGTATAGCCTCCTCGCGGGCGGGTGGCCCTCACGCTGTCCGGAAAGAAAACACTGATGGCCTGAGTATACCTCAGGCACTGGGTGTGCAAGGCTTTTCGCAGCCTCCGCATGTGCAGGCCGAAGCGGCCGGCCTCCAGAAAGCGGGCCATGGCGGCGTGGGTTGGCGTAGCGGAAGTGACGGTGTGTGCCAACTTCTGCTTTAGCACCTGTTCGTGAAAGCGGCCGGGAATGCACCAACCGACGCGATAACCGGGCGCCAGCATCTTGGAAAAGGACGAGCAATAGAGCACCAGCCCTTTCTCATCAAAGTGCTTGCAGGTTAAGGGGCGGCTTTTTCCAAAGTAGAGTTCGCCGTAGATGTCATCTTCGATAAGGGGAATGCTGCGATGGGCCAGCATCTTTACCAGCCGCTCCTTGCATTCGTCCGGCATACAAGCGCCGGTGGGGTTGTTAAAATTAGACACAAAGAGACAGGCGGCGATGGACATCCGCCGCAGGCCATCCTCCAGATAATCCAAATCGATACCGGTTTCAGGGTGGACGGGCACTTCCAGTACCTTCAACCCGTGGCTTTGCAATACCATAGATACCCCGAAGTAGCCCGGCGTTTCGATCGCCACCGTATCGCCCGGCCGGGTGAGGGCCTGCAGACAAAACGATAAGGCCTCCATGCAGCCCTGGGTGGTGATGATCTCATCTGGCGCCACCTTTCCCCCCCAGTTGAAGGCCAGGCGGGCCAGTTGCTGCCGCAGTCTCCCGTTGCCCTGGATCTCATCGTATTGGATGCAGCTATTGGCATCTGCCCGTAAAGCCTCCATCATTGACTTATTGAGCTTGGCCTCGGGCAGGTGCTCCAGAGCAGGGGCCGCCACTGACAACCGGACGATGCCCTCTGAAGTGAGGTTGCGATATACCTCCCGGATCATCTCGTCCACACTGATATCTTTGGGCGGTGGCGGATGGCTTTCCGAAAGGGGGGGCTTTGGCAACTCCTGAGAGGTAAACCGAACGTAATAACCCGACTTGGGCCGCGCCTCCACCAGGCCCTTCATCTCCAGTTCGCTGTAGGCTTTGAAAGCGGTGCTTATGCTTATGCCCTGCTGTTCGCTCAACCCGCGGACGGAGGGCAATTTATCGCCGGTACGCAGCACTCCTTTCTCGATTAGCTGCTCCAGGCGCTCCGCCACCTGGCTGTACAAAAAACCGTTATTTTCTACCATTAATTTAATCTGTTATGCCATAAAATTAAAAATCTGCATCTGTTTTCTTTTTTCAAAGGTAGAGATATTTGTATCCGAAATCAAGTGAGTAATATTTCATGCTTTAGGGCGGCGTTTTCAAAAAGGCGCCGCCGCTTGGAAATCACCCGACACTTTTTTGAAGTCACCCAAAACTGTTGTATTATGTCACCCATTGAGATCCTCGGTTACCGCCCGGAGTGGCGGCATTATTTTGAACAGTTCAACAGAGCCTGGCTGGAGGAATACTTCAGTGTAGAGCCCATCGACCGATGGGTACTGGAAAATCCGGAAGAGGCGATCCTAAAAGGAGGTGGAGCCATTCTATTCGCCCGGCAAAAGGGCCAGATCATTGGCGCCGTGGCCCTGAGATACAACGAAGCAGGCGCCCTGGAGCTCACCAAGATGGCCGTCGACAAACCCTTCCGGGGGCGGGGAGCGGGCAAGGAGCTCTGCCGGGCGGCCATCCGCAAAGCAGCGGAAATGGGCGCCCCTAAGCTTATTCTATATTCTCAAACGAGGCTGCCGGCGGCTATCGCCCTTTACCGCAAAATGGGCTTTCGGGACATACCGCTGGAACCAGGGGCCTACAGGCGGGCGAATATTAAAATGGAGCTGGAGTTGGAGGCCTTGCGGCCAAGCTGCTAAGGGTTGATAAGATTGAGCGCCTCCTCTCAGGTTTAAACTAAAAAACTTAACCAATTTGCACCGAAATAAAACCAAATTTACATGCAAACGACAACAACTATTCCCATCCATCGCACGAATGAGTCCCGCCTGCCCGGGCTGGACATCAACAACCTGCCCTTCGGCACGGCGCCTACCGACCACCTTTTTATTGCCCGCTACACCGGCGGCGAATGGACGGAGGCTCGAATCGAGCCCTTCCAAGAGCTCACCCTAAGCCCTTTTACTCTTTGCCTCCACTACGGGCAAACCGTCTTCGAAGGCATGAAAGCCTTCCGCATGAATGATGACAAAGTTTCCATCTTCCGCCTGAACAAGCATCACGGACGCTTCAACCGCTCGTTGCAACGCATGGCCATGCCGGAAGTCCCCTATGAATTATTCAAGGAGGGTATGCGGCAGCTCGTCGCCCTCGACCGGCAGTGGCTGCCTTCGGGTAAAGACAGCGCTCTGTATATCCGCCCCTTTGTGATCGCTACCGAGAAAAGACTAAAGGTGAAGATATCCGATGAGTATCTTTTCCTAATTGTCTGCACCCCCGTGGGCTCTTACTATTCCCAACCCTTACGGGTAAAGGTCGAAACCGAATTCATCCGGGCAGCGGATGGCGGTGTTGGTTACGCCAAATGCGGCGGCAACTACGGCAGCGCCTTGCTACCCACCCAACGCGCCATAGAAGCCGGTTTCGACCAGGTGCTTTGGACGGACGCACAGAACCGGGAGTTCATTGAAGAATCGGGCACCATGAACGTGTTATTTCTGATCGATGACATTCTCATCACCCCGGCTCGGAGCTCCACCATCCTCGACGGCGTCACGCGCGATTCCATCCTGCAACTGGCTCGCCGCCGCGGGCTCAAAGTGCAGGAACGCAAGATCAGCATCCGGGAGTTGGAAGCGGCCCTGCAAGGCGACATCCGGGTGGAAGCCTTCGGGGCAGGTACGGCTGCTGTGGTGGCGCCCATCGAGTCCATTACCATCGGGAAGGAAACGTACGCCTGTTATGTAGAGGAAGATGCAGTGATGTACTCCTTTAAAAAGGAACTGCAGGGAATACGCACGGGTGAGGTGGAAGATACCTGGGGGTGGAATGAGGTGGTGTGAGTAAGTGGATACTTTTTTACATATCCTACTTCGAGCGCATGGCGCTTATGGCTTCCTTCTTAGGGCAATGGTTATATTGCTATGCTAAATGTGTCCAAGCACCTAGTGCTACTTTGCCAGTTTAAGGTTTTGGAAACCTCCCGGTAGAAAGTCAGCAGACAACTCGAAGTTGTCAGCTGACAGCAGAATGGCCTCCCTGGAATGCCAAAGCGGGAATTGCTGGTTGGCGGATAGATCTTAAGGATACCTCACCACGCCGTACACCTCGTCATTATAGGGGATCTCATACAAGACCTCCTCCCCGGGGAACTGTTCCGGTAGAGCAATATAATAAGCCCCCTTTTCCAGTTCGTAATTGCGGCGCAGCGTCCTGCCGCGGATCTGGTTGAGGTAGAAAATGGCAGAGAAGGAAATGCGGGCATCTTGATATAAATACAGTGGAGTGTCTCCGACGAGCTTCTCCACGGCCTGTGCGATCTCGATGTCCTGCTGGGCATCACTCTCGTACGCTCGTTGGGGCAGGACGGTCAGGTCGAACAGCAGGCGGCCGACGGCGGTGGCCAGTATCAGCAGTATGAGCGTCCACTGTGGCTGGTGGAGATAGCGATAGAATACGGCGGCGCCGGCAAGAAAGCCGACGATAGCCAGCGGCCAGCGGTAGTTCAGAAAGTCCAACCCGGGAATGAAGGGAATCGCCAGGGACCCCAGCGCCAGGGCCCCGATCAGCACACCGCTCAGGATGCGGAAGGCCCGGAAGCGCCAGTCTTTCACCTCTTCCCGGTGCTGCCAGGCGTATAGGCCGATCATTAGCAGAAAGGGGTACAGCATGTAAATGTACCGTTGCCGGGCGCCGGGCGATATCCAATACGGCAGTACATTAACCAGAAACATCAGGGCGGCGAAGGTGAGCAGTTTATTGCGCAGGAGCAGGCTGCGCAGGTCCCGCCGGATGGCGAAGAGCAACAGCAGCCCTGCGGGCAGCAGGTCTTTTATGGTATCGAGAGGGAACATAAAAATATGCTCCGCCAGTTTGAGCAGGCCATTCTCCGCCACCGTCCGCTCGCTCGATTCCGCCACCATCATTTGCAGATAGTTGCCGATATCGTTGTACTGATGGTAAGCCAGCAGATAGCCGCCTACCAGAGCACTGAAGGCCAGGATGCCCGCCAGATGGGCCAGAGACAGCAGCCGCTTCAGCTCCCCTTCGTACCACAGCCAGGCCAGCACCGACAAACCTAGAAAAAGTACCGAAGGCAACCCTTTGGTCAGCGTGCCTACTGCCGCCAAAGTATAGGTGGCAACAAACATCAGCCCGTATCGCCCCTGTTGCTGAAAGTGAAAAAGGGTGGCGAAGCCGGCAAAGGTGACAAAGGTGTAAAACAAGTCGATCTCCCCCAACAGGGAAAAGTAGAAATACAGCCCTCCGCTGATGGGAAACAACAGGGCCGACAGCCAGCCAAACTCCGGGTTGACGTAGCGCCGCCCCAGTCCGAAGAGCAGCAAAGAGGTGAAAATGATGGACAACACCGTCGGCAGGCGCAGCGCCCAGGAGGTATACCCCCCCATCCCTTTCGCGCTGGCCAACACCACCCAGTTGAATACCGGTGGCTTTTTATAATAAAACTCGCCAAACTGGGTCGGCACGATAAAATTGCCGTTCTCTTCCATCTCCATGGCGATGGTGGCCCTACGGGGCTCCTCCAGGTAAACAGGCTGTACGCCCAGGTTCAGGAAGAGGCTGAGCAGGGCCAGGAGGGAGGCCAGGCGGAGGAGGTGTATTGGTGTATCGGTGTATCGGTGCATTTGTATAACTCTACTTTGTTACTTTAGAAAATTAACCGCAGGGGACGCTGAGATGCGCAGAGCATGAGCCCTTTCTCTGCGTGCCTCAGCGCTCTCTGCGGTTCAAAATCGTGGGCGCAGAGAGGCCATTCGACTGCTGGCCAGCAGTTGAACAGCTTACAATCTGCGGTCTCTTGGTTAAAGTAACAAAGTAGTAATAAGTAGATGGACAAAATTAATGAATAAATTTTACCCGCCTCCGTCTCCGGCGGACTGTAGTCCGGCCTACGATGGACGGAGGCCGTGGGCCGAAGCTA
>JAGQXQ010000278.1 GCA_020436535.1 Phaeodactylibacter sp.
CCCACCCATCGTCTCGTCCTCGCCTTGATAGCTAAGGCTATCAGGCTCCGGGTGTTCCTCGGTTAGAACGAAAATACATCGTTCATAACCGAGAATTTACTTAATTTACAGAGTACTTAGAGGTGTCACCTTGAGCATCTTTTCGGTATTTCCTTGGCTCCCTTCCATGAAAACTTCTATTCACAAAGGGACTTTCACCTCCACCCTCGTGCCCCTGGCCTGCCCCATATCATCTTTGAGGTCAATAACTTCAACGGACGCGTCGACTTTGTAAAGCCGGTTGATCATATTGATCCGGTCTTTGGTAATGGCCATGCCCATTGACTTTCGGCGAGTGGCGCTTTTCGACCGGAGTCGCCGGGCCTCTTCCCTGCCGATGCCGTCGTCTTCGATCACGCAGTGCAGGGAGCCGTTTTGCCGGGTAATTGCCAGGTCTAAGCGCCCTCTGCCGTCCTTGTGCACCAGGCCGTGCCATATCGCGTTCTCCACATAGGGTTGCAGGAGCATGGGGGGTATTTCAATGTCTTCGAGCCTGAGGCCCCGCCCTATTTTAACGGAATAGTCGAACTGTTGCTCAAACCGAAGGCTCTCCATTTCAATATACAATTTAAGCGACTCCAGTTCATCTTTCAAGTTGATATATTCCGAGCGGGAGTTTTGAAGGATGAGCCGGATGAGGCGTGAAAAGCGGTTGAGGTAATCTGAGGCTTTATCGGTATCGTTCTTCAGTATGTAATAGTCGATGGAATTGAGGCAGTTGAAAATAAAATGCGGGTTCATCTGTGCCCTCAGGGCATTGAGTTCTACATTGGCCAGTTTGCGGTCGAATTCGGCCTTCATGGCCTCTTTTTTACGAACCTGGGCAATGCGCCAGCGGACAAAAAGGACCGAATTCAACAGTACAAACAGGCCCACAGATAGCCAGAACCACCAGGCCCGCCACCAGGGTGTGGTAATGAAAATGTCAAACACATAGGCCTGTTCACTCCAGACTCCCTCATTGTTGGCTGTTTTTACGCGAAACTGATAGCGCCCGCCGGGAATATTCGTATAGGAAGCAAACCGGCGCTTGCCGGCATATATCCAGTCGGAATCTACTCCCACCAATTGATACGCAAAAGTATTTTGCTCGGGAAGATTATAACTGATAGCAGAAAACTCAAAAGAAAAGAAGTTCTGCCGGTAGCTCAGGCGCACCTCGCCCTCTGCCGGCAAGGGGCTCTTTTGGTCGAACACCTTAAAAGAAGTGAGGTAGGGAATGGGGTGCTCCGGATTGGCGCGAAGGCTGTCCGGGTGAAAAAAGTAGATGCCTTTCCTCGCCCCGATGGTAAGTTCACCGCTTGCCAATAGGGAAAACGAGTTGGCGTTCTTTACCGGGATGCCATAACCCGGGCCGAACAGTTCACTTTCCATGGTAGCCGGGTTGAACCGAACCAACCCCCGCTCACTGTTGAGCCACAACATTCCACTTTTGTCACAGATCACATTCTGCACTTGCTCACATTTAAGCCCTTCTTTCGAGGTATATTTCCGGACGATGCCCTTTTCCGGCGCATCCAGGTTGACGACGCCCAGGCCTTCTGTACCGCCAGCTACCCAAAGCCTGCCATGGTGGTCCTCGGCAAAGCCCCCCACATTGGCAAAACTCTGCAATTGTTTGCTCCCATCCGCTCCGGCCGTTGGGAAGTTGATCATCTCGTCCTTTGCCGGCAGAAACACGCTGAAGCCGGAGGCCGTCCTGATCCAGATATTGCCCTGGCTATCCCGGAAGAGGTTTTCGATCCAGGTGCTGCGATTGGCGTCGTCGGCTACCTGCAATTCTCTTTCAAAATGGCGAACCGAACCGTCGGCCAGGTTCACCCGGAAAAGCCCCCGGCGCCGGCTGCCGGCCCACACCACATCCTCCTCCCCTTCCACCAACGAGCGGAAAAAGGGGGCTTTATCGGGAAAAGACAGAGGAATGTGTTCCAGGCGCCGCTCTTCTTCGAGAAAGTAAAAAAGCGCATTGGTTCCAACCAACAGGATGCGGCCATTTTTGAGGCGGTGTATTTTTTGGGCGGGAAAGCCCCCCTGGCTGTCATAAAAAGATGGATCCGCCCGGACAATACTCCATTGGCCGGTGTTCCGGTCGAGGATATACAGGCCTTCACCTTGAATGACGGCCAGATACAGAAACCGCCCGTCCTTACTTTCCTCGACTCCATTCGTGATATAATAGAGCTCATCGTCCGGGACGGGAAACTCCCGGAGCTCTACCTGATTGCGAAGGGGGTTGAATAAGAAAAAACCCCCTTCGGTAGGAGCCCACATCCGGCCTTGTCCATCGATCCGGCTAACGCCGTAGGTGATCTCCTCTTCTCTTTGATTGTAATAGATCTGCCGGGGCGCCAATTCATCCAGGCCCAGAACCACCAATCCTCTATTGTAGGTGATCCACAGCTCAGAAGGCCCCACCGGCAATAGCGAGAGTACCGCTCGCCGGGCGATGGAACGGTGGCCGTCCGTTCCCGGAAAATCCAGGTGCTGGAACTGCTCCGTGGCCGGGTCAAATACTCCGGCGCCTCCCCAGCCCCCGATGTAAATTTTTCCATTGGGGTGCACACACACTTTGCGCATCGAGTTGAACCCATGCTGCCATTCGGCTTCAGAGGAAGAAAAAGTATAGGCCCGTTGTTGTTGGGCCTCGGTATTGAAGCGCACCAGCCCTCCCAGAGTGGCCAGCCAAAGAACGGAATCGCCTTCCAGGCCGGGCTGGATGTCCAGCACCGTATTGATACGAACAACATCCACCTCATTGGCGCCTTCTCCGCCGTGAAGCCGAAAGGTTTCAAATTGATCAATGCAATGGCTGTACCGGCATAAACCTCCCGTCCCAGACCCCATCCAAAGATAGCCCTGGCTGTCCTCAAAAAGGACATTGATCCGGCCGGCTGACAACCCTTCAACTGTCAGGCCGTCAAAATTGCGGAAAGATCCCTGTCTGGTATCCATTACACTAACACCGGCATCCGTTCCAATCCAAAGCTGCCCTTCACTGTCGAATAGCAGGTTATTGACCATATTATCCGCCAGGGAGGCCGTATCCCCTTCTGTTTTCCGGAATATTTTCACTTCCGAGCCATCGAAGCGAACCAGGCCGTTGGCAGTACCCAACCAGATAAAGCCTTGCTCATCGGGTGCGGCGGAGGAGACATAATTGGAAGGCAAGCCATTGTCTTCATTGAGTACTATAGGGTTGTTAAAACTCGGTTGGCAGTAACCAGCGAAAGAGAGAAGTACAAAGAATATGCCCCACATAGCCTGTTGGTACTGGCGCACGCATGATATTGTGCGAAGAACAGACTGCGAGATCCGCATAATATGCCAGGGTAGCCCGAGTAAGATCATAGCCACTAAATTAAGGTTTTTCTACTTCGCATGTGCGCTCTACCAGCTACCGGCCTTTCTTTTTATTGGTTGGCGCTTTTGCTTGAGCAGTTGGAGCAAGCGCCGAAAAGTCAAACCATGCTGCATCTCAATATCTGTATATTTGGTTACCGGCAATTCGTAATTTTACCACAAAAGACATGAGGATCACCATTATCTTTTTTGCCTCTTTAATCATGGCAGCTTGTTCTCCCCGGCAAACCCAGGAACCGACTGCCGCCGATTTTACGCCAAACCGCCGCCCGCCGGACAGCACCCGCTACAACGCTGCCTTTCTCATCATGGACGGCGTTTACAACACCGAGCTGACCGCTCCCTTCGACATCTTTCAGCACACCATCTTCCGGGAGGGCATCAAGGCCATGAACGTATTTATGGTTGCCAATACACTGGAACCGGTGACCACCTTCGAAGGCATCCGCCTGCTGCCCGATTACAACTATCTGGCCGACAGCCTGCCGCTCATCGACATCCTCGTGGTGCCCAGCGCCGAGCACCATCTGGATACCGACCTTGAGGACGGCCGATTGCTTGATTTCGTCCGCCGAACGGCAGCGCAGGCTACTTTCGTCACGTCTCATTGCGATGGCGCCTTTGTGCTCGCCAAAGCCGGCCTGCTGGACGGCATAGTATGCACCACCTTCCCCTCAGATGTAGAAAAAATGCGGGAGATGTTTCCCCACCTGGATGTCCGCGACAGTGTGCTCTTTGTGCACGACGGCAAATTCATCACTTCCGCCGGCGGCGCCAAATCCTTTGAGGCGGCGCTCTACCTGTGCGAGCACCTGTACGGCGCGGAGGTCGCCCGGCGGCTGGCCCAGGGCCTGGTGATTGATTGGGATGTGGAAAAAGTGCCGCATTTAGTGGTAAAGTAGGCACTACTCCAACTTCGATGAACTAGGAGATATCTGCAAGTGTCCGGAACTTTTACCCGCCTCCGTCTCCGGCGGACCGTAGTCCGGCCTACGACGGACGGAGGCCGTGGCCCAAAGCCACTTTGGTCTCCGGCGGCCAAAGCCAATGGTGACGGACGCGGGCGAAGGCCCGGCGGAGCTGCGAAAACGGGCGATGTTCACTGGTAACTTCCGAGACTGTTCGCAATTCGCAAGTTCCTGAAAATCAAGGTTTTTTTTTCAGAAGAGGCTACCAATATAAGGCTAGAAACTATTGATAACCAAATAGTTACGGGCCTACAGTTAATTGCGGGCCCACTCTAAATGCTCCTCAACCCCGGGACATGGCCCTTGCCATCCATCCGGTTTACATGATAAATGTCAGTGCATCTCACCTGTCTTCCCATTAAATTGTTAAAACCATTCCTGGCCTTTCCTCCCTGAATCAGAAAAAATTCCCCGGCAGCATTGCCATACTGCTCTATTTACCAAACCAAAAACCAAATCATTATGCGTTATCTTACCTCTCTACTCATTGTTGCATGGAGTTGTTGGGCTTATGCCCAGCCCTCCCTCCTATCTATCTTAGAAAAAGAATACCAACAGAAACTGCTGGATCAACTACCCGGGGAACAGGAAGGGCAGCCCCCATTGGAGGTGGCGCCTCCCTGTCCTGCCTGCCCACAGGAAGAGAACCTGCTTCCGTCCTCATTTGCACCGATAGTGGCCTTACGGGGAACGGAGGTAGAATTGAGAGATTCTACTGTTTGCTATAGATACGATCCGTACGCCCAGGAGTGGGGGCTTTCATCCAAGGCCGTTTATTCATACGACGAAGATCATCGGGAAACTGAATTGATTGGTTACACCTGGCAGGACGGCTGGAAATTCGACTATCGTCTCATTCAGGCTTACAATGAAACAGGGATGGTTGTCGAGTATACTTTCCAGAGATGGGGAGATACTGATTGGGAGAACCAGTACCGTTATCTGTATAGCTACAACGAGGCGGGACAACGCACCGAGAGCCTCTACCAGCTATGGGAAGAGAGTCTGGGCGGATGGCAGGACAACAATCGTCATATATATAGCTATGACGAACAAGGCCGGTTGGAGGAGGATCTTTTGCTGTCTGACACCGACTACCCTTCCGGCACCCTCACCCCGCTGAATAAAAGCATCTATGACTATGCCGATAGTAACGACCCGGTATCGGTGACGGACTATCAGTTTTCCGGCCCGGCTACGGAGGAATGGGCCCTGTACAGCCGCACCCTGTACAATTACTACGCCCCGGGAACGGTGTTGGAAGCACTTCGACAACTATGGACGGGATCCGAATGGCGCGACAACGGCCGCATTTATTATGCTTTTGACGAGAACGGATACCTGATAGAACGGGGCCAGCAGTTCTGGCCGGGGACGGGTACCTGGCTCAACTATTTTCGCTACCTCTACGAAAACGATGCTGTGGGTAACGTTTTGAAACAAGCCTATCAAACGTGGAATGGGTTCATTGAGGATTGGCAGAATAATTACCAGTACACCTACACCTATGATGAACGAAACCGGGAAACCGAAAACTACATCCGGGATTGGGGCGCCACCGCTTACACCTGGCAGAGCGATTACGTTGGCATCATCCAGTACGATGAGGCCGGCAACGAACTCGAAGTCCTAATCCAATACTGGGATGAAGAAGCCGGCGCCCTCGTCAATTCCTATCGAGGCATACAGACCTTCGACAGCCAGGGCAATTTGCTGTCTATGACCCTCCAATACTGGGAAGAAGGAAACTGGCTGAATGAACAGCTCTTTACTTATGAATACGATGAATGGGGGCAGGCCGTACGCAAGCAGGAATATTACTGGGATGAAGAGACTGGTACATGGTCTGCTTATATAGAGTGGGTATTCGAATATCAGGATGGCCTGCTTACCTTGGAGACCAACCTTTACGTTGAGACGTCAGGAGATACCATCTATATTGAGCGGTCTCTTTACACTTATGATGAGCGGGATTCCCTTACAGAAACCTTGAGCCAGTTAATTGACTCAGATACTGAAGAATGGATAAACACTTATCGCTGCCTGATCTCTTACAATACTTCGGGCCTGCGGTCCGATTCCCTGCGGCAGAGGTGGCTGCTAGATGAATGGACCAATTATTCCCGGGTAGTTTACACCTACGATGACGCGGGGCGCCTCACCGAACAACTGGAACAAGACTGGCAGAGTTTCGATTACGAATGGCGGAATGACTATCTGAATACCTGGACGTTCAACGATGATGGTTTGATAACAGAACACGTCGGGATGCAGTGGTTTAACTTTTATGACGGCGCTCGTTGGGAGAACGAATACCGGGAACTGTTCGCCTATGATGACGCCGGGCGCGAAGTGAGTTACACCTACCAAACCTGGGACGGCAACTATTTGCGCTGGCAATATCGATACCGCTACTTCAATGTTTATGATGAGGTTGCCGGCCTGCTGTTGGAGCGTACAGTTGAAGAATACAACACTTTATCTAATAATTGGGAGCTCGACAGCCGCGGGTGGTATGAATATAATGAGCAAGGCCAACTGACGTTTCTGGATGTTCAAACCGCTACCCCTACTGAATACGGCTGGATAGACGCCTCCCATTGCCAGAGCTACTGGCGAACGATTGTGCCCGTCGCTGAGGCCAACGCTGTGGATATTCGGTGCATCACTGCCAATCCCTACACCTCAGGCAGCCCCATCATTTTCGAAGGGCTGAACGCCAGCCGGCGCTATGAGTTTCGCCTAACCGGCCTGTGGGGGCGCACCTTATACCGGGAAGTATTCGAAGGAGGAAAGACACTCCAACTGAATACCGATTTGCCTCCCGGACTATACCTCCTCAATCTGCACGACGAGAACGGGATGGTTTACCGGCAGAAACTCATCATCCATTCCGTTGAATGACTTAAATGCAGGTAAGGCATCTACTTTAACACTTTTTCCCGCAACCTAAGCGTAAATAAGTGTGTCCTTGCCCCCAAAGCTTTTGTTAGAACACTCCCGACATTAACTCCCCCGCTATTTCCCGCGGGGGATTTTTTTTGCCTCCATTTATGCATTTTCTTCCCTGGCCTCATCTTGAAGAAAAAACACCAATGAAAAACTTTAAGATTACTATGCTGCTGCTATTTGCCCTATTGCTGCTCCTGCCGGCTATAACCAGGGCGGATGAAGCCACGCAAGACACCCCTTCCACCATCAAAGAAGTTACTGTTTTCCGCCAGGGAGCGGAAGTTCACCGGCAAGGCAAGGTAAGCATTGCGGCCGGGCGCAGTGTGTTGAAGTTCAGCGGCCTGTCGCCCAGCCTCAATCCCCAAAGCCTGCAGTTTACAGCAACGGGAGAATTCACCATCCTTTCGGTCTCCCACCAGCTGAACTACCTCACTGAGCCCAAACCCACCAGGGAGATCGAGGCGCTGGAAGGGCGCAAAAAGCAATTCGAACAGCAATTCAAACGGGAACATGCCCTGGGGCAGGTATTCCAGGAAGAGGAAGCCCTGCTGCTAGCCAACAAGCAGATCGGAGGCCAGCAGAACGGCGTGCCCATCGACGGGCTCAAGGCCACAGCCGAATACTTCCGCCAACGGCTGCGCGAAATCAAGCTGGAACAACTGGAGATCGCCCAGCGCAAGGAAACCCTACAGGACAGCATCAACCGGCTGGCCCTGCAGTTGCAGCAGCTCAATGCCGCCGGGCAATCCCGCTCGGTCAGCGAAGTGTTGGTGGCAGTAGATGCCCCCAGAGCTGTCCGATCCGGTTTCAGCATCAGCTATCTGGTGGCCCAGGCAGGCTGGTCGCCGCTGTACGACCTGAGGGTAAAAAGTGTTGGCCAACCGGTCGAATTGGGCTACAAAGCCCAGGCTTATCAGCAAAGCGGCGAAGACTGGACAAATGTTCAACTCACCCTTTCCACCGGCAAACCCATGAGCAGCGCTCAACGGCCGGTGTTGAACACCTGGTGGTTGCGGGAGCACCTCATAGCTGTTATGGCCGGCAGAAGCCAAATGCAAAAAATGGAAATTCAAGAGGAAGTGGAATTAGAAGATGCTACGCTTACCTCTCGTGACGTACCCGCCAGCCGCCCCCAGGTAGAGGCCTACGACCAGGCCACCAGCTTCGAATTCCAGATCAAAACACCTTATGACATCCCCTCCGACGGGCAGCAGTACGTCGTTTCCATCGCCGAGGAATCCCTGCCGGCCTCCTATGAATACTACGCCGCCCCCAAGCTCAACCCGCACGCCTTCCTCACCGCCAACGTTACCGATTGGGAGCAGTACCGGCTGCTAAACGGCCCGGCTAACTTGTTTTTCGAAGGCACCTATCTGGGCAAGAGCCTGCTCAATGTCAACACGGCCAGCGATACGTTGTCCTTCTCTCTTGGCATTGATGAGGGCATCATCATCAGCCGGGAGAAGGAAAAGCAATATACCGATAAGCAGTTTATCGGCAACAAAAAGACCCAAACCATTGGCTGGGAGATCGAATTGAGGAACAGCAAACGGGCGCCTGCCAGCATTGTTGTCGAAGACCAGTATCCCATTTCCAC
>JAGQXQ010000279.1:0-1431 GCA_020436535.1 Phaeodactylibacter sp.
AAAAGAATACGCAGGGCCGCCGCGCCAATAAAAAGGAGCGCGAGGCGGTGATGTTCATCAAACAGAAGATCGACTCCGCCAAATGGTTCATCGACGCCATCCGGCAACGCCAGGATACCATGTACCGCACCATGTACGCCATCCTGCAGTACCAATACGACTTTTTCCTGACCGGTGACTCCAAGCGGCTGCGCCCCATGATCCTCAAGGACATTGCCGATATCACCGGGCTGGATATTTCCACCGTCTCCCGGGTCGCCAACAGCAAGTTCGTCCAGACCGAATTCGGCACCAAGCGCCTCAAGGAGTTCTTCTCCGAATCGCTGTCCACTCAGGAAGGGGAGGAGGTTTCCACCCTGGAGGTCAAAAAGATTTTGGAAGAGGTCATCGCCCAGGAAAACAAACGCAAGCCGCTTTCCGACCAGAAACTGCAAAAAGTCCTGGAAGACAAAGGCTACAACATTGCCCGCCGTACCGTGGCCAAATACCGGGAGCAGTTGAACCTACCGGTGGCGAGGCTGCGCAAAGAGCTTTAATTCGTGCCGCGATCATCTTGCCTGCCCATCCATAGCCTTGGCGTAGGAGGGATCGCTCGGTCTCTAAACACAAGTACAAGAAAACAGGGCTTTTCGATCAGGCCTCCGCCTGCCATAGCAGGCTACTGCCTGCGGCGTCAGGATGATCGAAGCACGAGTCCTTCCAAAATCACCCCACACGCCCACCGGATCTGTTCTTCGGTAATGATCAGCGGCGGAGCAATGCGCAAGGAGCAACTGTTGAAGAGAAACCAGTCGGTGATCAACCCTTTTTCCAAACAATGGCCGATAACGGCCTGCACCACCTCAAAACTTTCCAACTCCACGGCCATCCATAAGCCGGCGCTGCGCACCTCCACAATGGCGGGATGCTGCAGCAACTCCAGGAACAACTGCTCCTTAGCTTTCACCTGCTGGATGAGGCCGCTTTCCAGCAAGGCCTTCAGGGTGGCCAGAGCGGCGGCGCAGCTCACCGGATGGCCTCCAAAGGTTGTGATATGCCCCAGGATGGGGTTGTCGGACAAGGCGCTCATAACGGCCCGGGAGGCGACGAAGGCCCCGATGGGCATGCCGCCGCCCATACCTTTGGCCAGCAGCAGGATGTCAGGCACTACGCCGTATTGCTCGAAGGCGAAAAGGCTGCCGGTGCGGCCATAGCCGGCCTGGATCTCATCGAAGATGAGCAGGGCGCCTACCTCGTTGCAACGCTCCCGCACTTTTTGCAGATAGCCTTCCACCGGCGGGCGAATACCCCATTCTCCCTGCACCGTTTCCATAATGACAGCAGCCGTCTTTTCAGTGATCTGCTGCAGGCACCATTCACAGTTGTACTCGATGTGGCGGATGCCTGGCAGCAGAGGGTGATACCCTTGGGTGAAATCCCTGGGCCACATCA
>JAGQXQ010000279.1:1518-2086 GCA_020436535.1 Phaeodactylibacter sp.
CAGTGGCTTCCGTTCCCGAGTTGACAAAGTAGACGCTGTCCAGCGGATCAGGCAGGCAGCGGGCCAGGAGCTCTGCCAGTTGCACCTGCGGGGCGAGGACAAACTCCCCGTAGACCAGCGTGTGCAGATACTTGTCGAGTTGCGCCTTTGCCGCCTCCACCACCGCCGGATGCCGGTGCCCCAGGCCGCTGACCCCGATGCCGGCAATGAGGTCGAGGTAGGCCTTGCCTTCCGGATCGTAGAGGTACATGCCCTCCGCGTGTTCGACTTCCAGCATCAGGGGGGATGGGCTGGTTTGGGCAACGTGTTGTAAAAAAAGTTGGCGTAAGTTCGCCATGTGAAACGGGTTGAGTTTAAATGCTTGCTATATAAAAAATAATTGCAGTTTCATCAGCAAATTGGGGCCTTTTCTCTTCTAACGACGTAATAGTTACCTCTACGTCATTTCCAATCCCACTAGAATGTATCCTTTTATCCAAAAGGTACGTTAGATATAAAGAACTCACTGCAACGCCTCCCCCCAAACAGCCCTTTTCCGGGAGGTGACAAATGTTATTGAAACATTAAA
>JAGQXQ010000279.1:2205-3249 GCA_020436535.1 Phaeodactylibacter sp.
TGATCATGGCCCTTATGGCTTGTGAACACAAGACCGTGCGTCTGGAGCGCTTTGAGGTCCATGGCATTGATGTGTCCCATTATCAGTCCCAAATCAACTGGGACGCGGTGATAGGGGAGGAGGTCCACTTCGCTTTTGTGAAGGCCACCGAAGGTATCAGCCTGACCGACAGCCTCTTCTGCCGCAACTGGGATGAGATGAAACGCATTGGCCTGTACCGCGGCGCTTATCACTTTTTCCGTCCCACGCTCCCCGCAGAATTGCAGGCAGGTAACTTTTTGAATGCGGTGGAGATGGAATACGGAGACCTGCCGCCAGTGCTGGACGTTGAAGTGTTGGACGGCGCCTCTAAAATTCAGCTGATCACCGGCGTGCGCAGTTGGTTATATTTGGTGGAGATCCGTTATAATATCAAACCCATCCTGTACACCAACCTAAAATTTTACAACAAATACCTCGCCGGCCAGTTCGATGATTATCCCATCTGGATCGCCCGCTACAATTCCCGCGAACCTCGCCTGGCTTGTGGTAGAGACTGGCAGTTCTGGCAATACGGCAACCGCGGACAACTCAGTGGTATCAACGGGCATGTCGATTTCAACGTGTTCAACGGTAGCCTAAAAGAACTGGAAGGCCTGTGCTTTTCTCCTCCGGTCATTCTCAGCGGGGCCCTGGTGAATATGCCCTGATTTTATACCGAAAATCATTTACAACTATTCTCAATCAGCCGCCGGTAAAAGCGGATCATATCCTTATAGGCTTCAACGCTTAGGCGTTCGTTGGGCCCGTGGATGCGGGGCAGGTCTGCCCGTTGTATTCGCATCGGGGAAAAGCGATAGGTATGAGTAGACAGCTCCCGGTAATGCCGGCTGTCGGTAAGCGCTACGAACAGAGCAGGCGCCACCACGGCGTCGGGATAGATTTCCTGAGCGGTACGCTGAATGACTTCAAACCCGAAAGTCCGGGTCCCGGATACCGGCGACGGATCTTCCGAAGTACTTCCCGGCGAAGGTGTTACGGAGACATGAGGGTCGTCAATCACTT
>JAGQXQ010000280.1 GCA_020436535.1 Phaeodactylibacter sp.
ACAAGGACATGACCATCGCAGTATTCGACCTCGGTGGTGGTACTTTTGATATTTCTATCCTCGAGCTGGGAGAAGGGGTCTTTGAAGTGAAGTCTACCAACGGTGATACTCACCTGGGTGGCGACGACTTTGACCGCGTACTCATTAACCACCTGGCTGACAACTTCAAACAACAGGAAGGCATCGACTTGCGCAAGGACCCTATGGCCCTTCAGCGCCTCAAAGATGCAGCGGAAAAGGCCAAGATCGAGCTGTCCGCTTCTTCCGAAACGGAGGTTAACCTGCCCTACATCACAGCTGTGGACGGCGTTCCTAAGCACCTGGTGATAAAGTTGTCCCGGGCTAAGTTCGAACAACTGGCAGATAAACTGGTAGCCCGTACACTCGAACCTTGCCGCAAAGCTCTGGCGGATGCGAATATGTCAAAAGAGGATATTGATGAGGTAATACTCGTCGGTGGTTCCACTCGTATTCCCCGCATCCAGCAGGCGGTTGAAGAGTTCTTCGGCCAGAAGCCAAATAAAGGTGTCAACCCGGATGAGGTGGTCGCTGTAGGTGCCGCCATTCAGGGAGGTGTGTTGAGTGGCGATGTTCAGGACGTGCTGCTGCTCGACGTAACTCCGCTGTCATTGGGTATCGAAACAATGGGAGGTGTTTACGATGTGATCATCGAATCGAACTCCACTATTCCGACTAAAAAATCTAAAGTATACTCTACGGCTGCCGATAACCAGCCTTCGGTAGAGATCCACGTCCTTCAAGGCGAACGCCCCATGGCCAGAGATAACCGTACCGTCGGCCGCTTCATTCTTGATGGCATTCCGCCGGCGCCGCGCGGCGTACCTCAGGTTGAAGTGTCGTTTGACATCGACGCCAACGGTATTCTAAACGTTTCCGCCAAGGATAAAGGCACCGGTAAAGAGCAATCTATTCGCATTGAAGCCTCTACTGGCCTCTCCAAAGAGGAGATCGCGCGGATGAAAACGGAAGCTGAAGCCAATGCTGAGGCGGATAAAGAAGCCCGCGAGCGCGTTGAAAAGCTGAATGCCGCTGATACGCTTGCCTTCCAGACGGAGAAGCAGCTGAAGGAATACGGCGAAAAGATACCGGCCGATAAGAAAGGTGCGATCGAAACCGCCCTGAACGACCTTAAGGAGGCTCACAAAGCTGAAGACCTGGATAAGATCGATACGGCTTCTGAAGCCCTCAACCAGGCATGGCAGGCAGCTAGCCAGGACCTTTACCAGGCTACGCAGGACGCCCAGGCTGAACCGGGCAGCGGCGGCGCAAGTGCCGGCGCTCAGGAAGGCCCCTCCGACGGCTCCTCCGGAGCGGATGATGTGACCGATGTAGAATTTGAAGAGGTCGACGAGGACAATAAGAAGTAAACGGGTAGTTTGAGGTTTATTTGTAACGCCTCATTCAATCCGATACCTGTATGAATAAGAAGGCCCGGTTTGGCATTGCTGAACCGGGCTTTCTTATTTCAGGAACTTATACCGAATGGATGAAAAGGATGCCTTCCTTTCTGGTTTATAAGGCAACCCTTGGCCCGTCGAAAAGGACGGGTGCAACCGACAGATGCAAGCTTACAGCCGTAAAATTAACCTTCAAAGTGCAGCGAGATCGTAAACGTCCGCGAAAGCAGCTTTTCCAGTACGGTCGATTCCTCCAGATTATTGTTGTAGATCAGGGTATTACCCAGTCCATGAGAAACCTTAAACTCCGGTGAAAAAATAAAGAAGGGAAAGAAGAATTGGATCCCAGCTCCGTATTCCAGGGAGAAGTCATTGGGCGCGATCTTCACCAGAGACTCCGCCTGCCGGCTGCGGGAGTCGCTGGCCACGTCAAAGGAGTACTTAACCCCCGCGATAACAAAAAGCCGGAAGTCATTGTAGGGTTTGGACTTGTAGCGGATCTGGAACGGCATTTCCACCAACACGGATTCGACCTTTCGCTGGCTGAAGTTGGCCAGCCGCCCTACTTTGTTGTATTGAATGTTTCGCTCGGCAAAGGAAAGGGTAGGGAGGAAGCGAAAGTCAAAGTCTTCCCCCATTTTGAGGTTAGTGACGATACCCAGGTTGAAGCCCGGGCCTCTCACCGATTCAATACTCCGGATGCTGTCGCTCTCCAGAAAGCCGGTAGAGCGGTAAGGCTTGAATGAAGAAGTATTGTATCCAAGCGTAATGCCAAAATAATAAGGCTTCTGCTGGAAATCAAAATAGTTATAGTTGTTCCCGCTGCTGCGTTGGGCCGTTGCCGAGAAGCCAAGAAAAAGGGCCACGAAAAGTATCATTACTTTTCCCCCGTATAGATAGAACAAATTCCTAGTGTTTGTGGTATGCATTGATTCGATTTATAACCGGCTTTTTTAAGAATGTTGATAAAATCCTCTCCGTCCGGGAAAGCCTGGACGGATTCGTACAAATATCGGTATGCTTTAGGGTCTTTGGATGTCAACCTGCCGATAAGCGGCAGGATATTGGCAAAATAAAGATTGTACAACTGTTTGACCGGAAATGTCCGGGGCCTGGAAAATTCCAGGACGACCAGGCGCCCCCCATCATTAAGTACGCGGCGCATTTCCACCAGGCCCTTTTCCAGGTTTTCGTAATTGCGCACCCCAAAAGCAACGGTAACGGCATCAAACGTATTGTCCGGGAAAGGTAAATTCTCTGAGTCCCCCTCTTTGAGCTCGATCAGGCCCTGCAAACCCCGTTTGCTTACTTTCGCGCGGCCGATATCCAGCATTTCCCGGGAAATATCGATACCGACGATGCGATCCAGCTTCAATTGGCGGGATGCTTCCAGCGCTACATCCGCTGTGCCGGTCGCTACATCCAGCAGCGACCGGACCTGGCGCCCCTGTAATTGGCGAATCGCCCGCTTGCGCCAAACCCGGTCAATACCGGCCGAAAGCAGCCGGTTGAGGAAATCATAATAAGGCGCGATGCGGTTGAACATCCGCGCTACCTGGCTCTTTTTGCTTTCCGGTTCGTCGTAGGGCTTCACTTCTTGTGGCATGTAGATTTTTTTCCTGCAAAGATACTTTTTCGAAGGGCCTGCTTGGCCATAAATTTGCACTTTTTTCTTATCTTTGCATGTCTTTGTGAAACGCTTCTTACAACAGCACCCAAATCATAAAGATCATTAAAGCACAAAAAGCGTAAATGCCTTTGAAACAGCGAATTATCCCCGTTAACATCGAGGATCAGATGAAGTCCGCTTATATCGATTACTCGATGTCGGTCATTGTCTCCAGAGCCTTACCCGATGTGAGGGACGGATTGAAGCCGGTACACCGGCGAGTGCTCTACGGCATGTCAGAATTAGG
>JAGQXQ010000281.1 GCA_020436535.1 Phaeodactylibacter sp.
GGCATGGCGGAGGTCAGTCCCTGGCCGTCGGCGGTTTGCCCGAAGCGGACGGCGTTGGCGAACTGCTCTTCCGTCCATTGTCCCAGGCCCAGTTCGGGGTGCATGGTGAGGTTGGCGGAAGGCGTTATCACGGAACGATCCTGAGGATTTTGGACCATAGTCCCGCCGGCGAGGTATCCTTCAGAATTTTCGGGCGTTAATTCGTCATTAGTCTCAAAGCTGGCGGAGTGGCACATGTAACACATCATGGCCTGCGTCACCAGGTATTTTCCGTAGGCTACTTCATCAGTTTTAGGTGGGGCGGTGACGGTTACTTCCGGATAGGGCAAGGGCTTCATGCCGAGATTGAGCACTACCTTGGCAAGCAGGGTCGGTTGCTGGGCCGGCTGTTGGACATCAACCGGTTGTACCCGGCTGGCGTCGGAGTGGAGGTAGGCAATGATGCTTTTTACATCCTCATCGCTCAGGTGGTTGAAACGGGGCATAAAGGGCGCAGCGAACTGCCCCGTTCGCTTTATTCCGGTCCGGAGCAGGTACATCAATTCCCCATCCGTATATTTTCCGATGCCGGCTTCCGGGTGTTGGGTGATATTGGCGGCATACCAGGTGCCGAAAGCCGGGTCATCTTCCATCAAGGTGCCAGAGAACTTGCCGTCTTTGCCCAAATGGCAGATCGCACAAGTTTGGTTGACGATGTACTCGCCCCTTGCAATGCGCTCCGGTGTCGGTTCAACAGTGATGCCCGGCGCATTCACCTCGTAGTAAGGGATGCCTTTGATATTGAAATAAAGAGCGGCGGTGGCGAGGAGCAGGACTACTGCTCCAACAATGATTCCTATTACTTTAAATGCTTTTTTCATGACAATTGGGTTTTTATTGATGTAAGTTTTTCAAATGAATGCTTCAAAGGTAGGAGCAGGAGAAAAGCGCAGTTTTAGATATTGTCGCAAAGGTTTGTAAATTTGTTGCAACTCCCCTTTCAACCCAATTATTCATCGTATAAAACGCACATCGCAAAATGCCCAAGAAAAAAACACCCATGCAAAAGTCAATTGCCATCCTTTGCGCGGGTGGCCCCGCTCCTGGTATCAACACGGTCATCAGCACCATTTCCAAGGTCTTTCTGAAAGATGGCTACCGCATCATTGGTATCCACGACGGATATAAGAACCTCTTCAACGGACAAGCTGAAACCGTGGACATCAATTTTCACTATGCCGACCGGATTTTTCCGCGGGGAGGTTCCACCCTGCGTATGAGTCGTTATAAGCCCAAGAATGACGAATTTTCCGCCAACTTTTTCCTGGATAACAATGTCAAGCTCTTGGTAACCATCGGCGGCGACGACACCGCTTCCACCAGCAACCGCCTGGCTAAATATCTGGCGAAGAAAAAGGTGGAGATTCAGAATATCCACGTTCCGAAAACTATCGATAACGACATTCCGCTACCCGACGGTATGCCTACCTTCGGGTTCAACTCAGCCAAAGACGCCGGCGTGGCTATTGGCAATACCATCTATGAAGATTCGCGCACCAGCGGCAACTGGTTCGTCATTGCCTCCATGGGCCGCTCGGCCGGGCACCTCGCTTTCGAGATCGGGGCCAGCTGCCATTTTCCCATCATTATCATCCCCGAGATGTTCAACAGAACCAGGGTGACACTGAGTAAGGTGATCGACCTCATCGTTTCCTCTATGGTCAAGCGGATGGTCGAAGGCATCGGATATGGCGTAGCGATTGTCAGCGAAGGGATTTTTCACGTACTGGACGATGAGGACATCAAAAACTGCGGCATCACTTTTACCTATGACGCCCACGGCCACCCGGAGTTGGGAAACGTCAGTAAGGCGCACATCATCAACGTATTGGTACAGCGGAAACTCAAGGAGCTCGATATTCAGATCAAAAGCCGGCCCGTAGAGATGGGCTATGAATTACGCTGCCACCGGCCGGTAGCTTACGACCTTACCTTATGCACCATCCTTGGCATGGGTGTAAAAAAGCTCTTCGACCAGGGGCACAAAGGCTGCATCGTTTCCACTACCCGGGGCGCCGAGATCATGCCCATTTTTCTCAAAGACATTGAAGATAAGGATGGTATTATTCCGCCCCGCCTGGTGAATATCGATTCCGAGTTTTCTCAACTGGTGCTGAGCGATATGCACGTACTGACCCAACAGGATTACAAAAAAGCAAAAAAGTGGGTCAATATACCCGAGACTTTCGATTTCTACCGGATTCTGAACTGGGATCCGTCAGATGGGTTATTCCGCACTGCCCCGGTGGAGGAATAAAGAGCCCTTTACCAATGAGAAGGCTCCGAAAGTATCTTATATCTTCGGAGCCTTTTTATATTCTTTCGCCTGGATTTTCCGGATTTTCAAAATCTGGAAAATCTTTTCTCCTTAAATTCCCTATTTTCGTCAATGAACTGGTTTAAACCAGTTTATTAAGTAAAAGCGAAAACCACTTTGGAGTATCCGGTCAAAAGCGCCCTTTTCGGGCTGGCGGTTGGTGATGCGCTCGGCGTGCCGGTAGAGTTCGTCGGGCGGTCCTGGCTGAAGCGGTTCCCTGTAGATGACATGCGGGGCTACGGTACCCACAATCAGCCGCCCGGCACCTGGTCAGACGACAGTTCCATGTCTTTCTGCCTGGCGGAAAGCCTTTGCCATGGGTATGACCTCGGTAATATTGCCGAGCAATTCCTGGCCTGGTGTTTCGGCCAGAAGTGGACGCCTCACGGGGAGGTGTTCGACGTGGGCACTGCTACTCTTTCGGCCATCGAACGCCTGCGCAACCGGGAGATTCCGCCTCAACTGGCCGGCGGCATGGATGAAGGTAGCAACGGCAACGGCTCTCTGATGCGTATCCTGCCTCTCTTATTTTTCATCTACAACAAACTGCCCGAGGAGCGGTACACCATTATCAGCGACGTCTCCAGCATGACTCACGGACACTTTCGCTCGGTTTTCAGCTGCTTTGTTTATCTGGAGGTAGCCCGGCAACTGTTGTGGGGTAAACAAGTGGCTGATGCCTACGAAGAAGGGGTGGCAATTGCGCGTCAATTTGCCAAAAAACAGGCCTTCAACCGCCGGGAATTGTCTTATTTCAGCCGTATTTTGCAGGGCAAAATGCCGGAAATACACGAGGATAATATATTTAGCTCCGGTTATGTAGTGCACACCCTGGAAGTCAGCCTGTGGAGCTTGCTGACCACTTCTTCTTACTCGGAAGCAGTCCTCC
>JAGQXQ010000282.1 GCA_020436535.1 Phaeodactylibacter sp.
ACTTCAATGGCTGTAATGCCCCGGCTGCAGCGGTAAAAAATGGTAAAATCATTGTATTGGGCGATCCGTCCGGGCGAGGGGCGGTCATCGAAACCGACAACCCGGACCTGGGAGACTGGGCCACCAACTTTGCTGTGATCAATCTTCCCCACGGCGTACAAGATCCCAACCTGTTTGTAGACGATGACGGCAAGGTGTACCTGTATGAAGAATCTTCCAACGCGTTTCCCATTCACGGGATTGAACTGGATGCCGACAACTATTACATTCCCATCGGCGAGCAGGTGGGCCTATTTAATCTGGAACCGGAAAAACACGGCTGGGAGCGCTTCGGACAGGATCATAAATCGGACCTTAAACCCTACATCGAGGGCCCCTGGATGATGAAACATGGCGATACCTACTACCTCGAATACGGCGCCCCCGGCACGCAGTGGAACGTTTATGCCGATGGGGTATACACCAGCAAATCTCCGTTAGGCCCATTTGAGTATGCACCTTATAACCCCATCTCCTACAAGCCCGGTGGCTTCCTCAAAGGGTCGGGCCACGGCGCTACCGTACGGGATAACCAGGGCAATTATTGGCACTATGCCACTATGGCGATCTCCGTCAACTTTAAATTTGAGCGCCGCATCGGTATGTATCCGGCCGGTTTTGAAGCCAATGGCCAGATGTACGTCAACACCGCTTACGGTGATTATCCTCACTACCTGCCGGATACAGAGGTGGCAAACCATAAGAACCGCTTTACTGGCTGGATGCTGCTTTCCTACCAGAAGCCGGTACAAACCAATTCCCCGCTCGTCGAGTCAGATGTGAACGTGGTGGATGAAAGCGACAGCGGCTACATGCTGGGCCAGATCACCGATTTCAATATCGGGCAAATCAACGATGAGGAAATCCGTTCCTACTGGGTATCGGTAGCCAATGATGATTCCATCTACGTAACCATCGACCTGGAAGAAGTGATGGATGTCAAGGCTGTTCAGATCAACTTTCAGGATTTCAAAAGTGAGATATTCGGCCGTCCCGATACCCTGCGCCAGCAGTTCGTCCTAAAAGCTTCGCAAGACGGAGAGGCATGGGAAACCATTGCCGATTACTCCCATAATCAACGCGACATGCCCCATGGATATATCGAGTTGGCGGAGTCGGTGGAAGCCCGCTATATTCGTTACGAGCATGTGTACTGCACTACCAAGCACCTGGCTATTTCCGAGCTCCGGGTATTTGGCAAGGGGAAAGGCGATCCACCCGCCCGGCCAGGCCATTTCACCGTTCAACGCCAGGCGGACCGCCGCAATGCCGGCCTTTCCTGGAATGCCGACCCCTCTGCTACCGGCTACGTCATCTACTGGGGCATCGACAAGGATCACCTCAACTTGTCGGCGCTGATGTACGGTCAGGCATCCTACGAATTGCGGGCCCTCAATACCGATCCGGGCTATTATTACCAGGTGGAGGCCTTTAATGAAAATGGCATCTCAGAACGCAGTGAGATTATGTATACGGAATAGAAAAAATGTGAAATGAGATACTGGAGAATATTGATGGTGTTAAGCCTCCTTTCTTCCTGCAAAAGACAAGCCATTGAAAGTGGGCTTAAAAGCAATGAAGAGGTAGCAGCCATAAGTAATATAAAGCCAAATGAGAGAGGGATTGTATATATTTCAAAAGACGTTGGAAGGTCTTGGGAAAACAGGAGTAATGGATTGCCAACCAAAACACCAATAACTGAAATGAAGACATTTAGTGGAATTTTGGTTGCTGCAACTTCACAATGGTATTCGGCAAATTAAAATAAGAGCGTGTTGGGATTTTCATGCTGCGGCGAAAGCGAGCAAATTTTGTTTCAGATAAGGCAAATTTTGCAGTCGGATGCGGGCAATCCGGCTGCAAAATTTAACGCCGTATGGAACAAAATTTGCCGCTTGCAGCCCAGTGATGGAATTCCCAACACGCTCTAAACAAGGAACCACCAATAAAATAAAATGTCATTCAGAATAGTATTCCATATCGCACTTCTATCTGCATTTGTTGCGGCCTGTACCCTGGCCCATGCCCAGCAAAAAACCTATTGCAATCCCATAAATAT
>JAGQXQ010000283.1:0-17206 GCA_020436535.1 Phaeodactylibacter sp.
CCACCGGTAATGGCGCGATTTCCAGCGAGCCTCCGTTCCAGGTGTTTTTACACCCCTGGGCGCTTATCGCAGCAACTGTTGGGGAATAAGTGCCTGCCGTCAAATAAGCGTGCTGAACGGTGGTAGCCAGCGTACTATCGCCATCTCCAAAATAAAGGGTTTGGCCAGCTCCGTTGGTAATTACTTCAAACTGGACCGGATTATTGGCGCAGGCACTGGGTAAAAAGTCTAACGCCACTTCGGGAAGGGGGAGCGCTACTACGGGTACGGCCATGCTATCTGTTCCACAGCCTTCCACATAAAGGACGACTTCGTAAATGCCCGGGCCATCGAAGCTGTGCGCCGCTATCGGGCCGGCGTATTGAGAACCATCGGAAATAACCCAGCGAACCGATGCACCAGGCGTAGAGAAACTTTCCAGCCTTAAAGTATCATGCACACACAATTCCTGGGCAGAGCTGTTGATCAGTGCGCTTACATCGGTGGGATTGATGGTAACCAGCTGTTCCAGCGAATCACTTCCGCAACCGTTCTGCGTGATCAGCAATATGGATAACGTATCGGGCTCGTTTTCCGAAAAAGGAATGATGGGCGGAGGATTGACGGTGCTGTAAATACGGTCCAGAGTCCGGCTATTCATCAACCAGAAATTCTGCTCAGGATTGCCGCTGCTGGTATTATTCAAATATAAGGTATCTCCACTGCACAATTCATTAAAAGTAATGCCGAAGCTGGCATTTGGCTGGGGATAAACCGTGACCTGTGAAGTATCCACCGCATCGCCACAGCCATTGGCTACGGAGAGGGTAACGGTATAAGTGGTGTCTCCCTGGCCCTGAGGAAATGTGAAAACACCCGGGGCGTCTACAAAAGAGGTGTCTATTCCACCGAAATTCCAGATGAAGGATAAATTATCCCCTATACTTTGGTTGTCAAAACTTACCGTAAGAGGAGCGCAGCCTTCGCTGACATCTGTATTGAAGGCCACCAGTTCTGGCGCTTGCGAGACGTATATATCCTGAGATAACTGTGCGCTGCAAACTACATTGCCATTGATTGGGTTCAGGCTTTCAGCAGTAAGGGTAACGGTGAAGGAACTGGACTGATCAAAAGCATGCTGAGGGTTGGGTTCAGAAGACGGCATGGCCATGTCCCCAAAATCCCAGCTATATACATCGGCGAGCGTGGTTTCATTGTTGAAGCTCACTGGAGCCCCTTCACAGGCCAGGGAATCAAAGGTAAAGGCAGGCTCGGGAATAGGCAGTACTGTAACCATTACGTCTGCAGAATTGCAGGCTTCCGGCAGAGCGTCAACGGTATAGGTGTAAGAATAATCGCCGGGGCCGGGCAACATCTGGATATCCACCTGATTGCCGTTCGCCAGGCCAGGCCCCTGCCAGTCGCCGGTGGCCGGATTGGCTGCAGGCAGCGACACCTGGCCGTCGGAGACGCAGGCGTAGATGTCCTCCCCAAGGATAACGCTATTGGCGGCATCCAACACCGTCAGTTCCACGGTGTCCTGGCTTTCACAGGGCGTATTGGGCTCAATGGTATAAATATACAGATAGGTTCCGGGGGAAAGCATTGGTACGGCAACTTCGCCGGTGCCGGCGTTGATCTGAGGCCCGGCCCACTGTCCGGCGGCAGGTGTAGCAGTCAAGAACAACGGATCACTACCCGAACATGCCGTTACCGTTGGTTCTGCCACCTCTGCGGTTACGTAATCTCTGAGTTCCAGCGTAAAGGAAAGGCTGGTGTCACAGCCAAATGGGCTGATATTCGTCAGTGTAATATCGGCGGAGTTAGCTCCAAATAAGGAATCAGCATTGAAGGTGCCGTCGGCATTCAGGATACCGTCGCCACTCCACATCAAGGTGCCACCGGGAGAGGCCTGAAAATTGACTACATCTGCGAGCATGATATTTTCGCTGATTGCACAGGTCGAAGGATTGGCATTCACGGAGAGCCCGGGCAGGGGTTCTACCCGTATCGTTTTCGTTTTTCGAATGATGCAGCCAGTTAGGTCGCCAAACTCGTATACCAGGTTAGATTGTCCCGGGCCGGCGTCCGCCGGTTCGAAAATACCCAGGTTTGGTTCTACAATTCCCGGCCCTGACCACGTGCCGCCTGAAGGAGAAAAGCTGAAAGTAACGGCTCCATTATCCAGGCAAAAGGTGTCCAGAGGGGCGCCTATGTCGACCTGGGCCGCTTCCTCTACTTCAATGACGAGTTGGCCGGCCGACTCGCAGCCTGGGGCGCCGGCGACATAGGTGAGCACATTTTGCCCGATAGTAGCTGCGGCTGGATCGAACAGGCCGTTGGGGCTCACAGCAGTACCTGTCCAGGTTCCAGCGGAAGGGGTGGCCTGCAGAAGGAAGGGGTCCGTACTATTGCAAACCAAGCCGACAGCATCAAAGTCAACCTCTTCCAGCGCCAATACCTGTACGGTGTCTCCAATGGAAAAATTCCCGCAGGGCCCGAACACATTAAGGGTGAACGGATATATCCCGGGATCCGAGTATACTACGGTAGGAAAGGAGTCGGTTGTGAACTCAATATCAGCCCCGGGGAAATCCCATTCCAGCCTGGAAATGGATCCCTCATAGGTGATGTCCGGGCTAAAAACGAGCGTATCACAGCCTGGCGGCGGCGAAGGGCCCAATAGTAAACTCGTCGATTCAAAGATCTCGAAGTCCAAAATGGCAGTATCAATCCCACAGGAATTTTCAGCAATGAGCAAGGTTTGATAGGGGCTGCCTTCCTGGAAATACCCCATTTCCGTAGAATCGATGAAGATCACCCCTTCATTGGGAAAGAATTGCCATTCATAAGAATCCTCATCAATAGAATTATTGAAGAAACTAATGAATGCAGGTACACAGGCGGTATCATTAGACAAGTCGGAATCTGCTATAGCGATAGGCCGATCTCGTATCTCGATCGTTTCTTCAGTGGTATCACTCCCGCATTGATTCGATACGATCAGGTTGATATCGTAAAAGCCCCTCTGGCCGAAGGTCACGGAAGGGTTCAATTCATCACTTACCCCATTATCCTCGAAGGCCCAACTGTATTCAACGGTCTCCCCGTTTTCACAGGAGTTGTTCATGAAAGTAGCTACTTCCCCGACGCAGAGAGCGTCCGGTTCATCAAAGTGCGCTACCGGCTCCACCCGTATCCGGACGAAAACGATCAGGCAGTTCCGGCTCACTCCCGTCGGGCAGTTGTTGACCACCGTCATGGTAATGGGAAGGGTCAGGGATGAGGAATTGGTCAGGCAGGTATCTTCCGGAAAATCGTAGACGTGGATGAAACTGGGCGTTCCGGAAAGTTGCTCTACATTGCCGTCTCCCCAGTCGATAATAGTGGAATCCACCAGGTTGGGGTCGGAATTGTTGATGAACACAACGGTATCTCCCTCACAAAAAAAGGTAGGGCTATCAGGCCCAAAACCTCCCTGAGGCTGAAGGTCTCCACATTGATCCGCCAGATTGCATTGACCAAAGAGAGTATTTACGGACAATAACAGGGCAATTGTCCAAAAAGTATATCGGATCTTGGGCGCTGACATAAGCTAGGTCGTGTTTGTCTTAAATAAACAAAGCCCCATAAACCTGGCATCAAAAGGCCAGAAGGGGCTATAACATACAGGAAAAAACAGTAACAGGCTAAGCAGGCTTCTTGAAAAGAAAACTTAAAGATAGGAAAAAAAAGTATGTAAGCAAGGAAAGGAAAAAAATCCCTGTTTCAATATTTCAGGCTGTGAAACACTGAAACAGGGACGTAGAGAAGAGCTGGTTAGGCCAGCGCTTTATTTTTTGCACGTTTGCGATCGTGTTCTTTCAGCATGGTTTTGCGCAGGCGAATGGAACCGGGAGTGACCTCCACAAATTCATCATCCTGGATGTACTCCAGGGCTTCTTCCAGTGTGAAGCGCTTGGGTGGAACGAGTTTCAGTTTATCGTCCGCACCGGAAGACCGCATATTGCTCAGCTTTTTGGTCTTGGTCAGGTTAACCACCAGGTCGCCCGGGCGGCTGTTCTCACCGGCTACTTGCCCTTCATAGATTTCTTCTCCCGGGGCTACGAAAAATTTTCCGCGGTCCTGCAGGTTACTGATACTGTAGGGAATGGCTGTTCCGGTTTCCAGGACGATCAGGGAGCCGTTGATGCGGCCGGGAATGTCGCCCTTATGGGGTTGAAATTCCAGGAAGCGGTGTGACATGATGGCTTCTCCGGCCGTGGCGGTCAGCATCTGGCTGCGCAGGCCGATAATGCCACGGGAAGGGATCTCAAAGCGCAGTTGTACGCGGTCGCCTTTGGGATCCATAGAAAGCATAAGGCCTTTGCGGCGGGTTACCATATCGATGGCGGTACCGGATACCTCATTGGGTAGGTCAATAGTAAGTTCCTCCACCGGCTCATGAACGACATCGTCGATGCGTTTGGTGATGACCTGCGGCTGGCCGATCTGTAGTTCGTAGCCCTCCCGGCGCATCGTTTCGATCAGTACAGACAGGTGCAATACCCCACGGCCGAATACGCGGAAGGTATCGGCAGAGCCGGTCTCTTCCACTCGCATTGCCAGGTTGCGCTCCAGTTCCTTCTCCAGGCGCTCCTTGATGTGGCGGGAGGTCACGTATTTGCCTTCTTTTCCGAAGAAAGGAGAATCGTTGATGGTGAACACCATGCTCATGGTCGGCTCATCAATGGTGATGGTCGGCAGAGCTTCCGGCAGTTCCGGGTCGGCGATGGTATCGCCGATCTCGAAGCCCTCAACGCCAAATATAGCGCAGATCTCTCCGGCGTGTACTTCCTCCGTTTCAAATCGCTCGAAGCCTTCAAAGATGAAGAGATTGCGAATGCGGCTTTTCTGGCTGGAGCCATCTTTACGCATCAGGGATACCTGCTGTCCGTTGCGGAGCTTACCCCGCTGCAGGCGGCCGATGGCAATACGGCCGATGTAGGAGGAATAATCCAGTGAAGTGATCAGCAGTTGGGGCGTACCTTCCTCCACCTCAGGTGGGGGGATGTGTTCAATGATGGCGTCCAGCAACGCAATAATATCCGTTGTCGGTTCGCGCCAGTCATTGCTCATCCAGCCCTGCTTGGCCGAGCCGAAGATGGTGGGGAAATCCAGCTGGTCTTCGGACGCATCCAGGTTGTACATCAGATCGAATACGGCCTCCTGCGTCTCGTCTGGTGTACAGTTTTCCTTATCCACTTTGTTGACGACTACAATAGGTTTGAGGCCCAGTTCGATCGCCTTTTGGGTTACAAACCGGGTCTGTGGCATAGGGCCTTCGAAGGCGTCCACCAATATCAGCACTCCATCGGCCATGTTGAGCACCCGCTCTACTTCGCCTCCGAAATCGCTGTGGCCAGGGGTGTCGATGATGTTGATCTTGGTGTCCTTGTAACGAATGGATACGTTCTTGGCCAGGATAGTGATGCCCCGCTCCCGCTCCAGGTCGTTGCTGTCCATGATGAGGTCGCCCGGGCGTTCGTGATCGGCAAAGAGCTTGCCGGCGTGGATCATCCGGTCTACCAGCGTGGTCTTACCGTGGTCGACGTGCGCAATGATTGCTATATTTCTAATCTTCATAAATATCTTTTTTTTGGCTTTTTAACTTCCCGCCTGGTTTTGAGTGAACGCTGAGACGGGAACTTTAAAGGCCGTTTTGTGCTTCGTTTTGATCACGAGGCTTTAGTGCTTGTTTGGAGGTAGTCATTTGGGCTGCAAAAGCCTGCTTTTGGAACCTCATTTCAGCTATTTTTTGGCCCGTAGCTCTGCTATGCACCAAAAAATGAGCTTCGTGAGAACCCGAAATCAGTCTTTTTCGCTACCAAAGCACCACCTCTAAACAAGCACTTAGACGTGCTCTGGCGCCAAAGTAACGCTTTGGGTATTAAAACCGTATCCTCGCCTGATCTGCAAACACATGTTTTCAGGTATAGTTTCAAAACAGCGCGCAAAGGTAGGAGAATTTTGGATGGGAAAGTGAATTAGAGTAGAATTTTAACCGTAAATAATAAAATAACAGCGGCTCCCCCCTTTCGGGACGAGCCGCCATTCCTGTTTTGGATATGATAACAGAATATATGGAGGAAATTATTTTTAATGGAGCTGAAACCCCTGCACCGCTTGGCTATGAGTCATTGGGTTGGATACCAGGTCGACATCCACGGTACAGTTTTCGAATTGGATGGCGTAAGTTTCTTTAATGAGCGCGGGGTTAAGGCGTTTGTTGCCGGTTACCGTTAGGCCGAGAAAGGCGCCTACTTCCTGGAAACTAAGCATGAGGTCCTTAATTGCATTCAGGGTGTTGCTTTGATTGGAGTTCATCAAGCCAACGGTCAGGGCTAATTTGATTTTACGGATGTTCATTTTGGATAGGATTTATGGGTAATTATAAAGTTGTGTTGGGTTTCGGATCAATTGAATATAAAACTGAAATTTTCAAAGGGATGTTGCGCACGAGGTATTAAGGTATTGTTAAAAATAGTGGAGTGGGGGAGGGGCTGCCTCCAAACGAGCTCTCAGCGTTTTTAGATTGGGTAAACCAGTCTGTAAAAGGTAATGAAGTTGTCCAAATTTCATAATCGCCGCTTAAATAACGATTACAAATATAATTATCATAAAAGTAATTATCACTTTTATGATAATTATATTTGTAACGATTTTTTCAGGGCCCCGCCCGAGCCCCGCCCGTCTTCTTACCTCAGGGCAAAATCCCGAATAACGAGTCCCCAACCGCCAAAAGAAAGAGGTTTAAACCGGAAGGGTTTAAACCTCTTTTCATAGCGTGAAAAAAATTACTTATTAAAGTTTCTTCCTCAATCCACGTTATCGTGCAGGAAGGAATTGCCGGCTCTGATCTCCGGTTCATCATCGTCCGAGATGGTCCACTTGGAGCGGGCCTGTTCCGAAGAATCCGGCACATCCTCCAGCGACACCCCCCGGCGCTGGAAAGCAGGCTCGCTTTCCAACTCGATGATCGCCTTGGGATTACTCAGCTTAATGCGGTTGCCGCGCAATTTTTCGCGGCGCAACTGCTCTTCTTTCATCCTCTTTCGCCGTTCTTCTTCCTGCTGTTCCATATCCTCATCTTTGCGATAGGGTTCATCATAAGAATAGCGGTGTCGGAATTTATCGGCTGATGCGCGGACATCATCAAATTCGAAAGTATTGGCGGGGTTTTCCTTCTCCTCCTCAAATCCGATATCAGAGAGGCCTTTTTTTTTCTGCTCCGCCAGCTCATCATCCAGGGAGACAACGATACGCCCGCTTTCAGGCTGCTTTTCCCGGTTGGCTTTCTGACGGTGTTCAAAGCCGGTAGCAATGACTGTAACGCTGATCTTATCTCCCAGCGATTCGTCATAGCAGTTACCCCAGATGAGGTTGGTGCCAAAGCCAGCTTCTTCCTGGACAAATTCAGTGATCTCGAAGATCTCATCCATCGTCACTTCCTTCGTTCCGGAAGTGATATTCAATAAGATATGCTGAGCCCCCTGAATGTCATTGTCTTCCAGCAGGGGAGAATGCAGGGCCTCGTCGACGGCGCGCTTGGCGCGGTCGTCGCCGCCGGCGGAAGCGGTACCCATGATGGCCACGCCGCTGTCTCGCATTACAGTATTGACGTCCTCGAAGTCTACGTTCACATAACCCGGTACCGTGATGATCTCTGCGATGCCTTTGGCAGCGGTAGTCAGGATATTATCGGCGTGGGCAAAGGCTTCTGAGATAGAAAGGTTGCCATGTATCTGCCGGAGTTTGTCATTGGAGACGACGATCAGGGTATCGACGTGATTTTTCAATTCCTCAAGGCCTTCGCCCCCCTGGGTGATCCGGCGCCGTCCTTCAAAAGTGAAGGGAAGCGTGACGATGCCCACGGTAAGTATGTCCATCTCCTTGGCGGTCTTGGCGATGATGGGTGCTGCGCCGGTGCCGGTGCCGCCGCCCATACCTGCCGTAATGAACAACATGCGGCAGTTGTTTTCCAGGTAGCGCCGCAGGTCCTCAATAGATTCTTCGCAGGCCATTTTTCCGATATTGGGCTTAGATCCGGCGCCCCTTCCCTCGGTGAGGTTGGGGCCGAGCTGTATCCTCGTCGGTACTTTGCTCAGTTCCATCGCCTGGGAGTCGGTGTTGCATATTGCAAAATCCACACCAACGATCCCTTGCTTGAACATGTGGGTTACGGCGTTGCTACCGCCGCCACCTACGCCCAGCACCTTGATAATCGGGCTCTCATCCTTTGGCAAATCAAATACCATAACTGCTAGTTTTTAATGTTTTGCCGGGCTTTTGAGGTTATTGTGATCCATGTGTAGCCCAACAGGATTAATTTGTAAGTATCAGCTTAATTTAAAATTCACTATCGGGTTCCGCCTCGAACCACTCTTTGGTTTTGCGGAACAATTGTTCGTACCACTTGCTGGAGGGATCATCGTCAAAGGCATCCTCCTCTTCTTCCCGGGCTGGTTCCGGAATGGAAATAAGGCCGGCCTCCAGGTCATCGAGCCCCTTCATGAGCAAGCCCACGCCGGTGGCGTAGATGGGGCTGCCCAGCTGTTCGTGGTAGCCATGCGAGAGGTGTTCCACCGGCACCCCGATGCGCGTACTCATTCCGGTGTGGAACTCCGTCAGTTTATCGATGTGGTTGAGCAGGGCCCCGCCGCCGGTCAATACGATGCCGGCGATCAGCTTGCGGTCGAACCCGGAGCGGCGGATCTCCCAGAGTACATAGTCCAGTATTTCTTCGACCCGAGCCTGAATGATACGGGCCAGGTTTTTTTCCGAAACTTCTTTGTGATCCCGTCCCCGCAGGCCGGGAATCGAAATAATACGGTTGTCATACACCTCATCGGCCAGAGCCGAACCGAATTTGATCTTCAGTTTTTCAGCCTGCGGCCCCATTACGGTGCACCCTTCCTTTATGTCTTTGGTAATGACATTTCCACCAAAGGGGATCACAGCGGTATGCCGGATGATGCCATCTTTGAAGATAGTAATATCCGTGGTGCCGCCGCCCATATCCACTAGCGCTACGCCGGCTTCTTTTTCTTCCTCGCTCAATACGGCCGCCGCCGAGGCAATGGGCTCCAACGTTATGTTGGCAACCCTCAGGCCGGTGCGCTCCACGCAGCGATAGATATTGTTGGAAGCGGAGATCTGCCCGGTAATAATATGGAAGTTGGCTTCCAGCCGAATGCCGGACATGCCGATAGGGTCGGTGATGCCCTGCTCGTTGTCCACTGTATATTCCTGGGGAATGACGTGAAGGATCTTATCCCCCGGAGGCAATACGAGTTTGTACATATCGCTGATCAGCCGGTCGATATCCCGTTGGCTGATCTCCGTATGGTTGTTGTCACGGGTCAGAATACCTCTGTGTTGCAGGCTCTTGATGTGCTGCCCGGCAATTCCGACATGAACCACTTTAAACTCTTTGCCGGCGGAACGCTGTGCGGAGGCCACCGCTTCGGAGATCGCCTTCACCGTTTTTTCAATATTGGAAACTACGCCTCTGAGGACGCCTTCGGAGTTCACCTTGCCAAAGCCTAATACTTCGAGCTTGCCGTGGCGGTCGCGGCGCCCGGCAATGGCGCAAACCTTTGTCGTTCCGATATCCAGTGCAATGGCCAGGCCCGATTGATTGTTATTAGTTTCCATCATGCGTATTTAGTTTTTTGTAGTTTTCGCAAACAGTATAGAGATAGCCGGCAGGTCAATTAAAATGCCGGCAGGGTTAACGCTTTTTACAGACTACCTGTCCGTCGTATTGGAGGCTGATCTCCGAATACTTATTCCACCCCTCATAGGGCAGGGCTTCCTTGTAGAACGTTTTCAACCGTTTCAGCTTTTTGGCTGCTGGCCCGAATGTCCCAAAAATGATCTTGTGGTTGCCGACTTTGGGCACCAGAGTGATCTCTCCCCGGTTACTCAGGTGTATCTGCTCTACCAGTGCGTTGAGAAACTCATCCTCCAGGATCATTTTTGTCAACAGGAATGCATCCTTCAGTGTGTTGCGTTTACGGTTCAGGAATTCGGGTTCGTGGGGAGGCAGGTTGCCGGTGGCCACGATCACCTTAGCCGTAAAGTGCTTCGACAAAGGCATCTTTATGCCATTGGCGTCCAGATAATAGTTCAGCCCGTTTTTATCCATGATCCGCAGTATGGGTTGACGTTGCACAATGCCTACCTTCAGGCGGTTGTTGGCGCCGATATAAACGTCAGCATCGATGATAAAGGGTTCTGCTTCCAGGGCCTGCTCGAGCCGGAGGATGTCTATTGAGCCGATGGGCATCCCTTCAAGCCGATAGCCAAAACTGCGCTCAATGGCCAGGCGCACATCCTGTCCGTTGATCAGGAGTTCGCCATCGGGCAGAGGTTCTATTTCGACTGATAACTCGGAAACAAGGCTGGCCTCCTTGCGTTCTACCGCCGAGATCACCACAATGGCCGCTGCGAACAGCAGCGCCACCCAGCCGATCCGCTTGAGGGTTCGCAATGTTTCCGTACTGATATGTAGGCTCCTAATCATGAATGCCTGTTTTTTCGAAATATTCCTTTATTGATTCTCTGAAAGTGTCAATATCGCCGGCGCCCAGGGTCAGTAGTACTTCCGGGCGGGATCGTTGTACTTCTTTCAGAAGATTTTCCTTGCTAACCAGGCGCTTGTCCTGATTTTTCATTTTGTCTAGCAACAGCTGGGCGTCGATCCCCTCGAGGGGAAGTTCGCGCGCCGGATAAATCTCCAGCAACATTACTTCATCGAGCTTGTCCAATGCCTCCGCAAAACCATCGGCAAAATCGCGGGTGCGCGAGTAAAGGTGCGGCTGAAAAATGCCGGTTATCCTTTTTCCCGGGAACAACTCCCGCGCTGCGCCAATGGCTGCTGCCAGTTCCGAAGGGTGGTGGGCGTAGTCGTCGACATAAGCCCTTTTTCCCGATCGGTACAGCGCCTCAAAACGGCGGCGGATGCCGCGAAAGCTGCGCAGGCCTTCGCGGATAGCCTCCTCCTTTACGCCAAGTTGCAGCGCCACGGATAAGGCGGCGGTCGCATTTTCTACGTTGTGGCGGCCTGGCAGCGCCAGCTGCAGCCCCATTATCTGGTGTGTGGGGCTGCGGTAGTCAAAGGTGAAGTAACCTGATTCCACCCGCACATTTTCGGAACGGTAGGTTCCTCCGCCGATACCAAAGCTTTCCACAAAGGGCCAGTCGCCCAGCTGTTCCAGCCATTGATACTGGATATACAGGCGCCCTCCTTTTTCCACCTTGGCGGCAAACGCCCGGAAGCCCGTTTCCAGAAGGGATTCCCGGTCGCCGTAGATGTCCAGGTGGTCGGCATCCATCGAAAGGATGATCGCTATATTCGGACTCAGGTGCAGAAAGGAGCGGTCGAACTCGTCCGCTTCCACTACCACCCAATCTGATTTCCCTTCGACAAAATTGGAGCCGAAGTTCGTAGCGATGCCTCCCAGAAAAGCAGTGCAATCAATACCCCCACAACGCAGCAAATAAGTCAAGATCGAGGAGGTGGTCGTTTTCCCATGAGTGCCGGCCACGGCCACTGCTTTCATGCCGCGGCTGATGATACCCAGCACCTCGGCCCGCTTTTTAATGGGCGCCCCTTGTTCCTGAAGGAAAAGGAGTTCCTTATGATTGGCGGGCACGGCCGGTGTATAGACCACCAGGTCTACCCCTTTGGGCACCTGGCTTACCTCTTCAGTATAGTGTATGTCCATTCCCTCTTCCACCAACTTTTTGGTGAGCAGGGTTTCTGTTTTGTCGTATCCATGTACTTCTGCGCCCCTTCCGTTGAAGTAGCGCGCCAGAGCGCTCATGCCGATTCCTCCGATCCCGATGAAGTACACTTTCTTTATATCCTTCAGGTTCATCACATTTTTGAATTTTGATGAGCCAGCTTCAGCACTTCCTCCGCAATGCGGGCGGCGGCGTTGGGCATGGCCAGCTTCCGGATATTTTCACCCAGCTGTTTTCTGGACGGCTCGTCGTTGAGCAACTCCAGGGCTTTCACAACAGCGAGGGCTTTTGCCTCCTCATCCCGAACGACCCAGGCGGCGCCGGCATCTACCAGCGCCTGGGCATTCTTGGACTGGTGGTCCTCCGCCACATTTGGCGAAGGGATAAAAATGGCCGGTTTGCCCACAAAACACAGCTCGGAGATCGTCAACGCTCCTGAGCGGCAGATGATCACATCGGCCATGGCGTAGGCCAGGTCCATCCGGTCAATGAAAGGCCGGGCCTGAACGTTGGGCAGCCGGGCGGTTTCGCATTGGCCGAACTGCTCCTCGTAGAGCTGCCCGTACTGCCAGAGCATTTGTACCTCCGGGCGTTCTTTCAACAGGCCCGCGTTGGCGGCCATGGCCAGGTTGAGGGAACGGGCGCCGAGGCTGCCTCCGAATACGAACAGGATCGGCCGCTTCGGGTCCAGCCCAAAGTGGCTGGCGCCTTCCTCCCGGTTGGCCTGGCTTTCCTGCAGGGCTTTTCGCACCGGATTTCCCGTAAGCACTAACTTGTCGGCCGGAAAAAAACGCTCCATCCCCTCATAAGCCACGCAAGCCTTATCCACTTTTTTTGCCAGTAGCCGATTGGTCACTCCTGCGTAAGAGTTTTGCTCTTGAATGAGCGTAGGAAAACCGCGTCGGGAGGCTACTTCCAGCAGAGGGCCGCTGGCAAAACCACCGACACCGACCACCACATCCGGCTTAAACCGCCTGATGATGCGCCAGGCGCTCAGCAGGCTGCTCAGCAGCTTGAGGGGAAACAACAAATTCCGCAATGTCAACTGGCGGTGAAAACCGCTGATCCATAATCCCTGGATAGGGTATCCCGCTTTCGGGACCTTCTCCATCTCCATCTTGCCTTTTGCACCTACAAAGAGGATATCTGCATCAGGCTGCTTTTCTTTTATCGCATCGGCAATGGCGATGGCGGGGAAAATATGGCCCCCGCTGCCGCCGCCGGAAATGATTATTTTCGAGTTAGGGTTCAAATTCAAAATTTTAACTCACCGACTCTATATATTTACTTACACTCAATATCATTCCGAACGAGAGACATGTGAATAAGATCGAGGTACCTCCCATACTGATCATGGGCAGGGTAACCCCCGTCACCGGCACCAGATGAACGGATACTGCTATGTTGATGAAAGCCTGCAGGACCATGCTGATGCTCAATCCAATGGCGAGCATGGCGCCAAAGGCTTTTGGGCTTTTCGTTACCAGGCGCGTAGCACGGAAAAACAGCAACACATATAACAAAATGATCAGCATGCCTGTGAATATTCCATATTCTTCGACGATAATGGCGTAGATGAAGTCCGAATAAGGCGAGGGCAGGTAGTTGCGTTGAATGCTATTTCCTGGCCCCAAGCCCAACCATTCTCCATTAGCCATCGCGATCTTGGCCTGTTGCACCTGATAGCCGCCGTCCGGCTGATCCACAAAGTCCCGAACCCGGCTGACCCAGGTTTCGGATCGGATCACCTCGGGGAAGAACTCTCCCAACAGCACCAGCATCGCAAAAACGACAATGCCCAACAACAGCAGCAAACCAATGTACTGTAAAGCCACCCGCCCTACGAACATCATAGACACGCAGGTGAAAAACAGCAGGATCGCCGAGGAAAGGTCCGCCGGAGCGATCAATCCACAGATGCCCAGTACCGGCACAATGATCGGCAGGAAGGCGCTGTTAAAATCTTTGATATAATCCTGCTTGGATGAAATAGCCCGGGCTACAAACAGTATAAGCGCCAGCTTCGCAAAGTCCGACGTCTGGAAAGTGATGCTTACAAAAGGCACTGTGATCCAGCGGCGGGCATCATTGATGTCAGCTCCAAAAGCAATCGTATAGATCAATAGTGGAACGGACAGCATCAGCAAATACGGCGCAATTTTCGAATACCGCATATAATGCAAAAGATGCGCTAAATAGGTCAGGAACAAACCACCGGCAACGATCATGAAGTGCTTCATCAGCAGTGCTTCCGTATTGCCGCTCATCTCCCGGTAGGCCAGGGTTCCTGTAGAACTGTATACGACCAGGATAGAGAAAATAGACAGCACGGCTATGATGGTCCATATGGTGCGGTCACCTCTCAACTCTGCATATATTCTCGTTCCTAGCGACATATAATAAGTTTTCTCGTTAATCCTGGAATCAATTAGTTTTCATCTGAGACCATACCGCTTCTTTAAACTGTTTTCCGCGGTCCTCATAATTTTTAAAGAGGTCGAAACTGGCGCATGCCGGAGATAACAAAACTGCATCTCCCGGCCGGGCCAGGCCGGCTGCCTGCGTTACTGCTGCTTCGGCGCTGCGCGCCTCGGCGATGATACCGGCTATGCCGGTAAAAGTATCCAGTAACTTCTGGTTGTCAACTCCGAGGCATATTAAAGCCCGGACTTTACTTTTCACCACTTCTAAAAGTGGGCCGTAATCGTTGCCTTTATCCTGGCCGCCGGCTATCCACACCACTGGTTTGTCCATGGCTTCGAGTGCATAGTAGACGGCATCTACATTTGTGGCTTTGCTGTCATTGATGTATTCCACCTCATCGATAACCGCCACGCGCTCCATGCGGTGTTCTACGCTGGCGAAGGTGTTCAGCCCCCGTTGAAGGGCCTCATCTTCGGCCCCCCACAACTTGGCTGCCCCGATGGCGAACAAAGCATTCCTGAGATTATGGCGCCCCCGGAGGCTGCATTCCCCCATGTCGAAAGTACTGCCACCGACCTGCAAGCCATTCTCTTCGATCATCTGGCTACTGATGGGATGCAAACGCGGCTTCAGTGAGTGAGTTTGCATATATGCTCCAATATTTTCATCCTCCGCATTATAGAGGAATACATCCTCCGGCAGCTGATTCATCGCGATCCTGAACTTCGAGTTGATGTAATTTTGCATCTGATACTCGTAGCGGTCGAGATGGTCGGGTGTAATGTTCAGCAACATGGCAATATCAGGGCGGAACGCCCGGATGCCGTCCAGTTGGAAGCTACTGAGTTCGAGCACATAACAGCTGAAATGTTGCTCTTCGCTCAGGCTCCGGGCGAAGCTTTTGCCCACATTTCCCGCCATACCTACCTCAAACCCCGCTGTTGTCAGCAGGTGGTGGGCCAGGCGGGTAGTGGTTGTCTTGCCATTGCTGCCGGTTATCCCGATCAGCTTTGCCGTGGTATAACGGCCCGCAAATTCAATTTCTGAAATCACCGGTATGCCTTTGCTTACCAGCTCTTTTATAATCGGTACGCGATCCGGTATGCCGGGGCTCTTTACTACCTCATCGGCTCTGGCAATGCGATCCCAGCTATGTTGCTGTTCTTCGTACGCTATGCCGTTGTCTTCCAGTTCGCGTTTATACGTTTCTTTTATCGCCCCTCTATCAGAGACGAAGACATCATGCCCATGTTTTTTGGCCAGTAAGGCCGCACCAATGCCGCTTTCGCCGGCGCCGAGGATGGTGAGCTTCATGTGATCTTTAGTGTTTGTCAGTGTGTCAGGTATCAGTGTATCAGTGTATCAGTTTGTCAGGAGCGAGCCTCAAGTATAAGTGTCTGGACAAGAGTAACTTAATAATTTCGCCCTGAGCTTGTCGAACTTACCCTGAGCCTGTCAAAGGGACAGCCATCTAACAAATGAATCCGAAACCTCAGGAAAAATACCCTCAGCGTCTCGAATTCGAAGCAGCATAGGTATCAATAAAATTGTCCAGGTCTTTACACCTATACCAATCCACAACATTCCCTACCTGATCTTCAGGGTTATTATCGTAAACACCGCAAGTAGGATGCCGACTATCCAGAACCGGATGACGATCTTCACTTCCGGCATGCCTTTTTTCTGATAATGGTGATGAAGGGGCGACATCAGAAAAACGCGGCGCCCCTCGCCATATTTTCGTTTGGTGTACTTGAAGTAGGCAACCTGAATAACCACCGAGAGATTTTCGACCAGAAAGATACCACAGAGGATGGGGATCAGGAGCTCTTTGCGGAGCAGGATGCTCATCGCTGCGATAATCCCCCCGATGGTCAGGCTTCCGGTATCTCCCATAAAGACCTGAGCGGGGTTGGCGTTGTACCATAAAAAACCGAGACAGGCCCCTACAAAGCAGGCGGAAAAGACGAGCAGTTCCCCCGTGCCGGGCAGGTGAAGAATGTTCAGGTAGTTCGCGGCGATGGCATTCCCGGAGACATAGGCAAAAATACCTAGTGTTGCTCCGATGATGCCGGAAACGCCGGTCGCCAGGCCGTCAAGCCCATCGGTCAAATTGGCGGCGTTGGAAACAGCCGTTACCACGAAAATGACCAGTGGAACAAAGAGGAGCCACACCCAGCGAGAGTCCTTTTTCTTATCAAAGGGCAACAACCAGGCGTAATCCAGGCGGTTCCCTTTCAGGAAAGGCACATTGGTCAGGTTCGTTTTATAATCTGCTTTTTCCTCAGCCGGGGCCATCGGGTAGGCGGCATTTTTCACCAGGATGGTGTCGCCGATGATCTCTGTGTATCCCAGATCGTCGGCGTCTTCAACATCCATTCGCACAACCACCTTATCGCTGAAGATCATAGTCAGAGCGATCAGCAAGCCCAGGCCTACCTGGCCCAGCACTTTGAAATGGCCGCGCAGGCCTTGCTTGTTTTTGAGAAACACCTTGATGAAATCATCGATAAAACCAATGGTAGCCATCCAGATGGTACTGATGACCAGGAGGACGATGTAAACGTTGTCCAGCCGGGCCAGCAATAAGCAGGGAATGATGATGGCCATGATAATGATCACCCCACCCATCGTAGGCGTTCCTTCCTTTTGCTTTTCGCCTGCCAGCCCCAGATCCCGAACGGTTTCTCCTACCTGCAGATGTTGGAGGTAGCGGATGATCCGGCCACCGAAGATCATAGAGATCGTCAGGGATAGGATAGCCGCTATGCCGGCACGAAAAGTGATGTAACGGAATAACCCGGCGCCTTTGATATCCCCGAAATGGGCAGTCAACCAATCTACAAGTTCAATTAGCATGTTCGTCAGTATTGAGGTGAGGCCCCAAAAATAGGAATTCCTCACTGCAAAGCGTTGTGTATGCCTTACTGATGAAAAAAAAACTCAGGCGGCTCATTCAGCAAGGGCTTCGGCCAACACCGCCTTGTCATCGAAGGGGCGCCGAACACCATTG
>JAGQXQ010000283.1:17265-22452 GCA_020436535.1 Phaeodactylibacter sp.
TGTGCTAAACGGCATGCAGTGCGGATGGCTTCCCGCCGGGCAGTGACCACCAGCACCTTTCGGGTGGCGTAGGGGGGGACGCCGGCCTGCATGTCTGCAATGATGGCCTCGGGGGCTTCGCTCCTTGGGTTGTCGGAGGTCAGTACCACCAGGTCACTGTAATCACAGGCTACTTTGGCCATCTTGGGCCGCTTGGCTTTATCGCGGTCACCGCCGCACCCCACTACCGTGATGATCCGGCTGTTCCCTTGCCTAAGCTGGTGGATGGTGTTCAGCACTTTCTCCAGTGCATCGGGCGTATGGGCATAATCGACGATGCCCGTCCGTTTTCCCTGGGAGCCGACAACGTAGTCGAAACGCCCTTCCGCGGCAGCCAACTGGCTGAGTGCAGTCAACGTTTCCATCTCATCCTGGCCCAGTAGGATAGCTGCGCCATAAGCAGCCAGCAGGTTGTAGGCATTGAAATCACCGATGAGGCGGCTGAAGACTTCTTTGCCATCTACCTCCAGGTGAAGCCCACTGATGCTGTTTTCCAGTATCCTGGCCCTAAAGTTGGCCATAGACCGCAGGCTGTAGGTATACTTTTTAGCTCGGGTGTTCTGTACCATTACTTCGCCTCGCTTATCGTCGGTATTGACGAGGGCGAAGGCTGTTTTGGGCAATATGTCAAAGAACATTTTTTTGGCATCGATATATGCCTTAAACGTTTTGTGATAATCCAGATGGTCATGGCTGATATTGGTAAAAATGCCCCCGGCAAAGTGCAGGCCGGCAATCCGCCGCTGGTGAGCTGCGTGCGAGCTCACCTCCATGAAGGCGTAATCGCAACCGGCATCAGCCATCTCCCGTAACAGAGCATTGACTGCTACTGCATCGGGAGTCGTATGGGTGGCTTCCACAGGGCTCTGCCCGATGAGGTTGCGCACCGTGGACAACAAGCCGGCTTTGTAGCCCAGCGCCGTAAACAAGCTGTGCAGCAAAGTGGCGGTAGTCGTCTTACCATTGGTGCCGGTCACCCCTACCAATTTCAACTCTTGCGATGGCGCTCCGAAAAAGCGGTTGGCCATCAGGCCGAGTGCCGTTGCACCGTCGGCCACTTGAATATAAGTAACTCCTTGCTGGCGTTGATCGGGAAGTTCTTCGGCAACAACCACGGTTGCGCCCTGCCCGATTGCCTTGCCGATGAATTGATGCCCATCGGCTTGCGTACCTCTGACGGCAACAAAAAGGCTGCCGGGCTTTACCTTCCTCGAGTCAAAATCGAGCTGCTCCACAGTTTGGGAGGTAGAGCCCTCCAACGCCAAAATATCAAGCGATTGTATCAGTTCAGTCAATTTCATACCCATAGCGCTACCGCAAAAAGAGCCGTATGGCCTGGCCTTTTATCCGGGTGCCAGGCAGCAGTGATTGCTGTGAGACCTTCCCAAAACCATCCACTTCTACTGTAAGCCCCCGGTTTTCCAAGGTGTAGAGCGCATCTCTCAATCCAAGCCCAACGACATTGGGCACCCGGTCTTCCGGCATGGTTCGCCGTTCCAGGATCAGGCTATCCGATTGTACCCGAGTGACTGCTATCGGCGTTTCTGGCGCTCCGTAATAGGGAATATCCAGGTATTGAAATACAGTTTTCATATCTTTCTGATCCCCGATGCTGAAACCCGGCAAATCATTGCCCACCAATATCGGCTTGGGGCTCAGGTTGATCGGGGCATGTAGTTCTACTTTGGCAGTGTAGATATTGTCGGCGATCTCCCGGAACACCGGCCCGGCAACATCCCCTCCGTAAAAGCCACCGCGTCTTGGCCGGTTGATCACCACGATGCAGGAATATTTAGGCTTTTCGACCGGGAAATATCCGACAAAGGAAGCCTGGTATCCACCAATGCGGGTACCACGGGCGCCACGGGTATAGTTGATCTGTGCTGTTCCCGTCTTACCGGCAAATGTGTACCGGTTGGATTGTAGCTTATGAGCGGTGCCTCTTTCGTCCTCCACAACCGACACCAATAGTTCCTGCATTTTGGCAATAGTCTTGCGGGTGGCAATCCGCCGGTCAATAACTGTGGGGCGAATGCGATGGGTCGTCTCACCAAACCGCTGGATTTCAGAAACCAGATAAGGTTTCATCATTTCGCCTCCGTTGGCGATGGCATTGTAAAATGCCAGCAACTGGAGCGGGGTGACCTTCATTTCATATCCGATAGACATCCAGGGCAGGGTAGTGCCGCTCCAGTAGTCCTTCTCGCTGAAGGCTTCTTTAATATAAGGATTGGCTTCGCCGTCGATCTCGATCCCGATGGGCTGATTGAGGTTGAACTGCTTCAGCCGCTTGATGAAGCGAGCGGCGCCCTCATTGCCATTGGCCTTTGTTTTTTCCCCGTAGTGGTCCTGCACCATGGTGGCGATACCGACATTGGAGGAGATGATGAAAGCTTCTCTCATCCGAATGGTATCCAATTTCGCACTATAAGGCGAGGCGTCTTCCATGACATCATCATAAAACTGAGCACGGCCCTTGTAAATCCGAATGGAATCATCGAGGTCGACGAAATCGTCTTCCAGCAGAGCCATTACCGAAGCCGCTTTGATGGTTGAGCCCGGCTCAATGGCGGTGCCCACGGCGTAGTTATAGGTTTCCCACCAGCCTTCATCGGTGCGGCCCAGGTTGGCAATGGCGCGTATGGCGCCTGTTTCCACCTCCATGACCACTGCTGTACCCCATTCTGCATCGTGGGCGTTCACAGCCCTCATCAGGGCCTGCTCGGTAATGTCCTGAATATCGATATCCAGATTGGTAATGATGTCGCTACCCGTTTCCGGCTCGATGAGAGTCAGGTCATCCACCGGCATCCAGAGGTCTTCCCTGGGGTCTACCCGGATCATTAACTGCTGGCCAGGCATGCCACCGAGCACCGTATCCAACTGGCCTTCGAGGCCCACCGGTTTGGCGTTCTCCCTGACGTACCCGATCGTCCGTTGTGCCAACAAGCCAAAGGGGCGCTTGCGTTCGCTGCGTTTTTCGGCGATAAACCCACCTTTAAACCGGCCGAGCCGGAACAATGGAAATTCTTCAATGAACTTTTTTTCCGAATAAGAAGCCCTGCGCTTCAGAATAACGTGCCGGTCCGTGGCTTTTCGCAGGCTGAGTAAAAACTCTCTGGCCCCGCCTACGGTATAATCTTTCAAAACATAAGTAGCCAGGCACTGCGCCAGGGTATCTACATTTTTCATATAGGCTTCCTCGGAGGAAGCATGGGGGTCGAAGAAAAGATCGAAATAAGGGATCGAGGTGGCCAGCAAGCTGCCGTCGGCCGCCAAAATATTCCCCCGGTCCGCTTCCACCTGCCGGTACTCCAGGTAATTATCTCTTCCCTGTGTCCGCCAACGTTCTCCTTCAACAACAGAGATCTGAACCGTACGATACATCAACGCAATGGACACCGGTACGACGATACCGAAGAGCAGGATGTAGATCCGGTATAAGACCTCGTTTTTAATGTCCATTTATTCGTGATTCGTCCGCCCCCGCAATCCGCGAAGGCAGAAATTCATTATTATTGTTACTTTATCACTATTCTTTTCGGCGCCTCGGTTTGTGGGCGCAATCCATCCTCCCTGACCCGCTTGGCCACCTCAGAGCGCATGGCGTTGTACATATTCTCGGATTGGAGAGACATGTAGTACCAGCGCATTTCCTTGAGGTCTTTCTGCAGCACTTGTATCTCGCGAACATTGCGTTCCGCCAGGTGAGCATTGGCAATGTAAACCGTGGTCAGGAAGCCAATAAAAAAGACAAAGGCCAGGTTGTTCAGGACGAGCCGGGACGTCCAGAAGCCTATATCAAACATCGCCATTATGTCTTTTCGCTTCGCCATTATATAAAGTTAAATCTTTTCCCCGATCCTCAATTTAGCACTGCGCGATCGTGGGTTTTGCTGCACTTCTTCATCCGAAGGTATGATCGCTTTTCGGCTTATTACCTTGAAAGGGCGTTGGATATTGCCGTAGAAGTCTTTTTCTTGCCGTCCTTCAAAGTTACCTGCTTTCAGGAAATTTTTCACCATTCTGTCTTCTATAGAATGGTAAGTAATGACAGCCAGCCGCCCACCGGGTTTCAGCACCTCGAGCGATTGTTCCAGAAACTCCTGCAGGGCGCCCATCTCGTCGTTCACTTCAATGCGCAGCGCCTGAAAGGCCTGGGAGAGGTAACGGGCGCGATGCCCCCGGATAACGGGCTCCACTACTGCCAGAAAGGCCCCGATGGTTTCAATCGGGCGGTGGCGCCGTTCTTCAACGATGCGCTGAGCCAGCGTTCTGGCGTTGCGCACCTCACCGTAGTTGCTGAATAGTTCCTGCAGCGCCTCCGCATCATAGGTATTGACCAGCGTGGCGGCGGTTTTTTCCTGTTGCTGGTTCATGCGCATGTCCAATGCGGCGTCGAAGCGGTAGGAAAAGCCCCGCTCCGCTACATCCAGCTGATGAGAGGAAACCCCCAGGTCGGCCAGAATACCATCTACCTCCTGTATACGGTGTAAACGCAGAAAGCGTTTCAGGAACCGAAAGTTGTGATGGACAAAGGTAAAACGGCCGTCTTCCAGGATATTGGCCAGGGCGTCTTCGTCCTGGTCAAAACCCAACAGGCGCCCTTCCGCTCCCAGTTCGTTCAGGATGAGGCGGGAATGCCCGCCGCCGCCGAACGTAGCGTCAACGTAGGTGCCTCCCGGCCGGATCGCCAGGGCTTCGATGCTCTCACTGGCCAGCGCGGGTTGGTGATACGTCATTGCGCTTCCGGGTTTCCGTTAGCCTTACCTAATACATCTTCAGCCAGGTCGGAAAAATCCGCCGGCTCTTCATCCAGCAGTTGCTCGTACTGGCCAGCAGCCCATATTTCAATTCTGTCGCTGTAAGCGGACAGGATAACTTCTTTGTCGATGCCCGCATACTCCAACAGCCGCTTGGAAACCAGGATGCGGTCGGCGCTGTCCATAGCTACCTTCTGCGCACCGCGGTAGAAATAGCGTACGAAGTCGCGGTTCTTTTTGTTGTACAGGTTCAGTTGGTTGATCTCATTGGTAATGCGGTCCCAAACTGGCTCCGGGTATAGCATGAGGCATTGCTCAAAACCCCGGTTGATGACGAAATTATGAGCGGTTTCCTCACCGAGCTGGGCAATAAGCCCGCTTGGCA
>JAGQXQ010000044.1:0-8652 GCA_020436535.1 Phaeodactylibacter sp.
AGGCTTCGCCGGTGAAGTCGCCTTCCTGCGTATCTTCGAATGAGCCATCTTCTTCCGGGTAAGGGTACTCCTCATATTCTTCATCGAAAGCATAGGCCGAATCTAACATCGCTCCGGTGAAGACAGAGGTTAAGAATTGGGCTAATGCCCAAAAGCACAAGATCGCAATCCAGTTGGGCCAGGCCCATTTACCGGAGGTGTTCCGGGCGGCCCGATTCTTCAACTGGCGCCGCAACCCGTAAAAAACAAGAACCAGTGCCGGCGCCAGCAGGAACAGGCCTAGCCAAACGGCCTCATTCATGGAAAATGCAGCCCAGGCTAAAGCCCCGGCGCCTAAAAATATACAGGTGCTGAATAGCAGAAAGGCTTTTCTATAGGCGCCCTGCCGACGGTGCTGGCGGCCCAATATGAAGGCAGCCGGTAAAGCCAGCGTGAATAAACCAGCCAGAGCAGACGATTGGGTATCGATCCCGCTGATCAATAACAAAAATAGTATGCTGGCAACGGGAAATGCGAACGTACTGAAGGCGGCATACATCCGGGCGCTGAGGTAAATTCTGCTCTGACGGACAATGGCCCATAATAACACCAGGCCTGAAGCCAGGCCCAACAGCCCGGCGATGGAATCTCCATACCCATTGTCAATAATTGCTCCGTAGGCTATCCAGAAAATAAGGATCGGGAACCCAACCGGCAACAACAGCCAACGATAGAACTCGGACAATGCGCCGGCGCGGTACTTGCGAATCACCAACTGAATGGGATATCCTATCAAGCCCATGAATGCCAATGGAATGAATAGCCCGATTAGTACATTCGGCCATTCCACTTGCTTTGGAACAGCTGCTTCTTTAAGGTAAAAAATAACCGAACCGTACAGGACGAATATCCCTACTATAATAAAGGCAATAAGGGTGCCGAGCTTTGGCAGCACCGTGAACCAATGGGCCAGCCGTTCCCAATAACTCCCACTCTTTGGCCCCTCCGGCAGTTTTCCCCGAAAGCGATAAATGCCGGTTAGCAAGAGGGCAAGCGTTGCCCAGACAATACTGTAGAATACAACTTTTCTCATTTCCGGTTCATAAGCGCCTCCTATCCACAGCATGAGGAGCAGGAGTGAGAATAAAGAAAAGCCAAAAAAGTAGAAGACTGGTTCCAGATACTTCTTGTGCTGGATGGCCTGGATAATAAAATCAGAATAATAAAGCAGGATGAAAATCAGAGAAGCCAGAAGGACCCGTAACCCCCACCACTTGGCGTCATCCTGGGCGCCGGGGATGTCATCCATAAAAGTAGTAAGCTCATAATCCCGCTGGTCTCCAATGAACAGTTCATAATTTTTTGCCCACGCTTTGATGGCCTGGTCTTCAGGGTGCCAGAACAATACTTCATCTGATTTTTCGCCAATCAGGAAATAATCGTCAGGCGTAAATAGTCGCCCGTTAAAGCCCGGCTGAAATCCGTCTTGAAAACTGTAGGAATTGACTCGTTTGCCACTGGGGTCAAACAGTTCGATACTCCGGGGGGATTGGCGGACAATGTACTTCCCACCGGGAGAGATCAATACTTTTGAGGACTCCTGGGCCAGGTAATTTTCGGAATTAACGGCTTCGATGGTTTGTGTCCTCAATGAGTCATTGGAAAGCATTGCTTTTTGAATGGGGATCACCGTAGCTTTTCCTGGTTGCAGGGCAACTGCGTATTGGCCATCCCGGCTAACAGTGGCGTCAAGTAACGGGCCGTTGGGCCCTTCAAAAATACGTTCTTGCCCGCGCTGAAAGTCCCTGTAAACGATCCGCGCTTTTAAGGGCTGATCCTTTCCTTTTTTATTTGGAGAAACCAAGTTTTTAAGCCAGTTGAAAAAACCGCCCAGCCTTGGTGGCGCCACCCTTTCTTCCAGGCCAATGACTAGATAGGCAGCGTTGCCGTGAAAACGTGCCATTACGATCCTGGTGGGCTCTGCCATAGTGGTATCCAGCGGCGGAGAATAGGAAAATATGGAAGCGCTTTTTTGGCCGGGCGCCCAGTCCAGTACTTTTACTGTATCGGAAGAATAGGTTAGCAGGTGGAATCCATCTTCCGAAAATGAAAAGTCCCGGATATTGTCATGAGGATACGCTGCTATCTGATTGCCGGAGAGGCCCCAGATAAAGGCAGCGTCCTTCGTCATAGCAAATATATGGCGCCGGTCCGGGCTGATCGCCAGGTCCAGGAGTCCAGATCCTGACGGCAATAAAGTATCCAGTGGCCTTCCTTCGTTATCCAGGATGAGCAGTTCCCGGTAAGGGTAGGCGGTGGTTACCGCCAAAAAACGATTGTCAGAAAGGGCCTGGAAAAACAAGAGCTCTCTTTCGATGGCAATGCTTTCTGGCTCTTCCTTCGGCTGGCCTGGGTTCCAAACCCGGATATCAGCGTATTGGGCCAGGGCGAGGCGGGTCTTTCGCAGAGGGGTCTCCTTAGTGGTTCCAAGGTAGCCGAGTTGGCCTTTAACGGCATACCACCAGTCCTTTTCTGTCCCTTCTTCATAACGCTTTCGGTTCAGGAGTTTACTTTTCTCATTCATCAATTTGAAGGAAAAAAGGGTGTCTACGCTGATTGGAATGAGTGAAACGAGGGTGTCTACATCTGATGCATCCACATTTACGATGTATTCTCCGTTATCATTCAGCCCGAGATCAAAGAACTCCTCCATGAATTCATCCTGATCGTAGCTTCGTCCAAATTCATCGACCAGTTTGCCGGCAAAAAGATCGTAATACCCAATATAGTATTCGTTATTTTCGCCTTGGGAAGAATACACCGCCATCCATGGGGCCTCTACCAATTCTCCATCCGCTATGTAAAGCGGCTCCCGGTAATAATAGGAAACGGCCTGGATCTTTTTTCCATCTGCCGAAAAATGAACTTCTTCCTTCAGGGATTCATCCGGTTTTTCGCCCAGGCTTATCGTTTCTTCCCTGCCATCTGCTGGCCAATATTTTATCATACTGTCCTGGTATTGCACCAGGAAGGGCCCCAATGGCGAATGAAAATCCAAGGCATCAATTTTGGCGCCCGGCTTCAGCGAAAAGGATAGAGGTAGGGTTTCCACTTCTTCGCGGTAAGGGTCCTCAAGGCGGTCTTTTTTATATAAACTATACAGATTGTCGACCACATCCACTCTTCGCGTATTACTCTTGTTATACGCAAACTGGCCCAGCTGAATAGCTTTTATGGAGGGCCTGTCCTGGTCTTTGTCCTGTTCGATCAGGGAGGCATCGAGGGCTTTGGCGATCACTCGTTCTTTGAGTTGTTCGTTGACTGAAACGGAAAGGCTACCGGCAAGAATGGAAAGGGCGAGGATGAACAATCCGCCCACAATTCCCGCTTTGGCCCAGGCCCTCCGCTGACGGACCCGTTTTTCCCGCTCCTCCAGGCTGATCCGCAGGAGTGCTCTTTCTCTTTCGTTCAGGCTTCTCATGCCGGTTTTGCCTCCCCGGACCACTTCCAGGTCGTTGTCGTTCAGGCGCAGCTTTCTCAGTTCCTCCTCCTCCTGCTCGTCTTTGACTCTTATAAGGTCGGATTTCTTGATCTCCAGGATGCGGGCGGAGCGCTGGCCGAGCTTGTCCGAGCGGTCGTATTCCCTCCGGACGATGGGCGCCAGGGTGTCGTGCGGCAGGCTGGTATAGCCGCGGCCCTCGTCATTCAACAGGAAAATATCGGGGTTTTTAAGCTTTTTGGCCAGTTTTTCGACAAAGCCCTGGGGGTAGCCATATTCTGCTTCCAGGTGTTGGTAGCGGGGCCGGATCTCTTTTTCGAAATCACGGCGCCTGGAGGTGCCCAACTCGGTGACGTGAAACTGCAAGATATCCAGGACCAGCCCCGATTCCACCACTTCCGGGTTCCATTTCCTGACCTCTTCCATCTGGTCGCGGAAGTACTTTTCCATCTCTCTGCCGCCGCTTTGAGTCTTGTTGTAAGCTTCGATCGTAAAGTGGGCTGAATTGGTATTCGGGTTATGGGTGTTTTCCCAGAGCCGGGTCAGTAACAATTGCAGGACCGGCGCTACTGCGCTTCTGCCTTTCAACAGGTCGTTGGCGATCCGGCTGGGAAGGCCTTCTTCAACGGTGAGGTTGTAGTAGTTGATGCCTCTTAGTTTTGGCAATTCCCGGAAGATCTCTTCAATGTCCCCTTTCTTCAATTGTTCGAGGAATACGGTGCTGGGCGATAGCTCATAGTCCTGGCTGCGCGCCAGGATCTTAGCATTGAACTCTTCCCGGTATCCCAGAATGATCTTGCCTTTTATCTTATTTTCCTTTTCTGCTGCCGGCCGGACGAACATATCTTTGAGCACCTTCAACAGGTCCTCGAGTTCCTTCCTCAGGCTGCTGTTGGGCTGGGTGATAGCCTCTTCTACCTGGTCGAGGATAACGATGACCTCACGGCCCGTTTCTTTTTCCAATTTTATCCATGCCTTGCGCAGCCGGCCGCCGGCCTGTTCATCGAGCTTCAGGTTCCCTTCGGCATCCTGGATATACAGCCCCTGGCCAGCCTGCTTGCTTGGCTTGTAAGCCCGGAGGGCCTTGTATCGGTTGATAATGGACCGGAAGGTATTGGCCGTTTCCTCTTCCAGGCCGCCGGCAATGGACTCAATTTGTTGTAATTTTTCCAGGTTGGGGTCTTTTTCTGCCTTTTCTTCCTGCACGGGCTCTTCCGGTTCCTCTTCAGGGGCATAGGAAAGCATATCGGCGAGGGTGCGGACCAGCCCCTGGTCCTGGTCCCGGCGCCTGTAGCGTACTTCAAACCGATTCTCTCCGGCATTTTTGGCAGCTTCCAGGCGGGGCCGCAGGCCGGCGTCCAACAAGGAGGACTTGCCGGCGCCCGATTCTCCGTACAACAGAATGATGGGCGGAGCATTGGATTCCACCACTTTCAGCCAGAGGTCGCGAATGTAACTGGAGCGGCCGAAAAATATCTCGGCGTGCCGGGCCTCGTAGGGTTTCAGAAAGAGGAAGGGGCTTGCCGGCAATTGCGTCTTTTCGAGTGGCGGCAAGTTGAAAAGAGGATTTTTCGACTCTTCGGGCAGGTTCCAGTTTTTGAAATCTACCTCGGCGGCGCTGTCTCTGAAGGTCTCTTCCCAGGCAAAGCTGCCTTCTGCCTCATCGGAGGTGTCGAAGCCGCGGGTTTTTTTTGAAGCTTTTTCGGCGCCTTTGGAGTCCTTGACCGATTCGACTTCGTTTTTGGCATCCGCCCAGGCGCCGGCCATCGTCAGGCCGTTGGCCAGGCCGGTGTAAAAACGGGTGGATAATGTGAGGGCTTCATCATCATCTATGGAAGTGGAAGTGCCGATGACGATGGGCACGCCGCGGTCTGTAAGGGCTTTGGCCAGCCGTTCGGTGGAGCATCCGTTGAGGAAGATCAGTTTCAGGTTTTCCTGGTTTTCCCTTTTTGCCAGGATATTCACCAGCCCGTCGCCCTTAGCTACCTGTCTTTTACCATCCATGCCTTCCAGCAGCAGCTGGTAGCCGTCGGCGTGGCCGCCATAATGGATAATGGCGATGCGGTTTTTATACTCATCGCTTCCGAGAATATCGAGAAACATCTTGATGGAAACATTCTGCCGGACGATGGGTTTGTCACACAGGCCGTTCCGGTAGGCCTGATTGAGGATGGATTCCAACTGCTCTCTTTCCTTTACTATGTTGTTTAAACGCCGCTCGGCATCATACTCATTGGCAAAAGCCAGAAAAAATAAGGGTTTGTCGGTGTTCATAGTTCCATGGTTTATAGATGTTTGAGCAGGGTAAATCTCGTTTTTGTTTTTTGAAAAAGCAGTTTATTTCCGTTCTAAAGTTAAGAAAAATGCAATAATTTGATCCGTTATTATTTTTTTGTCCCTGGCAGAAAAAATCATTAATAAATATTGACAAGGAAGAAGATGAACCTGCCCGTTGACCACCTCATCTATGCCGCCCCTACGCTGGAAAGCGGAATGGATAAGCTCGAAGCTTTGCTGGGCGCCCGGCCCGTTTACGGTGGGCAGCACCTTGGCTATGGCACCCACAATGCCTTATTGGGCTTAGGGCCGGATGTCTACCTGGAAGTCATTGCCCCCGATCCGGCACAGCCCGATGTGCCTCGCCCGCTCTGGATAGCTGCAGACGCTGTGACGGAGCCCCGCCTCCTCTACTGGGCGGCCAGATCCAACGACCTGGAATCTCTGTTGGAAAGAGCCCGCAACAACGGGCTGGAACTAGGCGAAGTATCCGCCGGCAGCCGCGCTCGCCCGGATGGGCAAACGTTGCGCTGGCAGTTAACCGATCCACGGGCGAATCCGGGGGATGGCATCATCCCCTTTTTTATCGATTGGGGAGACTCCGTCCATCCGGCGCAGGAGCTGCCGGAAGCGGGGATATTATGGTCGCTGGAAGCGCAACATCCGGAAGCGAACCGAGTGCAGTCCCATTTGCGGTTGTTAGGGCTGGGCCTTTCCGTTCATCCGGGGCCGCAACCGGCTTTATTGGCCAGAATCCGGACGCTGGGTGGGGAAGTGATCCTTAAATAGTATAACAACCGGGTGTATGAGCAAAAAATCAGGGTAACTATTCAACACCATCGAAGACAGCGGCAGAAAATGCCCTGTTTTGCCCCAGCTCTGAAGGGAGACAGCGCATTTTCTGCCTTTACTCCCTTCAGAGGGCTGGGGCAAACAAAGGCATAAAATGCGATTTTCCATTGATGCTGAATAGTTGCAAATCCGGAATAAAACACGATATTTCAGGCGGCCTCCGCAAGGACAGAGGCCAACAATCCAACAATTTGCCCGGACGAGCCCGGTACTTCAAGGAAGCCGGGGCGAAGACGGGCCAACAATCCAATACCTTATGCCTTCTTCCCGCAAGATCATCCTCATTGACCCCGCCCACCCCTACCTGGTGGAGCATCTCGTACAATTGGGGTACGAAGTAGAAGATCACCACAACACGCCTCTGGATGAGCTACTGCCCCAGTTGGGCGCCTATTTCGGTATGATCATCCGCAGCCGGTTCACGCTGAATGAGGCCTTTCTCAATCGCTGCACCAGCCTGCGGTTCATCGCCCGGATGGGCATTGGGTTGGAGCACATCGATGTGCAGTATGCGAAAGGGAAGGGCATTTTGGTGCTCAACTCCCCGGAGGGCAGCCGCGATACAGTGGCTGAACAAACCATGGGGTTCATCCTGGGCCTGCTCAACCACATACAGCGTTCCAACTTGCAGGTGCGCGAAGGAAAGTGGATCCGGGATGGCAATAAGAGCTATGAACTGCGGCATCGCACCGTTGGCATTATTGGTTACGGCAACATCGGCAGCGCGGTGGCCCAACGCCTCAGCAGCTTCGGCTGCCGGGTGATCGCTTACGACAAGTTCAAAACCAATTTCGGAGGCGTGCTGGCCGAGGAAGTGAGCCTGGAAACAGTGTTCCGCGAAGCGGATGTCGTCACCCTGCACATTCCTTACGAAGACTACAACCATTACTTCGTCAACCGAACCTTTCTGGAAAGCTTTCTCAAGCCCATCTTTCTCATCAATACCTCCCGGGGGCTGGTATTGGAAACCACTGCCCTGGCGGAGGCCCTCCAATCCGGTAAATTGCTGGGCGCCGCCCTCGACGTGATCGAGTACGAAGAGCAATCTTTCTACAAGTTGGAGGTCGACAACCTGCCGGCGCCATTCCAGTATCTGCGTCAGTCCGAAAACGTGATCATCACCCCGCATACAGCCGGCCTGTCCCGCGAGGTGATGGGCGCACACGCCCGGGTGTTGGTGGAAAAGATCGAGGCGGCTTTTCATTGAAAGCATGACAATTATCATTTACTTTTTCTCCTGCTTGACTTACATTTCCAGAACAATTGGTGAAGTGGGAGGCCTTGCCATGTCGGCCCAACACCTCACCGGGCCAACCCATGAACACCCATCTTTTCCGAAAGACTCCCTTGAACAATAAAAACGGAAAATGATGAAAAAGAAGTTAGTATTTTTTGGGTGGTTAGCTGCTCTGGCTTTTCTGGCGAGCAGTTGCAATCCCGACCTGGCCATCATTCAGGCAACAACCAATTGGGATAATGTGCAACAATCGGCCAGCTTTGTCCTGGTGAATAATGGGATGAAAACAACCACCCCTTTCGAAGTACAAATTTTGTTGCTCGATGATTCGAATTCGGTGGTGGAGGTTGCCTACTCGAAGGTTATCAACGGTTTGGGATACGGTGAAAAGCTGGAATGGAAACATCTCAGCTTCCGGCATCTGCTACAACCGGATAATCAATGCCTGAGCAATGTTACACAAGTTGTTTTCTCTATTGACCCTCAGGACGTGATCCGGGAAGTAGACGAAACAAACAACCGACAGGCAGTGGAGGCGCCGCCCATCCATATAGCCTGTGATGAAATGGTCCGCTTTGAAGACCTTCCTCCCGGCATCGAATTCACGCCCATCAGCCATATCGCTTCTGAGGGGATGGGTTTTACCATCTCGGCTTTGCCCAATAGCGGGGACTTCGCCACCGTGCGCAGCGGCCTGGATGTGGGCCACCGCCAGCTGATGTGGCTCAACAACGTGTGGCTACAGCCCAAGCTCTCCAGCCCCCGGCATTTCATCGCCTTCGCCGCCGGCTACTTTGGAGGAGACATC
>JAGQXQ010000044.1:8761-33174 GCA_020436535.1 Phaeodactylibacter sp.
TCTGGTATTTCAACGGCGAGATCAAAAGCTTTAAAGTAGGCGGCCAGGAACTGGCTATTGACAATCTATTGTTCTGGACACAAAAAATAAAAATAGTATCATGAAACAAGTCACAGATCCGTTATTTGCCCTTACCGGCCCGAAAGCAGTTGTCAAAGAAAGAGGAGCGCTTGGCCTCGAAGACGGCGTCAAGTCGGGTGTCGCCATGGAATACTGGCTGGAACTGCTTCAGTACCCCGAAGAAAGCGCCCGCAGCCTCTGGCTGAACGTAGACAACCAATGGAGGCGCCTGCACAGCCCCAACGCTCAAATTCAGAACCAGGTGGAACATGCTTTCAGCTTTCCGAAGCTGTTTGACGTGCTGGTTTGGTATCAGGATGAGAAGATTGTGGGGTTGGTGGTGCATTCGAAGGGGTGAGGATTTGCAGGTTTTAGAAGAAATGGTAAGATAAAGCGTATCTGCAATTGAGTGGAAGGGAGAAGGTATTTGGTAATTCATACATAGTGAATCAGACGGGCGAATCTTTTTATTAGCCGGGTGAAATTAGCTTGTGGCTACTTCCCAAAAAAGAAAAGGCCTTTCAGGGTGGACTTTCTCCCAGAATCGTGGTATATTTAAAAAGCTTTTGTTTTTCCCTGATTTTTTTGTAACCCCCAAAATAAATCTGATTATAAAAAAGTTTTATACGAAATAAAATGCTGGCCCAAACCTGATAATCTTAGGACACAAAACTTAAGAAGAGGTACCAAATTGTTAATACACTCCCCAAAAACTAACCTATAATCCCAATGATCACCACATTGATTGTAAATGGTGACAAAGATTTTTTCTTTAACCTAAAAGAAAAAATTGGTCATTGTTGCCCGCAAATTTTAATTAGCGGGCACGCGAAAACCATCCAAAACGCCTGTCAGCTTATCCGGGAGCGCCAACCTAAATTGATCCTTCTGGATATTAAAAGGGCTCCCCTGGAAGATTTTGAACTAGTCAGGCGCTTTCCCCAATTTGAATTTGAGACCATCGTATTGTCTGATAAAAGAGAATATGCCTACCAGGCGATCCGTTACTGCCTGGCAGGTTTTGTCCTTAAACCTGTTCAGGAGAAAGACCTTATGCTGGCCGTATACAATGCCGAGCAGCGCATTCGGGAAAAGGCCAGAAGAAATGTTTCCAGTGATCGCCTTTCTGCTAGAGAAGAGATCATTGGTTTACCCACTATGGACGGCCTGGAGTTCAGTCCCGTATCCGGTATTATCCGCTGCGAGGGCTTGCAAAAATGCACCCGGGTCGTGCTTGCTGAGGCTCCTGACCTGGTTAGCTCTTATAACATAGGTGAGTTCAGGAAATTGCTTGAACCATTGGGCTTCTTTTCCCCTCATAAGTCTCATCTCATTAACCTCAAGAAGATTCGTAAATTTCACCGCGAGGGCACCATACAAATGGCCGACCTGTCGTTTGTGCCCGTTGCCAGGAGGAGGAAGAGCGAATTTCTCGAAATGGTCATGCACGTTTAATAAATTTACCGTTCGTTCTCTATTCCTTCCAGAAATTCTGAAATACCAACCGGTACTCAAATTATCATTTGTTCTTTCGTTTGGCTTTCCCATCTTGGGATAAAGATTTTTCAATGTATCTAGAGATCGATCGCCTTTATCTTTCAGGTATCAGCGAGTCGGAGGAAGATGTCGATTTTGACAATACAAACACCGATGTGATTGTGGTGCTCAATAATGGACAGAAATACATCGCCGCTTTTTTTACGATAAAAAATGTGGAGGTAATTAATCTGCAGAATGAATACGAGGGCAGAAACCTGGAGGGCAAATATTTTTGGGCCAAGAACATGGTCCTGGTAGCCCGCTGCGATCCGGAGAGTGTAGAAGCGGTAGTGAAAAATCTGATCGAAGAAGGAGATTTTAAAGAGGTATTCAAACGCATTTTTTAAACCTGGCCCATGAGAATTTCCGATGCCCTGAAGATCATTCAGGAAGAGCTGATGAATTACGACGAATTGGAAGATGTGGTGGTCGATAACCTCATCGACAGTACTGGCCCCATTTCTCATTCGGGAGTGGTGATCACGCTGGTAAAGGTGGACGAAGAGGGTGCCTTGAAAAACGGGAAGCACCACCGCCTTACCCAAAGCTATCGGGTGGTTTTCAAAAACCGCCTGATCTACACCAATCTGTACTTACTCATCAGTAGCCATGGCGATTATGGGGCAGCCTTAACCAACCTCTCCAAGGTCCTCGAATTTTTCCAGGGGAAAAATGTATTTACCCATCTGGATGGAACCCCCAGTGGCGCCAAAATAGGTGAAAACTACAAGCTAATCGCAGAACTTCAGGATTTCAACTTCGAACAGATCAACTATATATGGAGCATCTACGGCGGCGCCCACAAGCCTAGCGTTTTTTATAAAATACGCCTGGTGCCCCACGAAGCGAAAGACAAACAGAACGACGAGGGCGATCCCATCCTGGAAGTCAATGTGGATGGCAATACCACTTATTAACCAAAGGCTCAAACTGTAAGAAAGATTATGAATATAGCCTTTAAAAGATTATTCCAAATCAAAATACTGAACAGGTACTACCGCGATTGGATATGCAGTGACTTTACGCTGGAGCCCACCGCTGTTACCCAGCAGCTACTGGCTAACTATGGCCTGCTTTTTCGCAACACAGGGGATGGGGGAGTAGTCCTGGCTCAGGTAGACAGCACTACAGGGCTGTTGAAATTTCCGGTTTCACTAACGGAAGGTTTCAAACTTACTTTTGAGCTGCAACTGAACAACCCCTTCTACGCTAACTTTACCTCCCTTCCATTTGAAAAACCGGAGGTGGCTTACCTCAGTTCCATCAAGCCCGGCTATTACTTTACCAATCGCTACGACAACGAACATACCGTATTGGGCCCGGAAGGCTCGAATATTACCCTCAATCTCATTTCCCGCGCCAGTGGTGACGAAATATCGGAAGAAGACCGATTGCTTTTCCTTCCGAAGATTCCCCGTATCCATTTTGCTGCGCCGGTAAATAGCTTCAACCTGGCCATCAAGCAATTCGACGGTAGCGATGCCTTACCGGCCCTGAACATCAACGAAACCTTCGATTTTACGACTTATGATGTCAAGCAGTTCAAATCACTGCCCTCCGGCTTTTACTTCCTCAATCTTGATGCTTCCGGCGATCAGCCTATATACCTCGATGACGGTCTCTTCCATCGCCTTTCTTTCGGGTTGGTTGATATATTTCACAATGGAGAAGTACCCGATGGTGCGGGTTCCGCCGACTACCGCTTCATCACGGGTGCTGGCAACGATACGATAAGCGAGAAGACCTATCACCTCTGGTTTGACAACCGGGAGCTGACCTGGAGGTATTTTTTTCCGGGAGGAACCACCGGCATCACTGCTTTTTCTTCTGCCGCCGCTTCCTTTACCCTCAACGCCAGTACGAACACATATGAATCCAATACTCAGATCAAATTGCAGGAGGCCTACCTCAATGTCTCCATGACCAGAAACGGAACGCTTATTGCTTTGCCCAATCCCAACGGGAAAAGTGTAAAACCCATTCTCGATGGCTTTGGGAATATCATCGGGGCCAATGCTGATGTCTATTTGTAAAACATAAATCTAAAGGCCATGTATAATAAAACGCCGGGTGTCTTTGTACAGGAAATATCTACATTGCCACCTTCCGTCGCTCAAGTGGAGACCGCTATTCCCGCTTTTATCGGCTATACCGGAAAAGCAACGGATGTGAACGGAGATGCCGTGACCACCTTCCCTTATGTCAGCCGCATCAAGTCCTATAACGAGTTCACCGAACGCTTTGGGAGGGCTCTGCAGGCAATCAGTACAGTGACCGTCAGCGGTTCGGATAACGCGCTGACGCCCATCACGGAAAGTGATCTTGCACTCAACTTCCGCATGGACTACGCCATGCAACTGTACTTCGCCAACGGCGGTGGGCCCTGCTATATCTGTGTTATTGATGATTACAGTGGCGCCTCCACCGGCGCTGCTTCCCTTACGGAACATACCGATGGCCTGGCTTTAGTGGGTAAGGAAGACGAGCCTACTATCCTGCTTTTTCCCGATGCCCTGCGGATCGTCACTGACCCCCTGGATACCAGTGATTACTACAACCTGTACATCGCCGCTCTCGATCAGTGCGCCGATCTGGGCGACCGGATAGTGCTCATCGACCCCTACGCGGAAAATGGCACCGAAGCTTTTTCTACCATTGAAAGTACCTTCCGAAACGGAATTGGTAACAATAACCTCAAGTACGGAATTACCTATTATCCATACCTTCGAACCAACCTTACCTACTACTACGACGAGAACGCCATAACCATAAACGGCTTGCCGGGCGCCACGCGCCTGAGATGGACAGATGATCCGGTGGATGAGATCCAGTCCGCTTACCATTCTTTCAACGATGTCTACCACAACGTCAACGCAGCGCTCTCTAAGCATCGGGTGATGTTGCCGCCCAGCGCTGCCCTGGCCGGCATCTATGCTTTTGTCGACCGTACCCGCGGTGTATGGAAAGCCCCTGCAAACGTGAGCCTCAATTCGGTACAAAAACCCATGGTGGATATCGATAATGAAGACCAGCGCGATATGAACGTCGCCGCTTCCGGTAAATCAGTCAATGCCATCCGCAACTTCTCAGGTAAGGGTGTTCTGGTTTGGGGCGCGCGTACGCTGGCAGGCAATGACAACGAATGGCGCTACGTGCCGGTGCGCCGCTTTTTTAATATGGCGGAGGAATCCATCAAGAAAGCCACCTTCCAGTTTGTATTCGAGCCCAATGACGCCAATACCTGGGTGAAGGTGCGTGCTATGATCGAGAACTTCCTGCTGCTGCAATGGCGGGCGGGCGCCCTGGCGGGCGCTACACCGGAAGAAGCCTTTTATGTCCGGGTCGGCCTGGGTACTACCATGACAGCCCTCGATATCCTGGAGGGCCGGATGAATGTAGAGATCGGCATGGCGGTGGTACGGCCGGCGGAGTTCATCATCCTGAAATTTTCGCATAAGATGCAGGAATCGTAGGAAGGCCAAGAGGCCGAGGCCTTAGAACGCCCCTCAACTTTGAAAAGGCCGAATATTAAATCAACGGAAAAAAATAATTGATATGAACTATAAAACGCCAGGCGTATACGTAGAAGAGATATCCCTCCTGCCGCCCTCGGTAGCCGAGGTGGAAACCGCCATTCCGGCTTTCATCGGTTATACCGAACTGGCTAAGGATGATGACGGGAATGACGTCTCTATTTTCCCTTATATCAAGCGGATACAGTCCCTATTGGAATATGAGCAGTTCTTTGGGAAAAACTTCCCGCAGAGTTTCCAGGTAGACATTGATGGCGATGGGGTTACCGGGCTTACTTTTACGCCCACCAATTACCTGATGTACTACGCCATGCAGCTGTTCTTTGGCAATGGCGGCGGCCCTTGTTATATCGTCAGCGTAGGCTTGCAGACGGATGGAGGAGCTATCAACGTCAATGATCTCATTGGCTTGAATGGCGGCCTTGGCGCCTTGAAGAAAAAAGATGAGCCCACCCTTATCCTCTTTCCTGACGCTACCAAACTGGCCAGTGATGCCGATTTCTACGATGCCTATAAGCAAGCCCTGCTGCAGTGCCAGGACCTGGGCGATCGGTTCACCATCATAGATCTATACGATGATGTCACTCCACCTACTACTCAGTACGACGATTTCAGAGACGGCATCGGCAGCAACAACCTGAAATACGGCGCCGCCTATACCCCCTGGCTGAAAACGACCTTGACCTATTCTTACCACGATGGGACAGTGACTTTCGAAGACGCATCCAATACCATCATCATTGATGGAAAAGTAATGGCTGACCTGAAGGCGGTGCTCCAGACAGAGGAAATTCTCGGCAGCGTCAACAAAGCCATCGCCGATGTCAATGCTACCTCCGATGATACGGTGGCTACCTCCGGAATAGCAAAAGCTGCTCAGCTGGCGCTTAGTGCCGCCAATGTGGTGATCGCTGCGGAAAGCATATCGCCTAGCACCTACCAATCGGGGGGAGGGGATGATACTACCGATGCACTTAATGCCGCTAACGCTGCTCTGGCAACAGCGACTGCGGCTACCGATGTGGTCAGTTCGCAGGCCGCCACAGCCGCTGTTCAGGCGGCGGCCACGATGGCGAGAGACATCGCCCTGGGAGCAGCCGGGCTTACCGCGGGAAGTGATGTTTCGGACCTGCAAGACTACTTCACCGATGCTTTTGAGGCCAGCGTCCGGGAACTTATTAGCAAGCAACGGCTTACTATGCCGCCGAGTAGTGCCATCGCCGGTGTTTATGCTACCGTCGACGATACCCGTGGAGTCTGGAAGGCGCCTGCTAATGTGAGCCTGAATATGGTTTCCGCGCCGGTAGTCAAGATCACCAATGCCGAACAGGATGGCCTGAACGCAGACCCCTCCGGCAAGTCCATCAACGCCATACGGACCTTTACGGGCAAAGGCATCCTCGTCTGGGGCGCCCGTACTCTGGCAGGCAACGATAACGAGTGGCGCTATATCAACGTGCGACGCTTTTTCAACATGGCGGAGGAATCCATCAAAAAAGCGACCGAAGCTTTTGTATTCGAGCCCAACGACGCCAACACCTGGGTGAAAGTACGAGCTATGATCGAGAACTTTCTGGTATTACAGTGGCGGGCCGGCGCCCTGGCGGGCGCTACACCAGAGGAAGCCTTTTACGTACGGGTAGGCCTGGGTACCACGATGACCGCCATCGATATACTGGAAGGGCGTATGAATGTGGAGATTGGCATGGCGGTAGTTCGCCCCGCAGAATTCATCATCCTGAAGTTCTCGCATAAGATGCAGGAATCGTAAGGTAAAGCCTGTACGTCTGGAAGGCGGAACATCAGAAGATCCGCCGTTGCCTGTGACGGATATTTGGGGCCGGCAGCGGCTTTCGAAATGTAGTTGGCATTTCATTGAAAAAACAATCACGAATCAAAAAAAATTGAATCATGGCAGATTATCCATTACCGAAGTTCCATTTTCAAGTAGAGTGGGGCGGCACGCAGATCGGATTCACTGAAGTTTCCGGGCTGGATGTGGAAACAGAGGTTATCGAGTACCGTAACGGCGCCAGCCCCGAATACCACAAGGTTAAGATGCCGGGCATGCAGAAGTTTTCAAACATCACCTTGAAGCGGGGGACCTTTGCTTCCGACAACGAGTTTTTTGACTGGTGGAATATGGTGCAGCTCAATACCATTGAGCGGCGAGACATTACCATCTCCCTGCTCAACGAGAGCCACGAACCCGTGGTGGTATGGAAAGTCAAAAATGCCTGGCCTACCAAGGTACAGCCTACCGACCTGAAATCCGATGGTAACGAAGCAGCCATAGAGACCATGGAGCTCGTCCACGAAGGATTGACGATCCAAAACGATTAAGTATGGCTACCTACTACCCGCCGGTTGGCTTTCATTTCAGGGTAGACTTTCAACTTCCGGACATTACCGCTAAGGATATCGAGTTTCAGGAAGTGAGCGGCCTGAATGTGAGTGTTGAAATGGAATCCTATGCGGAGGGCGGGGAAAACCGCTTTGTGCATAAACTTCCCGTGCGTACCACTTATAGTGACCTGACCCTGAAAAGGGGATTATTGCTGGAATCGGGCGTTACCAAATGGGTGAAGAATGCAATTGACAAGTTCGAATTCGTTCGAGCCAACCTCATCGTTACCCTTCTGAATGAGAAACACCAACCGCTCATGGTATGGGACATTAGCCAGGCGCTGCCCATTGCCTGGGAGATTGATGCCCTCAACGCGCAGGAAAGTAAGGTACTGGTGGAAAGCCTGAAATTGAGCTATCAGTATTTCAGAGTCAAAAAAGGATAATCATGCCGATCGAGATCAAAGAACTGCACATTACCGCTGTGGTGAGCGAGGGAGATGAAAAAATTCCTTCTGCCAAAGACCGCCAAAAGATGAAGGAAGAGATCATCGCCGAATGCCTGGAGCAGGTGATGAAGATATTGGAGGACAAAGAGGAAAGGTGAATGGAGCCGGAAATTGGAAGTAGCTAAAAGGAACTCTGCGACGAGTATGGCGCGGCTTGGCAGAAAGCTGATACAGAAAATCAGGCTGTAAGCCTGTAAGGGCCAAACCCTGAGTATCGTCCGGGTATAGTCAAGCTAAGGCTCAGCAGGCTGTGAGCCTGCCACACCATCAGAAGGTCCGTAAAACATATGTAATATCACCGCAACCTAGCAGAAATTATGGTTAACCCACTTGGACAATTGAGCAAGATGAGCATCGCTGCATTCAGCGGCCCCAAAATGCTGCCCAATGAGCAGATCGGGCGCATGGAAGCCCTCATCAATCCTGAGAATTACACACAGGAGTTCAAGATCGAGTATAACGAAGAACAGGGCGAGGGCACCAGTGCCAACGCACAGAACTACCAGAAGACTGCCAACGAGAAGATGGACTTCCGCTTTCTGTTTGACCGCACCGGCGCCTTTCCGGATTCTTTGCCTAAGCCGGATGGGGTGATGGGAGACATCAACAACTTCAAAGACCTGACCTACAAGTTTCTGGGAGAGATACACCGCCCCCCCTACCTGATCCTGACCTGGGGTACGCTGGTCTTCCCCTGTGTATTAGAAAGCCTGAGCATTGAGTACAAGCTCTTTAAATCCGATGGAACACCGATCCGGGCAGAGATCAAGGCTGGCTTCAACAAGTTTGTAGATGAAGAGCTGCGGGCCAACGAAGAGGACAAACAGTCGCCCGACCTGACCAAGGTGCATACCGTTAAAGACGGAGAGACGCTGCATTGGCTGGCCTACAAAGTATACGGTGACTCCAAATACTATATAGACATTGCACGGGTCAATCAGCTCGTGAATTTTCAAACCTTACAGGAGGGGCAGCAGATCGTATTTCCTCCTCTGGAAAAATAAAGCTAAAGTATGGCCGAATCCAGCCAGACCTTACCGGTTTCGAGAAATCCCGATGTGGTTACTTTTACCCTCAAAGTAGGAGGGGAAGAAGTGCCTGGGCAGTACCATGTCCTGTCCATTCTGGTGCAAAAGGAGGCCAACCGTATTCCTACTGCTCAGCTCATCATTAAGGATGGCGATCCGGCGCAGGGAGACTTTCCCGCCAGCAGCTCCGAGCTGTTCGTTCCCGGCAAACGCCTGGAAATAAGCGCCGGCTACCATTCCGACGAAAAGGCCCTGTTCGAAGGCATTATCGTCAAGCACAGCCTGCGCACCCGGCGGGGCAACGCCCGCCTTTACCTGGAATGCCGGGATGAGGTATTCAAAATGGCCATCGGCCGGAAGAGCCGTTACTTTGAAGAAGTGACCGATTCGGATGCTATGGAAACCATCATCGGAGAATACGGGCTGTCGAAGGAGGTCGAAAGTACGGAAGTGCAACATCAGGAGCTGGTCCAGTACAATTCCACCGACTGGGATTTCGTCCTTAGCCGGGCGGATGCCAACGGCAGAATATGCCTGGTCGACGATGGCGCCATCGCCATTAAAAAGCCGGGCCTGGAGCAAGATGCCCAACTGGCCATACAGTACGGCGCTACCGTTTTGGAACTCGACACGGAAATGGATGCTCGCCGGCAATACGAAGGCGTGAAGGCCAAAAGCTGGAGTTTTGCCGACCAGGAGATCCTCGAAGCGGATGGCCAAGCCCCCGGCTTTGAGAATGCCGGCAACCTAAGCGGTGAGGACCTCAGCAGTGGCCTCGGCCAGCCTACCATCGAACTGTACCATTCCGGGAACATCAACGCTGAAGAACTGCAGGCATGGGCGGACGCCAAATTTCAGCGCAGCCGCTTGTCCAAGATCCGTGGGCGCGTACGCATAGAGGGCTTTCCCGATATTAAGCCCGGCCAGCTCATCAGCCTGGAAGGGGCCGGCGACCGCTTTACGGGTAAGCTATTCATCAGCGGCGTTTTTCACAAGATACAAAGTGGGCAGTGGAGCACGAACCTGCAGTTTGGCCTTCGCGAACAATGGTTTGCCGAACAGTTCGACATTTCGGCCCATTCGGCTTCCTCGCTTCTGCCGGCCATCAACGGCCTGCAAACGGGCATCGTCACTGCGTTGGAAGCCGATCCGGAAGGAGAGGAGCGCATCAAGGTGCGCCTGCCCATCATCGACCCCAGTGGCGAAGGCATCTGGGCGCGCCTGTCTTGCCTCGATGCCGGCGACGGCCGGGGCACCTTTTTTCGCCCCGAGATCGGCGATGAAGTGATCGTGGGTTTTGTCAACGACGACCCCAGAGATGCCGTTGTGCTGGGCATGTTACACAGCTCCGCCAAACCGAGCCCGGAAGCCATGTCCGATGATAACCACAAAAAAGGCTACCTCTCCCGCGAAAAACTCAAACTGGAATTTGACGATGAAAAAAAGGCCATCACCATCGAAACGCCAGGTGGAAACAGCCTGGTACTGGACGATGATAACGGCGGCATTACCCTCAAAGACCAGAACGGCAATAAAATCGTGATGGATTCCAATGGGATCACCATAGAAAGCGCCTCTGCCCTGGCCATCAAGGCTACTCAGGACGGCACCATCGAGGCCCTCAACCTGACGGCCTCGGCCCAGATAGGGCTCAAAGTGGAAGGGAGCGCCACTGCCGAGCTTTCCGCCGGCGGGAGCACTACCGTCAAAGGGGGAATTGTTCAGATCAACTAAAAAATGAAGCCATGCCACCAGCTGCCAGAATAACCGACATGCATACCTGCCCGATGGCCACTCCCGGAGGAACGCCCCATGTGGGCGGCCCCATTCTGCCACCCGGCAGCCCCACCGTGGTGATCGGAGGCCTGCCGGCCGCCCGGGTAGGCGATATGGCTGTTTGCGTCGGCACCCCTGACGTGATCGCCCAAGGCTCGGCCACCGTGCTGATCGGGGGCATGCCCGCCGCCCGGATGGGCGATATGACCGCGCACGGGGGCGCAATCGTGGCGGGGCTGCCTACCGTGATTATCGGAGGCTAAAAAAGTAACAATCATGGAAGACAATCAACATAAATCATATTTAGGTACCGGCTGGAGTTTTCCACCTGCTTTCGATAAATCCCGCAAAACGCTGGAACTGGCTCGGGATGTGGAAGACATCCGGCAGAGCCTTTTTATCCTGCTGACCACCGAACTGGGGGAGCGCGTTATGATCCCGGAGTACGGCGCTGGCATGAAACGCATGTTGTTTGAGCCCCTGACCACCAACCTAAGGGCCTATATGACGGAGCTGGTGCGGCAGGCCGTCATCCGTTACGAGCCGCGCATCAAACTGGAAAGCGTGATCATGAACGACAGCGGCGAGTTGGAAGGCCGGGTGCTCATTGAGGTGGAATTTACTGTTAAAGAAACCAATTCGCGCGCCAATTTCGTGTTCCCCTTCTACATCAATGAGGGAACCAATATTTAAGCAAACTCCTAAAAGTAGCATACGCAGTGGCAAAAAATTGCAACGATAAGAATCCATTAGCTCGAGGCGGCACCAGCCAGCAACAGCGGCTGCTGGCAGCGCTGGGGAAGGACTATGTGCACATCGATGAGCAGGCTACGGCCAGCCTCCTGGTTTTTGCCCGCAAGTACGCCGAGGAACTGAAGTATTACGACTTCCAAAACCTGGTGGCTGGTGACTGGAGTGATTTCTTCAACTCCGACGTATCCATCCTCATCGCCATCATCGCCGAAAATAACGTAAGTGCCTACGAACAGGCTTATCAGGATCTGCTCGATGCCCTCAATGGGGCAGGCGGAGAGTTGCCGACCCTTTTCGATCCACCCAATACCAACGGTGGATTACTCGACGGATCGGTAACAGCGGATCTGCCCGCCTTCATCCCTACCTTTAAAAAACTGTTCGATTTCCTCTTCAGCCTGGCGGCCCATCTCGACCGCCAGGTGGATAAGTTGCCGGAAAAGACCGGCCTCAAAACCTTTGCCCGCTCTATCATCCAGCAGCATTGCCAGGCGCCGTTCACCAAACTGCTGGGTATGTACAAGGCCGGCATTATGGGGGTCGACAGCGGTACGGCCGATTACACCCTGATCGATGATAGCCGCCGCGATCCTTTTCCTGCCGTGGAAGGCGTACAGCAATTCTACACCCAGGATATTATCCAGAATGGGCTTTCGGCAAAATGGCTGGATACCACCGACAGCTGGGCCAACTTCTACAGTTTGCTCGATTTCAACCTTTACCAGGAAGCCTACGGCAGCCCGGACGCCAGTATGGATACGCCGGAGGATGTTCAGCAACGCCTGTTGCCTGCCCTGAAATCACTGGCGGCCATCTTCGAAAGCCTGATGAAAGCCATCACTCAGATCGTTTTCGAGGGCCCCCGCTTTTTGCAGGAAACGCTGGAGGACTGGCCCGCTCACCAACCCCATGTTGCCCTTTATCTGGCCTTTCTGCAGCTTTATGCCATCGCTCAAAGACAGCTCAACGGCCTGAAGGAACGCCATGTGGATTATTACTACAAAGAAGTATTGCGGCTAAAAGAAAAAGGCGCTACGCCCGATACCATACACCTCCTTATCGAACTGGCTAAGCAGGTGGAAGACTACCTGCTGAAGGAAGGAACGGCCTTTAAGGCCGGTAAGGATAGCGAAAGCAAGGAGGTGATTTATAAAGCTCCGTCGGATACCGCGCTCAACAAAGCGCAGGTGAGCCAGCTCAAATCCGTCTACTACACCGCTCAAAATGGGAAAGTTTACGCCGCACCGATCACCAATTCGGAAGACGGACAGGGCGCCGAACTACTCAGCTCCGACGGCCAGTGGAAACCCTTTGGCCCGGTTACGCGCTTCAGAGGTAATGAAACCCAGGTGCACCCGGAAATACCCGTTGCTCCTCCTTCTGATGCGGAAGCAGACACTGTCGCCCTCTTCGATCAGGTGTCAGAAGTGGCAGAGGTGGGCTTTGCTATTGCTTCTCCCAACCTTTTCCTGCGCGAAGGCACGCGGGGGATCACCCTGAAACTTACCGCTTCCCTGATCGACCCTACCGGCCCGCCGGTAGATGCCTCTTTCTGGCAGGCACAACATTTTAGTATTTACCTTACCGGAGAGGAAGGATGGATCCGAAAGTTTCCGGATGCGCCGCCTACCTACGACGGTACGCTGCTTACCATGGAATGTACCTTGTCGGCTGAAGACCCGCCGGTGCTGCCCTATGATGCGGAGATCCACGGCGAATATTTCGATACCACTGCTCCTGTTATCAAAGTGCTTGCACGGGAACACAGCGGCACCAGCCCCTACAATGAGCTCAAAAAGCTGAAGGCCACCCAGGTGTATACCGAGGTGAGCGTTACCGGCGTCAGGAATCTCATCGTACAAAATGAACTCGGGCGGCTCGACCCCTCCAAACCCTTCCTGCCCTTTGGCGGTTCGCCACATATCGGTTCTGCCCTGATCATTGGAAATAAGGAGGTTTTCCAGAAGAAGCTGGCTACTTCCCTGAAGGTCAACATCCAGTGGGACGGGCTGGCCGATGCCGGTAATAGTTTTGTGCCGGGGTCCTGGGTGTATACCGGCCTGGACTACCTGGAGAACAATGGCTGGCAGGATACCTACACCAGTAAGCTGCTCATCAAAGGCGACCTTTCGGATCCTCAGGCGTCCGTTTCGGAAACCGACGCCAGCCGGCTGTCCAGTATCGGTAAGCCCACGCTGGCCAATTTTTCTTACGAGGAAGATGTGCCGTTTTCTATAAAGTCAAAGGATGGCTACATCCGCCTGCGGTTAAAGAACAACTTTGGGCATAAGAAATTCATGCGGGAGTATCCTAAGGTATTAATTGAATTGTCCAAAGTAGATCCAGATGAAACGGCAGTGGACACTCAGTTTTTGGATGGGTCTAATAATATTATTCTGAAAGACCCGCCCTACATCCCATCCTTCAAGGAGCTCTCTTTGGACTACACTGCCGCTTCAACCTTCAACTTCAGTGAGGCCGATGAGGAGATTTTTGCAAAGAGGACGGAGCAATTCTTTCACGTCAGCCCCTTCGGACAGCGCGAGCGGCACCCCTTGGTCAACAAGAGCGGGGCAGACGTCAGCCTGGTGCCCCTCATTGAACACGAGGGCAATCTGTATATCGGTATCGCCAGCCTGAAGCCCAAACAAAGTGTCTCTGTTCTTTTTCAAGTAGCCGAAGGCAGTGCCAACCCGCTGGCCGAAAAGCAGAAAGTAGAATGGTACTACCTCTATCAGAACAACTGGATGGCTTTCAGCGAAGTGGAAGATGCGGATGTTGCTGACAGCACCAATGGCTTGCTACAATCGGGCATCATTCAGTTTTTCCTGCCCCGCAAGATCAACGATGACAACACCCTGCTGCCGCCCGGCCATACCTGGCTGCGCGCCAGCGTGGGCACTTCTTCCGACGCCATCAGCAATATGGTGAGCGTCGATGCCCAGGCTGTAAAGGCCACCTTTTATGACCAGGGCAATGCCGAAGATTTCCTCGCTAGCCCGCTTGCGGAGGGAACCATCAAAAAATTGCAAAAAACGGTGGCGGCGGTGAAAAAAGTCAACCAGCCCTACAGTTCCTTCGGTGGTAAAGTCAAAGAAAAACAGCCCCATTTCTATAAGCGGGTAAGTGAACGGCTTCGCCATAAGGATCGCGCCATTACCATCTGGGACTACGAGCACCTGGTGCTGGAGGCTTTCCCGGATATCTACAAGGTCAAGTGCCTCAACCACACCCGCCTGCGGGCCGATCCCGACGACCCCAACCGCAAGATCATCAATGAGATCGCGCCGGGCTATGTGCTGTTCGTGGCGGTTCCCGACCTCAAGCAACGCAATGCCGTCGACCCTCTCAAGCCCTATACCAGCCTGAATACGCTGGACCAGATCAAGCAATTTTTGCAAAAGCGCATCTCTCCACAGGTGCAGCTGGATGTGGTCAATCCACTCTTCGAATCCGTTTATCTGGATTTCGAAGTGGAATTCCACGACGACAGAGATTTTACGCTCTACAGCAAGATACTGGAACAGGAGATCATCCAGTTTCTCTCACCCTGGGCCTTTGACAATGCAGATAAAAGAGAGCTGGAATTCGGCGGCAGCATCTGTAAATCTGTCCTGCTGGACTTCGTGGAGGAAAGGCCCTATGTGGATTTCGTCACCCAGTTCCGGATGGACCAGTTTACCGGGCCGAGCCTGCCCGACCTGCTGGATATCGAGGAAGCCCGGGCCTCCACTTCCCGTTCTATCCTGGTTTCTTATTCTAAACACAATATTAAAGAAGTTGCAACCCATTGCGTATGAAAGTCCCGTTGGCCATACCCAAAGAACGAAAGCTGAACGAAAGCGAAGACTACGGTTTCCTCCGGGAGCGGGGCTTGGCGCTTATCGAGCGGCTGGCCAGTGATATCTGGACGGACTACAATGTGCACGACCCCGGCATCACCCTACTCGAAGCACTTTGCTATGCCATTACCGACCTCGGCCATCGGACCGGCTTTGAGGTGAAGGACATTCTCGCCACAGAAGGCGCCAGTAGCTCTAAGGCAGAGCCGCCCATTTTCACTGCCCGCGAAATACTGACCAATAATCCCTGGACGACTACCGATTGGCGGAAGCTGCTGGTGGATATAGACGGTATCCGCAATGCCTGGTTGTTCGTTGCCGACTGCCAGGAAGTGGACTTTTACGCCGAATGTAAGAGCAGCGAACTGAAATACTTTGCGCCGGATCATAAGATAAAACCCGAAAAGCTGAATATCGACCCCCAGGGCAACAGCCGGGTGCTGATCGACTTTATCAACGACACTTCCAATACGGAAACGGAACGCATCATCCTTCCCCTGCAGCTGGAAGTGTTCGACAACATCAACAACATTACCACCGCCTACCGGGTGGAGGTGCCATTGCCCGGATGGGCGGAGGTGGAGAACCGCCGTAATAGTTTTCTGAATTTCATCAACCTGGACACGATCCTGTCCATCAGCCTGTTAAATGTCAATTTCGACAATACGGCCGCCATCTGGCAGGGCGACATCCTGATCAATTTTAATACGCAGGGCAACAACCATCAGATCAGGTTCTCGGAAGTCGTCATTGAAGGCGTAACGGAAACAGCAGTGCGCGATGAGCTGGAGGTCGCCCTCACCACTGTGAACAGTGACAACATCATCCTGCAGTATCAGCAATATCTCCTGCGAACGCTGGCCCGCCTTTCCGAGCATACCATTCAACTGCGGGGCCTGTTCGAAGTCCTGCTGGAGTACGAAGTCGACGATCAGTACGGCGACCTCAACAGCGGGCTGCTGGATTACACCCTTACCTACAAGGACGGCAGCGGCGATGTGCAGGAGGCCGACGTAGAAGTGCTGATGCCCTCCTGGCGGGAGGTATATGGCCAGTTGGCCGACTACTTCGCCTTTATCAATTCCCCGGAGATCACCAGTGTCGTTTTTGAGAACGAAAACCCCGATGCCGTCAACAGCATCTGGACGGTTGACCTGGTGCTGCAGTACGACGGGCAGGATGGATTACCCGGCCTTCGCCTGGACAACCTGAAGTTTAAAGGTATCGGGACAACAGAGGAGGTCGATGCGATGAAGGCCAACATTGAGCTGCTGGATGCCCGCAGCCTGATCGGCTTCTACCATGGCAAACTAAAGCGGCTAATGGCGATCACGGAGGTGGTGGAAGATCGCCTGCATGCGCACCGCAACCTCTGTGAAGATTTTAAAAAGATCACTTCCATCTGCGTGAATGAAGTGGCTGTCTGTGCCGATATCATTCTCGAGAACGACGCCAATCTCCTGGAAGTACAGGCAGAGATCCTCTTTCAGGTACAGCAGTATATGTCGCCCCCTATTCGTTTCTACAGCCTGGAGGAGATGGTGGCTATGGGCATCCCTTCTGAAGATATATTCAACGGCCCGCCGCTCAATCACGGCTTTGTCATCGATGAAGAGATCGAGGCTTCCGAGCTCAAGGACAAATACTACATCTATGCATCCGATATCATCAACCTCATCATGGACGTGGATGGGGTGCTGGCGGTTAAGGACCTGCTGCTGACTAAATACGATCAGCAGGGCAATGCCGTGCTGCCCAGCGAGCGCTGGTGCGTGCTGATCGATCACCACTGCAAGGCGGAGCTGAGTATCGATAAATCGAAACTGCTGTATTTCAAGGACGGCCTGCCTTATATTTTACCGGAAAACAAGGAGGAGGAGCTACTCAAAAAGATCGCCCGGAAGCGGGCCATAGCCGAACGCTATAAGCTGGAAAGTGAAACCAATGATTTTCCCTTTCCTGAGGGGCGCCCCCTGCCGCTCGACGACTACCAGCCGTTGCGCCATCTGTTGCCCCAAACTTATGGCATTGGAGTGGAGGGCCTGCCGGAAACCGCTACCCCGGCGCGCAAAGGCAAAGCAGCCCAGCTAAAGGGCTTTCTGGCCTTTTTCGACCAGCTGCTGGCCAATTACCTGTCTCAGTTGTCCAACCTGCGGGAACTCTTCTCGCTGGATGAGCACGCCAGCGGTAAGCTCAAAAAAACTTATTACGCCCGCTACCTGGAAGAGGAGCTTTTGGGAGAAAACCTTTACGCCAACCCAGCTGCCCTGGAAGACGCTGCCGGCACCGAGATCGGGCCCAAAAGCCTGCAGCGGCTCTTCGAATCCCATGCCGATTATCTGGACCGCCGCAACCGCTTTCTGGACCACTTGCTTGCCCGATTTGCGGAGAGCTTCAGCGATTACGCGCTGTTGGTCTTCCAGCAATTGGACGAGGACGAAATGCAGGAACTCATCCACGATAAGATCAGCTTCCTGAAGGAGTATCCTATTATCAGCAGCCAGCGGGGGAAAGGCTTTAACTATAAGAACGAGAGCGAGCTGTGGGATACCGATAATGTGGCCGGGCTGAAAAAGCGCATGAGCAAGTTATTGGGCATGGAGGATTACCTACGCAAGGATCTGCACTGCGAGACTATAAGGAACGGCTTCCAGGTGGTAGAGGTCAACGCGCTGGATTTTACCTTCAAATTGGAAGATGGCGGTACGGATATACTCACTTCTCCTAAACACTTCACCACTTTTGACGAGGCCTTCTATGCCATGGAGGCCGCCATTGCACTGGCGGTGGATGCGGAAAACTATACGACCGAGCCGGCGGGCGCCCAGCACATCTTTCAAATTGCAGAAATTACCCGTCATCCGGTGACCGATGCCATCATCAGCAAAGATGTATTTCTGGAGAGCGAGGATCAATATACTACTGATGTGCTCGCGGCGGAGGCAGGCGAGGCACTGCGACAGGAGATAGCGGCTGATTTTGATGGAGAACCCTGTGAAGTGGAAGGCTTTCACCTCATAGAGCATATCCTGCTGCGGCCGAAAAATGAATACGAAGATCTACTGTTTGAGGTTTGCCTGAACCAGGATTGTTTTTTCTGCGGCGAAGAAGACCCTTACTCTTTCCGGGTAACCATAGTATTACCCTACTGGATGGAGAAGTTTATTGATGAGAAAATGAAGATAAGGGAATACGTCAACCGGCTATTCCGCCAGGAGGCGCCCGCTCATATACACGTTAAGATCTGTTGGATAAACAACAGCCAGATGCGCCTGCTGGACCTGCATTACCGGCGCTGGCTGGAAGAAAACGCCAAACGCTTCCCCGACAAGGACAAGCTGACGCAGCGGCTGAACGCCCTGGTGTCACTACTGGGATCATTGAGGAACGTCTACTTTCAGGGCTTCCTGCACGATTGCGATGATAGTAAGGAGGAGAACACCATCATACTGGGCAAGTCCTTCCTGGGTACTTACCAGCCTCCTCCCGATGAATAATAATAATTTGATCATTTGACACTCCAATATTTCGAGCAATGAACGTTACAATAAACAATACTTATCCCATCTTCGAAGCCGACCAGGTGTTGACCGCCGACCACCTTAACGAAGCTGTATCCTACCTGGAGGAGCAGGAAAGGCTCACCCGCGTCAAATTGATCGGCATGGGCATCGTTTGTGGCCTGCAGGCCCGCTTGGCCGATGGCGGTACCGCCGTTACCGTGTCCACCGGGGTAGCTATAACTTCCAAAGGGTATCTGATCACTTTTAAGGGAGAAGCTCCGGACGGCTTGATCAAGTATCCCTTCTTTACGCCTTACGCTGACCCGCAGGAAGACATCTATCCGTTCTTCCTCAATGGCGGGGCGGAGATCCCCCTCTTTGAGCTACAGGAGCAGAAGATCCAGGGTGCGGAACCCTTGGGCGACCTTCCCGAATCCATCACCAACTACGGGGTGCTGATGTACCTGGAGTGTCTCGATAAGAAACTGAAGAACTGCATCGAGAACGATTGCAATGAAAAAGGGACGGAGCGCATTTTCACTCTTCGGGTATTGCTCGTCCGTAAAGAGGATATGCGCAATATCATTTGCATGGAAAGCTCCCTGAACGGCCCTAAGACGGAAGCCCAGATCGACGAGTTCGTCAATGCGCGCTTCAAACTTCCCGGGCTGCAATTGCCACGGGTGAAGCTCTCCCCAAATATCGTTACTGCTGAACAATTGTTGCAATTGTACGTTGCTAGGATCACTACTTCTTTGCCTTTCCTCCAAACCGCATTGCTCAGCACTTTCAAATACTATAATCCCATTTTGCAGAGCCTGTATCAGGGCCAGGCCGGTTTTGAAGAAACCGTCACGGTTGTTCTGCCCGGAATTCATCAGCAGGTGGTTGCCGGCAACCTTTGCCGCATTCAATATTACTACGATCTGCTGTGCGACCTAGCAGACACCTATAATGAATTTGTAGATACGGCCTTTGACCTCTGGACAGCCTGTTGCCCGCCTATGGACACTTTCCCGAAGCACGTCCGACTGACAGGCCTGGTAACGGAGGAGTCCTGCGAGCCCTCCCCCTACCGCACGCGCTTTTTGCATTCGCCCATCCATAACGGACAGGCCGAGTTGGCCGAGCAGGTAAGATGCCTGCATTTCAAAATATTCTTGTTGATCCGGCAATTCCAGCCTGTTAATAACCTGCAGGAAATCCGGATCACGCCTTCGCGGGAGTTGGATGAGCGCCTTACCCGCCGGGCCATCCCCGCCTACTACGACCTTACACCGGCTTTTGTGCGCAACTGGAACCCTGAGCTTAAGCGAAGGTGCCGCAGCACAGAAAACCTCTCTTATCATGCCAGCCAGTACGCGCAGGCGGCTAATCTTGCGCATATCCGGACCCCTCTGGCGTTCAGTATAAAAGAATACGACTTTTTACGGATCGAAGGACATCTCTGCCGGCCGTTTAAGCCTGCCCTGCAGGAAATTATTCGGCAGCGAAATGCCAATTGCTTGCCTTTCGATGTGGTGGCCCTTAAAGTAGGGACAGATGCCAGCGGTACGACTATTGAAGATATGAAGTGCCTGTTCAAGGACCTGGACACGATCTGCCGGGCCTGGAAAAAAGAAATAGAATGTATGCTGGGCAGCACGGTCGGCGGCCTGGTCCGGTACAACCCTTCAACCGTATTTACCGCCGATACTCAAGTGGTAACCATACAACCCTATGATTATATGATTTCCGATGGCTCCATTGTCCAGAACCTCCTTAATGTGATTAATGTACAGGAAGGTTACCTCGGTAATTATGTGGTTCAGGGCATCGGCCAGGGGCAGAATGACCCCTGCGAGGACCGTGATTTTACGGTGAACTTGATCCAGGAAAATATCGCAGTTGCCGATTTGCCTAATCAGGAATACCTGATCGCTGTTTATTACCCGGCTACCATCGCCACCCATATAATTGATTTTGCTCGGGTAATTGACCGCCCCTGTTCGGAGCTTGACCTGGCGGCGCTGGAACGCTCACAAGCCAGGCTCATCCGCAAAGTGAATGAGTACTACACTACCTTAAATACCTATTATACTTCGCCTAACCGCGTCTTTAATTTTGATGTGCAAGGTATGTTAAGGGTAATGTCTATACTGATCAGTAGGTGCACCCTGGAGCGTATCCGGGTTATTAAAGCGGAGATAGAACGGCGTAAGGAAGAATTGCGCAAAATGAATCTTTTTTCGGAGTACTTTAAGAAACATGTTGGCATGGAGCATGCCGCCGGCGTACCGAAAGGAGGCACCTTCATTATTGTATATACTGGCGAAGAGCCCAATTCCAACACCAATCTGGAAGTGGGTACTATTATCGCCGACTTCTTCCTGCCGTATTTGTGTTGTTCTGACTGCCCACCTATTACCTATGTTTTCCCGGATGAGGCAGCAGTAAGCCTCGATATTAAACTCAAGGATTTCTGTGTTCCCTACGATTTTACTATCTATCCCTTTGAGGTAGGGCCCCCTGATGGAGAAATTAGTCCGGCCGGGCCGGGTACGGGGGTTTTGGGTGGCCCGGAAAACGGATATACCTTTGACCCCAACCAGGTGGATATGGGCAACGAGATTCTGAGATCCCTAACTTTCCAGGTCAACGGGCAGGATGTGCCTTTGATCATTCGGGTAGGAAAAACACCGGATGCCGCATTTGAAAGCGATCTCAGCCTGACAGAGGACAATAGTGGCAACCTCATCAACAACCTTATCCTCACCATAACGAACTATGATAACCGTTACCAGTATGAATGGAAGCTCTCGGCGATCAATGCCGATGGCAGTGAGACGCCGCTGCCCAGCAGCCCCATAAGCCCAAACGGCCCAGAGACAAATGTACTGCTGCCAGGTTTTTCTGAAGGGGGGCAAGTAGCTGTGGGCCTTTATGCGAATAGTGAGCTTTGTGTAAACAGCAGCAGTCAGGTGATTACCATTCCCCCCATTCCTGCTGTGGTAGAGGTCGGACTCTCCATAGCAGATGCTAATTTTGGCTTAATAGATACCACCTTATTCTCAGCCGTGGATGAAAATTTATATCACTTCATTGGAACACCGGGCGGTGGAGAGCTGAACCTGGAAAATGGAGAGATCGCCCAATTTATTATAAATCAAACGCCTGGTTCGGCCAGCAATGTGTATCAATGGACGCCTTTCCAGAAGCGGCCGGGCGTTTACCGTTTCACCTACAATCTTCCCAACGGACAGGCGGAGGCTCTTATCCGTATCCAGCGCAGCCTGGAAAGGGGTGGCGGGGTGATAGTCAACAACGTCAATGAACTGAAGGATAAGATTGAAAGCATTGGGGGCTCTAATTTATTCAGTAATTACCTCAAGAACTCTAACGCTTTTATCCTCACCAGCGGTTTGTTGAGCAGGTTCTCCACCGAGTGGAGCAGGCCAGATGCGCTGAATGCCTATCGCGCCGGAGAATTCAATGAGGCTTTCGCCGAAACTATGAATAAAGCCAGTGATGACGTCACTGCCAGGATCATAAGATCTGCGGGAGATAATGTTGGGCTGAAATATCTACTGGAGATGTATCAAACACAGCTTTCTCTTTCTATGGTTTACCTGGCCATGCTGGAGGAGGATATCAACTTGCAGCATCCGGTTTCTAAGCTATTTACGGTTTATAACAACCAGGCCAAAAAGATGAAGGACAGGGACATCAAACTAAAGAACACGCTGAAGTTTGACCCCCTATTGCGAAGCTTAAAAGATGCATTGGCAGATAAAGAGAGTGCCCAGAGTAAGGTCAAAGGGCTTTTAGAGACTATCAAATGATTAACCAAAGGCACAGCATCCAGAAGGCCAGTTTGCGGCTGAAATTCCCCTCGGAGAAAAGCGCCAGAAAGTGGCAGGATGAATACCTGCGTACCTTCAGGGATCAAGCCCTGCCCGCTTTGGAGGAAGTGCTGGATGATTTCGTAAAGGATGGTCAAACCATCCGGCTGGAGCACTTCCACATCGACTTGGGTAAGCTACCCCCTGGCCTTTCCGGCCTGGCTCTAACCGAAAAACTCAAAGCCAGCTTGGCCCGACAATTAGCGGAATTGATCCATGGCGGTGGCTTTACAGGAAATGGAGTGGAGATTCTCTCGGCGGAAGCTTCAAAGATGAAAGCTCTGGAAAGCTTCTTACTCACCGGGCAACTGCCGACTGCGGCTGCTTTTTATTTTAAGGAAGCTGTTGGGAAGCTTTGGATAGAGGCTCCGAAAAAGTTTTTGAATACCGTAAGACGGGCTTTTCAAAAAGGAGGAGCGGCCGTTCTGCGCAGAATGGCATATCAGTTGGAGCCAAGCTTGCTGGCGGAAATGTTGGATAGCCTCCTGCCGGCAACGGTGGCTGCTGAGCTTCGCAATTTATGGCAAGAGGTGCAAAGTTTAAAGCCATTTTTCGCCAGCACTTTGAAAGAACCTTTCTGGATCGCTGCCATGAAGGCGGGGCTGGCCGACAGCCCATCACCAGGGAAGTTAGCCGATATTTTTTTTCGAGAACTCCTCTGGCAAACCAGGCTTCTGGAACTGGACGATACAGTGCTATTCAGGCTGTTGCCTCCGGGTATGCGGCAAGTAGCGCATCAGGAAGAGCACTTCCGCTTCAACTCAGCGCCAGACTTTCAAAGTGAAACGGAATACATTTACGGGCTAAATGCCGGGATCATCCTCCTACACCCTTTCCTGGGCAGCTATTTTCAGGAATTTGGGTTGCTCAAGCCGGCAGGCAATGAATTCTCAGATAGAAAGGCCCAGATGAAGGCAGTTTACCATTTGCATTTTCTGGCAACCGGTCAGTGGCTCTGCCCCGAACCCCAACTGTCGATTCAGAAAGTGCTCTGTGGGCTTCCACTCCATTACCCCATATCGAAACAATTTTATATTACTGCTACCGAGCGCGGAGAATCTGAAAAACTACTTCAGGCTGTTCTTAAGCACTGGAATGCTTTGGGCAATGTTTCCCCAGATGGACTGCGGGAAGGTTTCCTGCAAAGAGAAGGTAAACTCCAACAGCAGAATGGTGGCTGGCTGCTGCAAATAGAAAAGAAAACAATGGACGTGTTACTGGAAAAGCTACCCTGGAACATTTCTATGATCAAATTGCCCTGGCTCAACGAATTGATCCGGGTGGAATGGGGGTAAAAACCTAACTTATGAAATCAAAATCCCTACAGGCGGTTTCTACTAAAACGTCATCGGGTCCATCCGTAAAGCCTTTCTTCCAGAAGAAAGCAGATACGGAGGCCGATGGAGCGTTTTTTCAGTTGCCACAACAACAGGGCCTTTCTGTAGGGAAACCAGATAGCAAGTACGAAAAGGAAGCGGATAGCATGGCGGAGCAAGTTGTCGGAAACTTCTCTCAATCCTCAGATGATCAGGCTTCCGTTACTCCATTGTATAGTAAGGTTACGCCATTGGTGCAACGCCAGAGCACAGAAGAAGAGGAAGAGCTGCAGGCTAAGGTGCAACGCCAGGGTACAGAAGAAGAGG
>JAGQXQ010000044.1:33304-40822 GCA_020436535.1 Phaeodactylibacter sp.
GGCTAAGGTGCAACGCCAGAGCACAAAAGAAGAGGAAGAGTTGCAGGCTAAGGCACAACGCCAGGGTACAGAAACTGCCTCGGCACAGGCTATAATAGGCAATGAAGAAATTCAACGCAGACTAGGCGATTCCACCGGCTTATCTACCCAACCGGATCTTGCCGGCCGCCTGAAATCGGCAAAAGGCCAGGGAAATAAACTGGAAGGTCCGGTGCGGTCTCGTATGGAGGCCGGTTTTGGCGCCGATTTCAGTGAGGTAAGAGTGCATACCGACACCCGGGCGGAAGCACTTAGTGAATCTCTTAATGCTCATGCCTTTACGGTGGGTAGAGATGTATTCTTCAACAAAAACAAATTTCGCCCTGATACCCCGGATGGCGATCAATTGCTAGCGCACGAACTTACCCATACCATCCATCAGGGGGCGGTCCTCCCGAAAAAAGAAACTGCAGAGGAGGTGCCTTCGAATAAGAATACCGAAACCGCCACAGCACCGGAAACCAGCAAAGAAACAATAGCAGCGGAAACGACACCTCCTGTATCTACTGAAGCTGCCCCGCCTCCCGAAGCAGGTGCTCTGGGAGAAAATACGCCTGAAGAGAACCAGGCAGTAGAAGCAGCGGATGAACCACCTTATCCCCGCAGTCCGGAAGAAAATCCTGCCTTCCAGCAAACTCAGGAAAATCTGAACAGGGCATCCCGCCAGGAGAGAAGCCACCAGCCAGCCGAGCAGGCCTCTGCGGGGGCGCAGTCGGCAGCACCATCACCGGATAATGAACGCCTGAGCATTGCCCAGGCAGGGCAGGTAGAAGAGATGAATCAGGGAGCGGAGAATAAAGGCAAATTCGATGCCGAAAAATTCAAGAGCCTCCTATTGGAGCAAATTGCCCGCATCCTGCCTGAGAATGAAGATGAAGCGGATGATTTTGCGGAAAGCAATGAAATGGATACCGTCAAAAGTGCGGCATCCAGCCAGGCGGCCGCCGAAAAGGAAAATGCCGCCGGCAGTATCGAACAGGCTACGGAAAAGGAACCGGATGAGAATAGTGTTCCCGAGCGGGAAACTACGCCTCTGCAGCCCGAGCAGGCAGGGGCACAGCCTGGTAGCATAGGAGCGTCTGGCGCCATGCCGCCGCCCAGAGGAGAGTCAGAAGTGTCACAACCCCTGCAGGAAAATATGCAGGAGGTGGACGATGTATTTGCCGAAGAGGAAGTGACGGATGAGCAGTTGGCGCGCTCCAATGAGCCGGACTTCCTCGCCGCTCGCGACGCCCAAAACGAGGCCCGGGATCATACGCAAACAGCTCCTCATGATTTCCGCCAGGAGGAAGGAGATACCCTGAGCGGCGCCCGCCAGGCCGCTCAAAGCGATAGCGCTAATCAGCTGGGCAGTATGCACAACGAGCGGGAGGGCCTGCTCGGTGAGGTGGAAGAACGCCAACAGAATACAATGGACGAAGATAGCACCGAGCGAGCCCGGGTAGCCGGTGAGATCAATGCTATTTTCGAAAGAACGAAAACGGATGTGGAAGGCATCCTGGAAAGCCTGGATGCTGAAGTAGAAGCTGATTTCGACACCGGAGAAGCCAACGCACGGCAGCAGTTTGAGGACTACGTCGAACGGAAGATGGATGACTACATGGATGAACGTTACGGTGGCATCACCGGCTTCGCCCGCCGGGTGGGGGATGTCTTTACCGGCTTGCCCGATGAGGTCAACAGGTTCTTCACAGAGGGCCGCGATCTGTACATCCGCATTATGGATGGCGCACTCACCAATATTGCTCAAAATGTAGCCGATAAACTCAACGAAGCACAGTTGCGCATTACCGAGGGGCGGCAGGAAGTGGCGGACTATGTGGCGGCTTTACCCGAAGATTTACAATCCGTTGGGCAGGAAGCATCTGAAGACATACAGTCTAAGTTCGATAGCCTGGAAAGTGATATAGAGAGCAAACAGGACGAACTGATCACCGGGCTGGCAACCCGCTATAAGCAAAGCCTGGAAGCGGTTGACGCTCGCATTGAGGAGATGAAAGAGGCTAATAAAGGGCTGATCGACAAAGCTATCGGCTTTGCCAAGAAGGTTATCCAGGTGATTCGGGACATCAAGAACACCATCCTTGGGCTGATCTCTGCGGCGATAGCGGCTATCAAGGCCATCATTGCCGACCCGATCGGTTTCCTGGGCAACCTGATCTCCGGCATCTCTCAGGGGATCGACAATTTCTTCAGCAATATCTGGGACCACCTGCTGGGGGGCCTCTTCCAGTGGCTCACCGGCGCCCTGGGGCCGCTCAACATTACTATTCCCGAAAACCTCTTCTCCCTGCAGGGCGCCTTCGACCTGGTCCGCCAGGTGCTGGGCCTCACCTACGACTTCATCCGGGAGCAGGCTGTAAAAGTATTTGGCGAGGATGTCGTGCGGGTCATCGAAACCAGCCTGGAACTCCTGGTTGTTTTCGCCAAGGGAGGACTAATGGCGGTCTGGGAATACATTAAAGATAAGCTTAACGACTTGAAGGAGGCCGTCATCGACGCCATTATGAATATGACGATCACCGAAGTGATCAAAGCGGGAATCAAGTGGTTGCTAGGCCTACTCAACCCCGCTTCCGCCTTTGTAAAAGCAGCCCTGGCCATTATTGATATCGTTAAGTTCTTCATACAGCGGGGGCGGCAGATCCTCGCCTTGGTGGAAGCCTTCACCCAGGCCATTCTGGAGATCGCCTCCGGCAACGTCAGCAAGGTGGCCGCTGCCATCGAGAATGCCCTGGCACGGGCAGTGCCGGTGCTGATCGGCTTCCTCGCCTCCCTCCTAGGCATCAGCGGGCTGGTGGGCAAGGTGCAGAAGCTCATCCAGAAGGTGCGCGAGCGCATCGGTAATGCCATCAGGTCGGTACTTGAAAAGATCAAAAGCTTGGCCTTCAAGCTGTTCAGTACACTCACCGGAAAGGGGAAGAAGGGAGAAGAGGATCCTGAAGAGGTCGATACAGCTAAAACAAGCGACGGACAGGAACTGGGTGATACAGAAGTGGGAGAGACGGTCAAGTTCACAGCGGAAGGCGAGTCTCATAAATTATGGATCAATACGGCCGGCAGTGGGGTAGAGGTCATGGTCGCCAGTGCGCCCATGACGGTAGGCGAGAAACTGGACCAGTGGGAAGGCCGCCTCAATGAGTTGGACGACGATAACCGAAAGGAGGCCAGCCCGCTGATTACCCAGGCGCGCACCCAGTACAAGAAAACCCGCGATTCGGGTACGGTAGCAGAAAGAGAGATGGACGAAGCTACCGCCTCTACCGATGTCGACGAGATGGAACAGGCAGAAACGGCGGATGATAGGGTGGAATCGGATGAGGCGGTATTGAAAGGGCAGTTGAAACGGCTGTTTGAGTTGTTTGGGGAGGAAATAATCGATTTGTCAAATTTTGAAGCTTCTTATCAGAATCAAGAAGGAGAGAACCACACGATTCAATTTGAAGAAAAAGACGTAGAAATACCGGATCTAATGAGGTATAGTTCTTCGCCAGTATCCATAAAAAAGTTCCTCGAAGACAAAAAAGATGAAATATCGGGCGATATTACATTAGAAGAGGAAGAAAAGACTCATCTGCTGGGCTTACTGAATGAAGGTAAGAATATTGTTGATGAAATCAGAAGCGAAATAATCGCTGTTCGTGGGGCGCCCTCTCCGGACCCTAACTGGAAGAATGAACTGAACGTTCGATTGAGAAGATTAAAAGAGATCGTCAAAGAGATTGATCGTAAAGCGATTCCGGTACCACCGATGGTTGTTAATCCACCCTTTAGCAACGCCATAAAATCACGGGAGTTGGAAATCGAAAATATTCACAAAGAACATGGGGACAGGGGATCGGACCCGGATGGTGATCTTTTTGGAGCCTGGAGCTTGTTGGAAGATATGGGGATCAATGCGAATTGGGTCCGGTTCCATATATTCAACAACGAAATAGGAGGTAAAGGCGTAGCTTCGAACCTGATTCCTACTAGAAGAACGGACAATAACAATTACAAGGACGAATTCGAGACACCACTGAAGGATGATTCCTGGAAAAAGAATAAGCCACTTTGGTTTTATGCCAGGGTTACCTATCATGGTGAATTTGACAAGTTCCCCATTTTCTTCAAAGCAGAAGCTGGGGAAATGAAAGTAAAAGGCAAAAATTGGGCTACCTCAAATGAAGGATACAAAAGCTGGACGAAAAACATGGACCTTCCAACCAGTGATTTGGTCTTTGTAAACAGATTAAGTACAAACATGGATGATCTTGCTCTGCAAATACGTAATACTCCGCTGACTAAAGAGTTGGCCAGGAGAATAGGGAATAAAGGCGCAAAAAATATCGGAGAACTAAAGAATATTGTGAAGAGGGAAGCCACCGCCGAACGTACCTCCAGTAAACAGGTCAAAGGCAGGGATCCAGAACAGATACCCGAAGATATTCAAAGGAGAATGGACGCTTGGTTGCAGCAGATTGAGGCAACAAAATTCGACTTTTCAGAATGATGGAAATAGAAGACAAGGTTTTTCGCTTACTGGAAATGGTGGATTTATTAAAAAAACATCCGGATATTCAGGTACTGAATTTTCAAATGTTTAATGGCGTGGCCCCATCCATTATTGAGGATTTGGAGCGGGAGCAGCAGATAACACTAGAACCGGAGATCCGGGATTTTTACTTTACTACCAATGGCTTCCAGCTCAGGTGGATCCATAAAAAATCTTCGGCTTTCAATCCGAAACGGCACCAGTTTGAAGAAACTGGATTCGATGAGGAACTTCCCATAAGAAATGCTCTTGAAGGCACCGGCTGTATCAATATACTTCCTATTGGATCAGTAATGTCCAGCCGCTGGGCTGAAAGATTGTGGAAAAACAGAAAGCTGGATCGTCCCATCGAAATACTAAACAAAAGGTCTTCCTACCTGAAATTCTACCAGTCCATACGTCCCTTCGACCTGTTCTCTAATGCCAGTTGTATGGCCTTTACTTTTTTGTCGGGGATTGAAAATAAAGTGCTTTTAGGCCTTGACCATTTGGTGTCCTTTTCAGGGTCGAGAGTAACTACTTTCTCCTCTTATCTGGAATTTTTAATTGCTACCTATGGCATAATAGAATCAAGATGGGAAGTTTTTCAAGATGGCGCTGGCCTGGAAAAGGACGTTCTGAATATTGCTGAAAATGAAATAGACATAAACCTGGGACAGTATCCATTTTACTAACTGAATTATCTATGCCCATGCATAACGCCACCCACCTCCAAACCGCCTTCCACTACCTCGCTCAGGCCGTACGCCTGCGCCTGCAGGCCCACTTTAGTAAAGGCGAAACGCTCTTCTCTTTGCCGGTTTACGACGACGAGGGCTCCAAAGCCTTTCTGGACCAGGCTGTCGGCTTTCAACTGAAAGACGAGGAGCGGGTAGTGTTGCTGCTGGCCTTGGTGCCGCATGCTGTTCCCAACTTCTTCGAAAAGATCATTCTGGAGGCTTTACCGAAATCAGGCGATTTCCCGGAGCTGGGCGGCGTGAAGGGAAAGCACCACCGTGGCATGATTCCTACCGGCGATACGGTGCTCTTCCTGCTGGGCGGCGATGAACTGGGCCAACGGCTGGAGGTTGGAAAAGTGCTGGAAGCGGTACACCCTTTTAACCAGAGAAAGATCCTTTATCTGGAAGGGGTGAGGGAAGGGGAACCTAGTATGAGCGGCCGGTTGATCCTGGATGAGGAATATGTGCAGCTTCTCCTGAAAGGCTACGTCTCCGTACCAAAACTGAGCGCTCAGTTTCCAGCCCAGTACATTAGCACCCAGTTGGAATGGGAAGGCCTTGTGCTGCCGCATAAAACCCTGCACCAGATCCAGGAACTGAAACACTGGGTGAACTACAACGATACCCTGCTGTACGACTGGGACATGCACAAAAAGATAAAGCCCGGCTACCGGGCCCTCTTCTACGGCCCTCCCGGAACGGGAAAGACCCTTACCGCCACCTTGCTTGGGAAATATACCAGCAAGGAGGTTTTCCGGATCGACCTATCCCTGGTCGTTTCCAAATACATTGGCGAAACGGAGAAAAACCTGGCCAACCTGTTCGATAAGGCACAGAATAAAAACTGGATATTGTTCTTCGATGAGGCGGATGCCCTTTTTGGTAAACGCACCGATGTGCGCGATGCTCACGATAAATACGCCAATCAGGAGGTAGCCTACTTGCTCCAGCGGGTAGAAAATTATCCCGGGCTGGTCATTTTGTCTTCCAATTACCGGAGCAATATCGATGATGCTTTCACCCGGCGCTTCAATTCCATCATCCACTTTCCTTTGCCCAATTCTCAAGACCGTTTCCGCTTGTGGGCTCAGGCCTTTCCGCAGAAGGTAGCGTTGAGCCGGGATGTCGACCTGGAGTTCCTTTCTCAGCACTACGAGCTCACCGGCGCTAATATTATCAACATCGTACAATATGCCTGCCTGTACAGCCTGGCACAGGAGCGGGATTCCATCTCCATGGACCTGATACAGCGGGGCATAAAAAAGGAGTTTTCTAAGGAGGGGAAGGTGTACTAAGAGGCTGTTTCATTTATTTCCTTCGGTTCTCGCTTTCCAAGTTGTTATTGGCAACTTAGGGTACCTACCGCCTCCCCAAATCCTGCACCCAATACCTCCCCGCCTGCGCCCCGCCCATCTCCGTATAATCCCCGCTCATCATATTCTCGCAGTGGCCCGGACTGTCCTTCCAGCCCTGCACCACGGCGGTTACATCCGAATAGCCCCAGGCGATGTTCTCGGCTACCGCCCGCCAGGCGTAGCCCGCTTCGCTCACCCGCCCGGACATGTCGCTGCCGTCGGAGCCGCGGTGGTTGAAGAAATCGTTGTTGTGCATATCGTTGGCGTGGCGCTGGGCGGCGCGGGTCAGCAGGTCGTTCCAGCGCAGGGGTGGGGTAGGGGGCATCCACCGGCCGCCGCAGCGGCAGCCGCTGGCCCGCAGGGCGTTGACTTCGGCCAGCATCTGGGTGGCGAAGGCGTTGCTTTCAGTGGTGATCTTTGGATCGTTGGCAGGGCGCTCCGCTTCCGGTTTGGAGCAGGTAAATAAGACAAGAGACAAAAGCAGCGCGTTGATCATGGGTTTCATAGATTAAAAATGGCGTATTCGGCATCATCGGCGCCAGCGGCAGAAAATGCCCTGTCCCGTTGATGCTGATAGTTACAAATTGATTAAGCTTCTTTCAATAATCGTTCTTTCTGAGGTGTTTAGTATAGGGAGGCGTTATTATTTGGTGTTCGGTGTTCGGTGTTCGGTGTTCGGGTGTTTGGTGTTCGGGTGTTCGCTGTTCGCAAGTTCTGTTCGGCTGAGCGTGCCACCATCTCCCTGTCACCTGCTCACCACTTTCCCCTGTGCTACCGCCACCCCACTTTCCTCCACCACATAAAAATACACTCCCGGTGGCAAACGCTCCGCCGCTACTTCATTTGCTCCCGCCCGAAGCCGCTGCGACAG
>JAGQXQ010000284.1:0-3877 GCA_020436535.1 Phaeodactylibacter sp.
AAAGGAATGAAGGACTGAATTAGCGAATGATTGAATATTTTCATATGTAATTGATTCTGGTCTTCAGATTCAAACATATTTTATTCCTATTCATTCCTTCAATCCCTCGTTCCTCCATTCCTTCCGGAGGGTTTCCGGATCGCCCTCATTGGTGTATGCGGTAGCAATTTTTTAAAAAAATCGCCGGACGGTGGTATCCAAAAGGATTTCTTTACGTATTCAATTCTGCATTCAGATTGTATTGACCAGCAGAAAAACAAACAAATGTTCCTACTAAAAAAAGTCCTTTTTATTATCATCGGGATATTGGCCATCGGTTGCAGCAAAAAGCCGGCATTGGAAGTCACGGTATTAAGCCGGCAGGTATTGGAAGGAGTCCCTTCAGCTTCCGGACTGGAAATACTCGACAAAACCCTTTACGCCATTGGAGATAACTCACCCTTTCTTTATCGGATCAACAATAGTTACCAGATCGAGGAAAAACAGCCGATAGCTTCGGTGGAAGGCCTGGTAAATGGTGTAACTCCAAAGGAGTACAAGTTAGATTTTGAAGCAATAGCTTGCGTTGAAAAGAAGGAGGGCAAAGAATTCCTCATCTTTGGTTCCGGCTCAAAGTCACCACAACGAGATAATATGGTTAGGGTAAACCTGGCCACGGGAGCGGTACAAACCTATTCTTTAGTAGCATTTTACAATAAGCTCAAAGAATCGGCGCAGCTCGAAGAGGGCGCCTTAAATATAGAGGGTGCGGTTGTCAAGAACGAAGAACTTTTCCTGTTTAACCGGGGAGAAAATTTGATCCTGAAATACAAGCTGGAAGAACTGGAAGGATATTTGGCAGGAAACCGGGATAGCCCGCCGGCGCCCGAAACCTACCTCATTAACTTACCCGATATTAAAGGAATAAAAGCAGGTTTTTCCGGCGCCGCCATTGTCCCAAATGAAGATCAGGTTCTTTTTACGGCCTCGGTGGAGAATACAGAAGACTGGATCAATGATGGTGAAGTACTGGGAAGTTTTGTGGGCATGATCGATTTGAAGGGCCTTAAGAACAACTTCAAACCAGACTGCGTCCGGTTGATTGATAAAGGAAAACCGTTGAATGTAAAGGTGGAGTCCCTGGCGGTTTTTTACCCCACGCTCCATAATGACCTTCGCCTGCTTTTGGTGACGGACAGCGATGGGGGCGATTCAGAGCTTTTTGAAGCCAATTTACACTGGCGTTAAAAACTTCGCTACCAGGTGGCAGAAAATTTCCGGTTTCTCCATAAACGGCAAGTGCCCTGCGCCGGGGATGACCTCCATTCGGGCGCCGGGGATCAACCGGGCCGCCCGCTCTCCGTGCGAAACCGGAAAAAAGGCCTCATCTTCGCCCCAAATGAGCAGTGTAGGGACTTGTACCGCCCGTAATTCCTCATCGGTAAAGGTAATGACCGCCCTGCCCCGGCCCTGGAAGAAAGCCCGGCGACCGCCTTTTTTCTTCAACACATCAATTGAATATTCGTGCCAGGCGGGATGGGCGTCGTCCGGGTTTTGCATCACATTGCGCCCCAGCAAATCGCCCCATTTGGGGGAAGGCAATAGTTTGTAAAGCGCCATCTTCAGGATGATGGCCTTGTCCCAGTCATCGCCCAGGCCAGCCGAGCCGACCAGGATCAGCTTGTCCAAATATTCCGGATGATTCAGAGTAAAGTGGATGCCAACGGCCCCTCCTTCGGAATTCCCCACCAGAGAAAACCGCTGGAGCCCCAGGTTTTTTATCGCCTGCAATAACCAATTGGTATTAAATGGTTTATCGTAAGGAGCACTTGGCTTTTCTGATTCTCCATAACCAGGCCGGTCGAAAACGATCACCCGAAAATGACGGGAAAGGGGGCCAATGGCCTTATACCAGGTGACGGCGCCGCCACCGGCGCCGTGCAGCAACACCAGAGGCGGCCCAGCTCCGGCTTCCAGGTAAGAAGTATGGATACCGGCTGCATCCATAAAGTGGTGTTGCACATCGGCATCGATGATGTCCAGTAGTTGCTCAAAGTTGGAAGGCTGGCGCATAGCAAGTCATTAAGTAGCGGTGACTATTCAGGCCAGGCCTTAAATGGCTTTTACTCCCATTGTCCGGAAAAACACAGGGCTTTTTCGAAAGGAGGCCTAAATAGAACCAAGTGCCCGGAAAAATACACAAACATTCCAAACCTGCCAACTCAACAACCATAATCTATTCGCCCTGCTTACAAACGTCCGGCGAGGATCTTATTATACAGTACTTCCGTTTCCCGAAAAGGTTCCACTCCCAGTTTTTCCTGAAGGATCCGGCAGCACAGCGTATACTGGCGCAATGCCCTTCCCCTCCGGTTGGTGGTATAGTAGATGAGCATGAGCTGACGATGAGCACTTTCAAGGCAATCGTCAATATCGAGGATCTTAAGGCAAGTTTCTTCTGCTTCCTGTGACAATCCCCTTTCTATGAAAAGTACACTCAGGCGGCCGAGAATAGACAAGTAAGCCTCCCGTAATTTGCTGCGCGTAGATTCCACCCATTCGATATTCCGGGACACGCCCTCCAGAAAATCACCGGTATACAGGCTGCAGGCCTGCCGGTAAGCATTCAAGGCCTCGTCCATCCGCCTGGTTCGTTCCAGGGATTTCGCCCGTTCCCATAATTTCAGGAAATGCGCCACATCATTGTGGTAAGATACCGGTAAGTGCAGGTGGTAGGCATTTTCCCTAAAACAGATCTTCAGGTTTTGTTCCCCGTTGTCTCTCCAATACCGCCGCACACTACAAATGGCGACATTCAGGCAGTTGCGGGCGGCCTCCTCATTGCTGTCCGGCCAGAAACCCTCAATGATCTTATGGCGCAACAAGCGGTCGGGGCCGTTAAGAAGCAAGTAGGCCAGTATTGCCCGGTTGATTTCACTTCGGATAGGAGGAAGCAACCGGCCATTCAGATGGAGTTCGAAAGGCCCCAATAAACGGGCTTCCAATCTTTCGTGCCCGGCAATGGTATTGGTGGGGGTGTCCGGCAGACAAGCCTGTTCTTGCCGAGGGAATGAGCGGGAGAAAAAGCTGCCCATCGCCTGCCAAACCATCTGAAGGCGCCCCGTGAGGCTGTGGCGACGGTGTTCCCAATCCTGAAGTAAGCCTTTTAACCGGGACAGGTCGCCGGGCCAATACAAAGCAGAATGGATACCTTCCGGGTATTTTTGCCAGGCTTGTTTCTTTTGCCCCGAATGGCAAAGCAGTACCGGGGCATGCGGTTTGAACTGTTTTAGTTGGCGCAGCTGCCTCCGCACTTCATCTGCAGGGCTGCCATTTTGATGAAGAATAATTGCAATAGGGTTGAACCAGCTCACCTCTTTTTCCACCTTTTGGAAAAGGACAACCTGATATTGTGCAGAAAGGGATTGTTTGATGGCCTGCACATTTTCACCACTATTACCGATTAAAAGCACAATTTTTGGGGGGATCATTTGGGCTCTGTTTTCATTCGGCAATAAATATTCTTGTATGCATTAATGCACACAATCCGGCAAGTGTTACACCAATCGCCAGGCTTTTAGGGTTTTGCCCTGAAGTAGCAGGAAAGTATGAAATGAAACCCAAACCGGGGTAGGATGAGAAATGAGCAGTTTGTTCATCGTAAAGGGTTTTTTGGTGTTAAGGTGTCGTAATAATAATGCCTCCAGCCTGAAGGGTGGGGCAACAACAGATACTTTTTTATTTCGGATATAATTTAACCATTTTCAATCAAAAATAAAAACCAGAGCGGCCTGTGAATGGGCAGTAAAAAGACAATTCGTAACTATTCAGTTAGCTTTTGGCGGTTAACAAATGCCTGCCCTTAAGGTTGTTATGCTAAGTACTCTGTAAAATAAAT
>JAGQXQ010000284.1:3977-6165 GCA_020436535.1 Phaeodactylibacter sp.
AATACATCGTTCATAAACGAGAATTTACTTAATTTACAGAGTACTTAGCAAAAAACCGGTAGCTTAAGCTTATATCCCATTTTTATGAGCATCGGGCGCCAATGGCCAACAGCTAAGCGCCAATGGCTGAATAGTTACGATAATTCTATGAAATGCAGATCATTGGGCTTTAGACGCTCCGGTGTTGAAGCCGGAAATCGAAAGGCGAAAAAACCGGCATCAAATCCTCGTTGAATGCGGCATCCCCACTTCCCCCTTCCAGTTTCCGACTTCCCACTTCAAACCCGGCCTCCAAACAAGCTTAGAAAAAATCAAGAGACTTCTACGCCGGCTTCCGTTTCAGAGAACAGCTGAAACAGAGCACTGGAGAGTGAGTAATCAGCAGGCTGGCCTTCCCGGCTGGCGCCTTCCAGGTGAACAGTCGCTGTAAAGCGGTACAGGCCGGAGCCAAGCCCCCTGGTAAAAACAGGAACCCGAACTGGCCCGCTGGCCCCTTGCTTCCTGCCGATTAGCAACTCGCGGTGATCCCCCAGGGATTTGGCGTACACAAAAGCATTATAGCCCTCCCCCTCAGGAATATCAATCTCCAGGCTTACTTCCAGAGGCGTTTCTGTTGAAAAAACAGCCTGGCTGGCCGGCTGGCCGTGTTCCAAAATACGGATCTCCCCACTACTGACTCCAGCAACTCCTTCCGGCCCTTCGATGTTGTCCAGGCGCCGGGCGACAAAAGAACGCACCAGGTTCATGTCCAGCCCTTGAAAAGCAACACTTTCCTGAGTGAGCGAATATTCAATGCGCCCTCGGATGGGCGTCTGTGGTCCGCCCCGGTAAAAGTCGAGCCGAAAGCTGTGCCTGGGTGGGGTCCGCTCGGTTATCTCGGGTTCCATGGCCTCAGCGGCAGAACCCTCCTGCTGTGATTGTATACCTTTTAACCGGCCTTCAGCCTGCTCCGCGTCAACCCTGTCAATAAATTCAGGGCTCCAGGCCAACACCTGTCCCGCTTCGCTTCTGAATTCAGTATAAAAGAGCCCTCCTCCTCCTTCTTTGACATCAGCAAGGAAGTGGCCATCCCTAAATCGTTGCAACGCATTTTCACAATTGCGTTCTGTAGCATAAGGCTTGCTCAACATCCAAACTTTTGAAATTTCATCGATGAAAAATCCATAATATTTATCTTGTCCGGGATCGTGGTAAGTATAAAAACCTGCATCGGAAGGACAGAACTCCTCTTCAATGGCTCGAAGGATATTTTCCTGTATCATGTTTTTAGTTTTTTGAGTGATAGAATCGGATGGTTGGCGAACAAGAAAGGGGCTACCGTTGGCAGCCCCTTCACTGTTGCTCTCCCACAGAAGGATTAAGGATTAGTCTTCATACACCTGTAGCAGGCCGACCTCTTCAAAAGCAGAGATGGGAGTCGGGCCCAATGGGCCGTGGAGCATCAGGGTAGCGATCACCTTGTACGCGCCTTGAGGCAGAGAGAATGCCGGCAGGGTCACAACGCCACTATAGGAAGCAGACCCGGCACGCTTAAAGGAAATGTTTGCCGGAGCAGGGTTGGCAACCTCGCCTGCGCCCATTTGCTCGAGATAAACGCGGGCTTCCCAACGACAGCTGGAAGACAACATTTTACCCAGCCAGCCATTCTGCTGCCACACGAAGTGGATGTAAACGTTCTGGTCGCGTTGTACAATATTTACCGGAGGGGCGGCGGGAAGGTCCTTGCTGGAAGCACTTTCGTGCAGGTGTACATTACCGCTGATAGCAAACATGCTCTTGGGAATTACATTTTCTACAGTCAACATAAAATAATTGGTTTTTAGGCGCCTTATCCGGAGGGGTTCTTGAATTCACTTCCGCTTCCGGCGCCTGGGGTTAATGTGATTTTTTTATTGATTCAATTTCTGTTTGGCCAAGAACCTGCGGCAAAGGAAAGGCCCACTAATTAATGTGGGCTAAAGGGTGAGTAAATGACCGCTTAATCCTGATTAAAAAGCAACTAATTGTCACTTAATGGAAGAAAAAGTAAGTTGGACAAAAACAATCGAACAATTTTGCCATATAACAATATGGCCAGAATCCCAGGAAAAATGCATTTAGCATTTTGCTTTCGAAGCAGCATAGGTTCGGCTACTATTGTCCAAGCACTTATTAAAGCACCTGCTTAGAGTATGTTTGGAGGCCGGAT
>JAGQXQ010000284.1:6215-10574 GCA_020436535.1 Phaeodactylibacter sp.
AGGCGTCTTTTTTGGCGAAGCCATGCCTTTGGCAGAAGAGCATACCGTTCGGTATCCCGCTTTTCTCGAAAAGCGGGAAAAAAAGCAACGATGGATCATCAAAAAAGTGGCCTATGCAGCTCAAAGTTTGGCCTCCAAACATACTCTTAGGGCGCTACCAACTCCAGTTCCTCTCCATGCCTTTCCAGTACCGGAATAATAAATTCGATCAGCTCCCGCAATTCCCAGCCCAGCAGTTCCGCCCCTTTCCGGACCTCCTCTCTGTCGACACTGGCGGCAAAGGATTTGGTTTTTAACTTTTTCAAGACAGACTTGGCATTCATCCCTTCGATGCGGGTGGGGCGAATCAGAGCAGCAGCGTAGATGAAGCCGGTCAACTCATCAGCGGCAACGATGCACTTATCCAATAGGGAGTTGCGGGCGACATTCCATTTGGTGTAATGGCCGGCAATAGCGTGGGCGATCTCTTCTTCCCCTAACTCTCTCAGGCGGGCGACGATGACGCCGGGATGCTGATCGGGGTACTTTTCATAGTCCGCATCGTGCAGCAGGCCAGTGGCCGCAAACTTTTCCTCGTCTTCCCCGAAATGCAGGGCCAGAGCACGCATCACCAGCTCCACCGTACGGGCGTGGCGCAGGAGAGATTCGGTTTCGGTCATTTCGGTGAGCAGGGTGAAGGCTTCGTCACGGGTCATATCGTGGGCGTTTGTAGTAAAACGGGAAGATACAAATGAAGTAAGTAAATATAGAAAACCTTTGAGGTTTTGGAAACCTCAAAGGTTCATTATTTATTTTACCGACCATCAACAAAAAGCCGCATCAAGCCAACACTTCCGCCTCACGCACCTCCGCCGCCTTCTCCAGCGCCAGCCCGATATCTGCGATCAGGTCCCGCACATTTTCAACGCCCACGGAAAGACGGACCAGCTTTTCGGAAATGCCCATCTCCGCCAGTATGCCTCCGGGAATGCCCGCATGGGTCATTGTTGCCGGATGCTCTGCCAGCGACTCGGTGCTGCCCAGGCTGACGGCCAGTTTGACCAGCTCCAGGTTATTGAGGAAAGTAAAGGCTTCTTTTTCACCACCCCGGATGTCAAAGGCCAGCATGGCGCCGGGAGCGCTACACTGTCGTCCGTAGATGCGGTACTGTTGCCCATCGGATTCGGTGAGCAGGCCCAGGTAGTGAACACGCTCCACCATGGGATGGTGCTGCAGAAAGCGGGCGACACGCTGAGCGTTCCGGGTTTGTTTTTCCATGCGCAGCTTTAAGGTTTCCAGGCTGCGGGTAAGAAGCCAGGCGTCATAAGGGCTGGCCATACTGCCGAAAAAAGTTCGCAAAACTTTGATGCGGGCAATCAGTTCATGGCTGCCCAGCACTGCCCCGGCGATCACGTCACTGTGGCCACCGATGTATTTGGTGGCGGAATAAAGAACGAGGTCGGCGCCCAATTGCAGGGGATGCTGCCAGAGTGGCCCCATATAGGTATTGTCTACAACGGTAAGCACCTGCCGGCCTTTAGAGGAAAGTTCTTTTGCCAAAGCACTCATCGCCTCGATGTCGATCAGCGTATTGGTCGGGTTGGCGGGCGTTTCAATATAGATCATCGCCACCCGATGTGCCTGATTATTGGCTTTTAACTGCCTGAGAATAGCCTCTGGTTGCTGGTCGTAGTAGAACGGAACCACCTGAATACCGAAACGGGTGAGCACTTCCGTGATAAAGTGCACCGTGCCGCCGTATAGAGGGCTGCTGTACAGCAATACATCACCCGGTTTCAGGAATTCGAACACCGTGGTGGAGATGGCCGCCATACCACTGGCGAAAACGGCGCTATCCTCAGCTTCATCCCACAAACAAAGGCGCTTTTCGAGGATCTCCAGGTTGGGATTGTTCAACCGGCTGTAGATCATACCCGGCGCTTCCCCGTTCACAGGTTCGCGCAAGCCGTAGGCCAGTTCGAAAAAGTCCTTGCCTTGTTCTGCCGTTTCGAAAGTAAAGGTTGAGACCTGATAGATGGGGGCTTTCACAGCGCCCCGGGCCATGCCTGAATGGTGGCCGTATGACATCATCAGGCTCTCCGGTTGAAATTTCTGGTTGGGCATTTTTCACTCTTTTTGGTTAGGGAAAGTCCAATAATTACATTACAAATATACCTTTTAGTAGATTATTTTTCCATGACGAATATCAATTCAGGAAAATAAAACTTAATTTTATTGATCTAAAAGAAAAAACATTCGAATAACGTTCTTCAACAACCTCACAATAGAAAAATTTTCGCCCATGAAACCTCTCGACGCCACCGACTTGCGCATTCTGCACCTGCTGCAAGAGAATGCCAAGTACACCAATAAGGAGGTCGCCGCCCGCCTGGGCATGAGCATTACGCCCGTTTATGAGCGCATCCGGCGACTGGAAGACCAAGGATACATCAGCGGCTACGCCGCCCTGCTGGATAAGGAAAAAATGGGCTACCACCTGGTGGCCTATTGCAACGTGCAGCTCAAGGAGCACGCCCAGGCCTTCCTGCAAAAGTTCGAAGATGAAGTACACCATCTGAACGAGGTGGTGGAGTGCTACCATATCGCCGGCATGTTCGACTACCTGCTCAAAGTAGTCGCTACCGATATGAAAGCCTATCAGGATTTTATCGTCAACAAGCTGGCCGCCCTGGATAACATCGGCAACGTTCAGAGTTCCTTTGTGATGACGCAGGTGAAGTGGGGGGTCGGGGTGCCGGTGAAGTAGCTCCTCTCCTGCTTTCCCCGTACGTAGTGTGGACACCTACAACTTTGTAGTATTGAAAGCTAATTTCTAAATGGTTATTACGCCTTATCTATTAAATTAGAGATAAAATCCACCACTCTATGCAAAAGATCCAACTCCTGCTATTATTGGCCTTGCTAACCGACTGCGCTTCCCAATCCCATCAGGATCGTGCTTACCACGACCTCAACAAAAATGGTAAAATGGATGTCTACGAAGACCCCGGACAACCGATAAACGCCCGGATAGACGACCTGCTACAGCAAATGTCCCTGGAAGAAAAGGCCGGCATGCTGTTCATCGGCGGAGTGGGCATCAGAGAAGACGGATCTATAAGTGAGGAGCCCGTGGTGGTGCACAACCGGCCCAGGCCGAGCGCCACCATGCTCATCAAAGGCGGGAAACTGAATCATTTCAACATTTGGGATATTCCATCCAAAGAGGCTTTAGGCAAATGGTACAACAACATCCAAAAGCTGGCCGAAGAAAGCCGGCTGGGTATTCCCGTCACTATTGCTTCCGACCCGCGCCATTACTTCAGTAAATCCATCTTCGCCATGGAAGCCAAAGGGTTCTCCCAATGGCCCGAACAGCTCGGCTTTGCCGCCATTGGCGATACAGCTCTGATGCGGGAGTTTGCCGATATCGCCAGGCAGGAATACCTGGCCGTTGGCATCCGCGAGGCCCTGCACCCTTCTATCGACCTGGCCACCGAGCCCCGCTGGGCGCGCATCAGCGGTACCTTCGGAGAGGATGCGCATCTGTCCGCCCGCCTGGCCAAAGCCTACATCCTGGGCTTTCAGGGAACACAACTCGACTCCAACGGGGTAGCTTGCATGACGAAGCACTTCCCTGGCGGCGGGCCGCAGCGGGAAGGGTTGGACCCCCATTTTGCCTTCCACAAAGGACAGGCCTATCCTGGGAACAATTTCAATTACCACCTCATTCCCTTCGAAGCTGCCTTCGAGGCTGGAACGGCTGCCATCATGCCCTACTACGGCGTGCCCACGGGCCTGGAATACGAAGAGGTAGGGTTTTCCTACAATAAAGCCATCATCACAGGCTTGCTGCGTGAAAAATACAAGTACGATGGAGTCGTTTGTACAGACTGGGGGCTCGTCACCGATTCGCCGATGGGCCCTGATGTAATTTGGAACGCCCGGGCATGGGGTGTGGAAGAACTAAATACCGAAGAGCGGGTGTTACGGATCATAGAAGCCGGCGTTGACCAGTTTGGCGGAGAAACCATCCCGGAAGTAGTAGTGCAATTGGTAAAAGCAGGCAAACTGAGCGAAGAAAGGGTCAACGAATCCGTCCGGCGCCTGCTGCGGGTTAAATTCCAACTGGGGCTGTTCGATAATCCTTACATCGATCCCGTCCAGGTGGGCCAGGTGGCGGGAAAACCGGAATTCGTCGAGGCCGGCGAGGTAGCCCAACGCCGCGCCATGACACTGCTGAAAAACGAGAGAGATGTGCTGCCTTTGGCAACCGGTGTCCTGAAGATCTATGTGGAAAACCTGGATGCAGAAACAGCTGCCCAATACGGTAGCGTGGTAGATGACCCTAAGGAAGCCGATATAGCCATCATCCGCCTC
>JAGQXQ010000045.1 GCA_020436535.1 Phaeodactylibacter sp.
AAAGCTGCCTCAGGTCGTCGAGCGCCACAGGGCCGGGAAGGACGAGGCTGCTTTCGCCACCATGACGCGCCTCACTCACTTTTTCGGCAAAGGTATCGCCGAAGTCATCAACATTCTGGACCCAGACGTGGTCGTCCTGGGCGGCGGCCTGGGCAATATCGGCCTGCTTTACACTGACGGGGTAGCCGTTGCGAAACAGTTCGTATTCAACAACAGCCTGCAAACGAAATTCCTGAAGCCCAGGCTGGGGGACAGCGCTGGGGTGTTCGGGGCAGCGCTGCTGGTGAGGTAAGAAGCGGGGGGGAAGATGGAAATGTGTTAAATCGGAAAAGAAGGCCGGGTATCTTTGTTTCTAACCGGTCATTCACACATTTACACCTCTTCTTATGTCATCCTCCACACAAATGCCTTCAACTAATCAGGTATGTAGTATGATCACGCTGGAAATACTTGTAATTTGATATAGTTAAAAAATGGATTGGTCCTTAAAAAGGGCCAGTTTATACAATCCGGCCGATGCGCACTTGATTCACAGTTAATTTAGCCGCATCTTAGGGACAATGTAAAGCAAGAGGCAACCCCGAAAAATTTGTGTTGTCCTTGATAACTGAATACACCCGACTAAAAATGATTTCTGTTGCAATTGTAGATGCCAAACGGGACGTGAGAGAAAGCGTCCAGGGCATACTGGAAACCAGTAATGGTTTCTGTTGCCTTGGCTCGTACGCCGATGGGCAGTCTGCCCTGGAAGGCTTACCGGAGTGCCCTTCCGACGTCCTCCTTATCGAAACGGACCTTCCTGACATGCAGGGCGCTGATTGTGTGCGCCTTCTTCTGGGGGAGATACCAGGGCTTTGCGTCATCATGTTTACCAACTCGCTGCGTGAAGACCAGATTTTCACCGCCTTCAAAGCCGGAGCCCTCGGGTATATTTCCAAAACCTTTTTCCCGTCCTATTTGCTGAATGCCATCCGGGAAGTGAAGGCCGGCGGTGCTCCCATGAGTCCATCTGTAGCCAAGCGGGTAGTGACTTCCTTCAGCCAGCAGGAAAATCCGCTGCATTTATTGTCTAAACGGGAGTTCGACGTAATGGCCCTTCTTTGTAAGGGGTATAGCTACCGCAAGATCGGCGAACGGCTGTTTGTCAGCCCCAATACAGTGCGGTTTCACCTCAAGAATATCTACCGAAAGCTAAAAGTTAACTCCCGCCATGAGGCCCTGATCAAGGCAGCCAAGGTGGGTATGGTATGAGTAAGCATTGCGCGTTCATTCAATTTTGTAACTATTGAGATTTTTTTTCATACTAATCTGTATTTCTGTTGCCGGGAGATAAGCCCGGCAACCTTTTCCTTCGCAATTGGCTTTTATCGTTCAAATTGATCTGCCTTTTCATTAAACGGTTTTCGAGATCATTAACGAGGTGTCCGTTAATGATGTGACACCTAAATATTCAGAACTCGACGGCTACAGCCAGGTACGCCAGCATGAAAAAAACTACACACTTGGGTAGGTCAATTGTGCCTGCACAACTCCTACTTTAGCACTCTTAATAATATTGTGTTTTTTACGGCGAGGTTTAACAGAATGAAAAGTGAGTATTTGACCACACTCTAAACCGGGAGTTGCCGTATAGTCGCCAATATGCGGCAATTTTTTTGTCCGTGCAGGAGGCTTTCTGAGAACGTTGCAAACGGGTTCCTTCGGCGCCTTTTGTGGAGCCCGTTGTGGAGAAAGAAAATAGTGTTGAAGGCAGCGTTGAGTATTCCTGATCGTTATTATATATTAAGTAATCGCCTGAGGATTAAATCCCTTGATTGGCAAGGGTTGAGTGCATCAAAAGTAGCGTTAGTATCACTACTCGCCATTTCATCAACTTCACCAGGCTGTGAGAAAGAGCTCTCCGGCATGTACACTTTTTTGAGCTTGCTAGATTGGAAAAGGAATCAAAGGCGCCCCAACCGCTGGGGCGCGGCTCTATATGTGGTATTTAAATAACTCTATACTCACTTTTCCTAATCAAAAAACTCTATCATGAAGAAACTTTTAATGGTTCTGCCGATGGTGTTATTGGCATTTACGCTAGCAGTAGCGCAGCGCACCATCACTGGTACCGTAACCGATGACGAGGGCACTCCGCTTATTGGCGCGAGTGTGCTTGTAAAGGGGACGACATCCGGGACAATTACCGATGTTGAGGGGGCTTACTCGCTGCGCGTGCCGGAGGGTAGTAATACATTAGTATTCAGCTACACCGGATATGCAAACCAGGAAATTGAAATCGGAGCTGCCAATGTTATGGACGTTTCTCTGAGTGAAAGTGCCGAGCTTTTGGATGAAATTGTCGTTACCGCTTTGGGGTTTGAGACCAAACGATCCAAAGTGGGCGTGGCATCATCTACCGTTGATGGAGGCGCCTTGACCCGTTCCGGAGAGGTGGGGCTCATTAACAGCCTTGCCGGCAAGTCTGCGGGGATCAATATTGTATCCTCCTCCGGCGACCCAGGCTCGGGCGCCCGCATTCAGATTCGGGGAGCTACCTCCATTACCGGAGACCTGCAGCCGCTGATCGTGATTGACGGGGTTCCCATTTTCAACGACTCTTACTATGGCGAAGCTTTTGGTGGGCAAGCCCGGGGTAATTCTGGTAGCCTTGGTTCGGGCGGAGGTGTGACACAGCAGTCTCGCCTTAATGACATCAACCCGGAAGACATCGCCAGCGTAGAAGTGCTGCGTGGCGCTTCGGCTGCGGCAGTCTGGGGTTCCCGCGCAGCCAACGGGGTGATCGTTATCACTACAAAGAAGGGGCGTTACAACCGAAATAAGCAGTGGAATGTGACTTTCAATTCTTCTGTGGCTTTTGACGAAGTTAACCAGGAAGTCCCTTTGAATAATGAATATGGAAGAGGTAATAATGGGCAGTTTCAGTTCAACCCCACCGGCGGCCGCTCCTGGGGCGACCGCATTGCCGACCGGCCGGGTGGAACGGATGCATTTATTACCGACCCGAATGCTGCTGGTTATGCCGGCTATTTCGAGACGGCAGACGGTACGCGTTACTACGCCCTTGCCAACGGTACGGCGACCAATACCCACGGGGGGAAGAACTCCCGGGATATTTTCAGCCCCTACGAGACGCTTTTCCAGACCGGCTCTACGGTTTCCAACTCACTGGGCGTGACCTCGGCTACGGAGAATGGTTCTGTTTACTTCAGCGTGGCCAACCTGCGCCAGGAGGGCGTTATCAAATCCGGGAGCGATTATGACCGTACAACGGCCCGCCTGAATGCGACCACACGGCTGGGCGATAAATTCACTGTTGACGTCAATGCTGGTTATACCTATTCCACTTCCAACCGGGTTCAGATGGGGTCTAACCTGAACGGCCTGTTCCTGGGTGGCTTGCGCAGCGCCATCGACTTTAATGACGGCGCGTATGAAGGCACCTACGTCGATCCTTCCGGAAAGGCTTTCCCGGACCGGCAACGTGCTTACCGCAACCCGCTGGGCGCTAGTACGAACTCTATTTATGACAACCCGGCCTGGATGATCCGCAACATCGAGAGTACCACCAAGGTCAATCGCATTCTGGGTAAGGTCGAGTTACGTTATGAGCCTACCAGTTGGTTGAACCTAACGGCACGCACCGGCCTGGATACCTATACCGATGAAAGAGAAGATGTCTATCCGGTGATTTCCGCCGGTACCAACAGCGGCGGCCGTTTCACCAAGGAGACGATCACCCGGACTCAGATCAATTCCGATTTCATCGCACGGGCGCGTTTTGACCTGACCGATCAGATCGCACTTTCAGCACTGGTGGGAATGGGCCTGAATGACCAGCGCCTGGATGACCACGGCGCCAACGCCCGTTCTTTCATCAACCCCTTCTCCCCGCCACAATTGAACAACGCAACCAATTTCGAGCTGTTCAACCGCGAGGAAGTAACCCGTACGGCTGGCGTTTACACCACGCTGGGCTTTGAATTCTACGACCAGGTTTACCTGAACCTGTCGGGCCGCAATGACTGGTTATCCACTCTACCGACAAGTGACAACTCGGTATTCTATCCGGCGGCAGATGTGGCCTGGCAGTTTACCAAACTAATGTCGAACCGCGATGTGCTTTCTTCCGGCCGCATCCGCGCCGGTTATGGCCAGGTGGGCCGCGGGCCGGATCCCTACCTGACGGGTATCGACTTTTACGCCCCTACGGCATCTAATACCGGCTTCGGCGAAGGCTGGGGCCCGGGCGTGAACCCAGGTTCTTACGGTGGCGCTTTTGCACAGAGCACTATTGCCGGCAACCCGGACATCAAGCCGGAGATCAAAACGGAGGTAGAAGCAGGTGTTGACCTTGGTTTTCTCAAGGAACGCATCAATCTCGGCTTTACCTATTACAACAATACAACCGATGACCTGATCATCGCGGTGGGCCAGCCTTCTTCCACCGGCTTTACCCAGCAGATCGCCAACGCGGCTTCGATCGAGAATAAAGGGATCGAGCTGGAAGTGGATTTCGGGATCATTGATAACCAGGACCTGAGCTTCAACATCTATGGTAACTTTACCCGCAACCGCAATGAAGTAACCAAAATGACCGGTACCGAATCCCTCTTGCTGGCCGGCTTCTCCGGCGGGAGCTCCCGGGCGGTAGTTGGAGAGCAACTCGGCGTACTTTTCGCCGGCACCTGGGCGCGTGACGCCAACGGCAACCTGGACCTGGACGAAGACGGATTCCCGCAACTGGGTTCCACTTCCGGTGTTATTGGCGACCCGAACCCGGACTGGAAGGCCGGCGTTGGTGGTTTGGTCACCTATAAAGGCTTTAGCCTGAACATCCTGTTCGATCACAGTGAAGGTGGTGAAATCTGGAACGGAACACGTGGTGCGCTTGCCTTCTTCGGTATGGCGGGCTATACTGCAACAACAACCGACTTAACCTCACAACAGGCCAACGAACTGAAGATTTTTGGCGGAAGTACTGTCGCTGAGCAATATCCGTTCTGGCAGAACGCCGATGGCTCCTACACCGTTCGTGGAGAGATCAAGGATTATGGCGCCGGACAGGTATTCGTTGACGAACAATTTTACCGCAACGGCCCTGGCAGCGGCTTTACCGGGCCTGAAGAAGAGTTTGTAGAAGACGCTACCTGGTCACGCTTGCGCGAGGTGACCTTATCCTACAATTTTGGCAACAACCTGACCAACTGGCTTCGCGGCGCGTCTCTGTCCTTTACCGGCAGAAACCTGTTGCTGTGGACCGACTATCAGGGCAACGACCCGGACACCAACCTGACCGGAGCTGGCCAAAACGGATTTGGCCTTGATTACTTCCAGAACCCGGGAACCCGTACCTACAGGATAGCGCTCAACCTCAACTTCTAATCACTAAAATTGAAAGCTGTTATGACAACCAAAAATATTTTTTCATGCCTCCTTGGGTTCGCCTTGCTAAGTTTCTCTGCCTGCAGTGACTTTGTAGACAGCTATCAGGAGGATCCCAACAATGCCTCGGATGCACCCATCGAAGCGGTGCTCAACGCGGCATTTACCGGCACTATCATTGCCCACGAAGGGGAAGATGCTCGCCTTGCCTGCATGTGGTCCCGTCAGTTTACCGGATCTGACCGCCAGTATGCAGCACTGGAGCTCTATGGCGTTAACGCCGAAAACTTCGACTGGGACAAGTACTACCTCGTTGCCGAGAACAGTAAGATCGTTATTGATAAATCGGCTGCGACGAATGACAAACTGGCCAGTGGTATTGCCCGTACTCTCCAGGCTCATTCTTATGGTATGATGGCATCTATGTGGGGGGATATTCCTTATACACAGGCCAACAAATTTTTGGAATTCCCGGATCCGGCGTATGACCCGCAATCCGATGTTTACAACGATGTTCAAACCTTACTGGACCAGGCTATTTCCGACCTTTCCGGCACCCCTACCAGTTCGGGTATCGCCAGCCTGGATTTCTACTTCGGCGGCAACGCAACCAAATGGTCGCAGGTGGCTTCCTCTCTGAAAGCTCGTTATGCACTTCACCTTGGACAATATTCAACGGCCATCAATTCAGCAACGAAAGGGGTCAAGTCTGTGGGTGATGAGTGGATCATTCCCCACACTACAGGGTCCTACAATCAGGATCAGAATATCTACTATTCCTTCGGCCAATCGGACAGGGAAGGTTACATGACGGCCAATAACGCTTATCTGCCAGCTATTCTCGATCCGGCCAATGCGGCTTACCGTGGCAATAACAAGACCGATGAATCCGCTCGTTTCGCTTTTGCCTTTACTGGCGAGGAGAGTTCTTACGACTTAAACTACGACGGTATGTGGGCGGCTACGGCTTCCTTCCCGTTGGTTACAGTTATTGAGAACGAGCTGATCATGGCCGAGGCGGAATGGCGCGGCAACAGCGATCCGGACGCCGCCCTGACGCACCTCAATAATGTTCGTGCTATGCTGGCTGCTCAGTTTCCGGCGGGTAAGTACGAGCCGTACACCCTCGCCGACTTTGACAACGGTGGGATCGCCAGCCGGCCCGGCCTTTCCCGCAACGACGCTTTACTCTACGAAATCATGGAGGAGAAATACGTTTCTCTCATGGGACAAATGGAGGTGTTCAATGATGTGCGCCGAACGGATAACTTGCTGGAACTGCCTCCCACATCGGGTAGCCAGTTGCCACAACGTTTCCTCTACCCGCAGGAAGAGATCGACGCCAATGTAAATACTCCGAACCCGATCCCGGATTTGTTTGAAAAGACGCCAATTAACAAGTAACATCTTTTTATCCACACCTGCTCCGGGTAAGCTGCCATCGGCAGAAAACGGAGGGTGTCTGTAGAAGAGGGTGGAAGGGAAACAGCTTTGTGCTTTGTTTCCCTTCTGCTTTTTTACCAACCTTTTAAAGAGGCAGGCTTATGCGTTGTTTAATTTTATTTGGAATAGTGCTTTGCTCTTTTTCTCCGGGCAGCTATGCGCAGTTGGATTCAATAAGCCAAACCATCAGGAGGGGTTTGAACAACCCCAATTATTTTGCGGAAGACACCTACCTGTCCCGTGGCGCCGCTCCTAAAGAAGTGGAGGGCAGCCTCTTTCTGGACGAACGATGGCAAGACGCCTACATTCTGACGCCGGAGGACGAGGTGGTCAATGTGAAAGCGCGATACCGGATTTACGATGATGAGGTGCAGGTATTGAGCCCGGATAAGGAAGTACTGGGTCTCTATCCGGCAAAGATCAGGGCTATTGCTATCGGAAAGCAGGTGTTCGTCCCCCTCGAATTTCGCAGCCCTGAAGGTGAGCGCAAAGTGGGTTTCTTTCAATTGCTGGTGGAAGGCGAAACCGCCCTTTTGTTGCGCCGCTCTCTCGAATTGAAAAAAAGCGATTACAACCCGGCGTTGAATATCGGCGACCGCAACGACCGGCTGGAATTACAGGAGGCTTATTATTACCGGCGTGTTGGGGAACAGCCAAGGCTCCTTCGCCTAAGTAAAAGCAGCATTCTCAAAGCCTTGAGCCGCCGCAAAAAAGCAGTTGCCGAATACGCCAAGAACAATCAACTCAACCCTCATAAAGAGGAAAGCCTGGTCGCCATTTTTCAATTCTATAATCGCCAGGATAAAGAGTAGGATGGATCAAAGCAGATAGGCTACCTGCAGCTGAAGATAATAAGACCGAAGCGTTCTTCCATCGTGCATATCACTCTTGAAAAGAGGGTTAAGGGCGAAAACGTGCCGCAACTCTACAGACAATTTAGGGATAGGTAAAAAGGCGGCTCCCAAAACCCAGCCTATTTCGTTTCTCTTGAAGTCTTTCTCTGCTTCCAGAATGTTGAAATCTTCCTGATTAGTTGGTGTGGAACGCCTTTCCTTTACTTCCGATCCGAGAAGGCGGGCATAAGAAAACCCGGTGCAAAAATGCAACACATACTGGCCGTCCCAATTTTCAAGGACCTTATAGTTGAGTAAAAGTGGAGCTTCGGCGTACTGCAATTTGATATCTACCGGTGTAGCCGGGCCTTTATATCCGCGGGTTTTGGCGGCGCTACCCCGGAGGCTGTACAGCATTTCAACCTGCAGGTCGAACCGGGCAGACAAATGAGCAATACCCCGCAGCCCCCCAGCCAGTCCAAATTTGCGATAACCGAATTGGTTGTCCCCATCGATCTGAGATGCATTCAGGCCAAGAATGGCCCCGGCGCCAAAGCGCTGGCTGTAAACGGATGGGCCAAAAAATAGCAGGCAAAGCGCAAGTAAGGTAGCCAGTGGTTTCATAAGCCTTAATTTCACACCGGGTGCTTTAGTACCTCATAGGTGTTATGGTTGATTTTCCGTTTTCCGATAATAAAAATATCGATTTTCCATCAAGCTCCACACCATTCTGAGCAGATAGTTGGTCGTTTTCCACAACATAGATGAAAACTACATGAACGAGTAGTGTTTTTGAGGAATAGCATGGCTTATCTTAGTGCCTCTGGTATTTATGTATCGTTGAACTATAAATGAGGCAACTTGGAATAATTAAAATCCGAGTTGGCCACTTTACGGCCTGCGCATCTGGAAAATGACAATTTAAGTTGCGCAAGCGATATATCAACACGGGCGAGGTTTACAGATTTTATAAATGAGAGTTTTTTCTTACTAATCCGAATGTTGCCGCACAGTTTGTTGTGCGGCAACTTTTTTTCTAAAAAAACAAAAACAACTTACCAGCCCGGAATGATGTTCAGGCCAAAAGTCCCCTGGCCCAACGACAAACCCTGTTCCGTTATAAGCGGGAAAGCGTAGTAAGGCTCCAGCACCATAGCGCCGAAGAGGTTGACCCGCATAGATACGCCCGTACTAAATATCGGCTTCGCTTTCGCGTAATTCAGGATCGGCTCTCCGGTGGGGCCTTTGATGGGGTTGCCCTCGCCATCGAGCAAGGGGATGTCGCCGTTAAACTGGTCGAAGTTGTACCAGGCGACGCCACCATCCACAAACCAGGCCAGTTCGGAGAAGAACACTCCGGACTTGATGAGCGCCAGCCGCTCCGGGCCACTGAAGGGCAGCCTGACCTCGAAGTTGGAAACCAACATCTTGCTCCCGAACAACTCGTCTACCCTTCTGCCGTTATCGCTCAGGAAACTACCCACATTGCCGGTATTAAAACCACGAACATACCAGGAGCTACCCACGAACATGGGGTAGAGGTCCTCGCTACCCTGGCCATAGCGGCCGTAGTGCAGCGCGCGGAAGGCCAGCCCAAAGGGCTTGAAGAAGTGGTACTTGCGATAGTCGGCAGTAGCAAACCAGAAATTGAATTCTCCGAAGTATTTATCCATACCCAGCCGGAATCGCTGGCCCTCCAACGGGCCGACCAGCCCGAAGACCGCCTTGTCGCCGACCAAAGCGGCGCCGGTATTGAACAGGTTGAAGCCGGAGCCGCCATTATCTACTTTCTCGCGATTCTGGCCGATGAGGTTGCCTATGTAGACGCCATCGGTCTGATAAAAATTGACGTAACGGTCGAGGCGGGAGCTATAACGGGCGTACGACGCACTTCCTTCCACTCTAAGGGTAGTAGAGAAGGGGTAGAACGCAAATACGCTGGCCTTGTCCTCAAAGATACGTTGTACGAAAAAGGTATCGGCTACTACCAGGGCGTTGAGGTCATTACTGACCGGGATTTCTTCGAAGCCGGTGCCGCCAAATCCATAACTGCGGAAGGGGATATGCGATATGGACCCACCCCAGTTGAGGCGCTGGTCGCGGTTGATGTAGGCCACGGCGCCGCCGAAGTCGGTGATCTCCCCGTTCAGCGCCAGGCTGGTATACAGCTGGTTGTTGCCGAGTATATCTCCGAAAAGCATATCGACACCGCCGGCCAGGCCGGTTTGGGTGCCGAAGGTGTTGCTGGTGCCTACGCCTACGCCGGCAGAGCCGCCTACGTAGTCGAGTTTGAATTTGGGTTTGTAAGGCAGGGTGGTTAGGCTGGTGTCGGCAATGTCAGCCGTTGGCTCCAATTCCCGGAGTTGCCGGTCGACGAGGCCACTCGCGCGCTTGTTGACCCGGGGAAGGGTAGCGGCGGTAAAGTCGACGCTATCGGGGCTGACTTCTTTGTAAAGGAAGTCCTTCGGGCTGGCCCGGTAGATGGAGTATCCCTTTTGGGAGAAGTAGGTATACAATATCCGGTCGCGCCGTTGGGCAATGCTGATGGCAGGCGCGTATTGGGTAATACCGCTCACCCCGGTGATGAGGTCCGTCAATTGGTACACTTTACCGGTAGTCGGTTCATATTGGTAAAGGTTGCGGAAGCCGTCGCGATTAGACAGAAAGATGATATTGCCGGCGGTGTCGAGTACTGGGTTGAGGTTGTCGGCGCCGGGGAATACGTCGTAGTTGGTAATGGCGCCGGTACTGACATCGAGGCGAGCCAGGTTAAAATACCAGCGGCCATTGGTGCGTCCGCCGTCGCGGCTCAGCTGGTCAGAGGAGAAGACGAGGTAGGTTCCGTCTTCCGACCAGCGAGGCTGCATTTCGGAGTAGGCGTCGTCGGTCAGTTGCACCACTGCCCCGGAGCGAATATTGACTGAATAGAGGTCCACCTGCCCCTCCACCAATCCAGCGACGGTAATGGTTTTACCATCGGGCGACCAGGTGGGGTTGCTGAAGGCCTGCACGCCCTTGATGGGCATCTCCTTGATGGTCTTTCCGGTTAGTGCTTCTTTGATAATCAGGATATTGCGGCCTTTACTAACGGCCACGAAAGCAAATTCTTTGCTGTCGGGCGACCAGGCGCCGGAAGATTCTATATAGTTGAAGTCATCGATATGGCCGGCCTTGCGGCTGCTGGCCACCTTCCGGATAATTTCCCCGGTGCGGGCATCGGCCAGAAAGAGGTCGATAGAAAAGAGGTCTTTCTCGGAAAGGAAGATCACATAGCGGCCGTTGGGGCTGATCTCTGGCGCGATATTGATCTCTCCGGAATTTTCCTTGCTAAGCAACTGTTTGCCCACCAGGCGGTCTTCCTTGGCGTTGATAAACTGCCCAAAGTGAGCCTTCATAGCCTGTACCCACAGTTCGGACAGATTTTTCTCGCTCATGCTGAGCTGTTGCTTGCAGGCTGTTTCCAGGCCGTACTTGGCGGTTGCTACAAAAAACGGCTCGATGATTTCATCTCCCTTCAGGCCAGTCAGGAACGCCCAGAAAACCTGACCGTATCGGTAGGGGAAATACTTATTAGGGTTCTGGAGGTCTTTGAGGGTGGGTACATCGTCCCGTAATACAGCATCCCGCATCCACATGGCAGTGTGGGCGTCTACGCTGCCGATGGACATGTACTCCGCCAGGCCTTCCACCATCCACAAAGGCAGGTTGCCCAGGCTGCTCAGGGAAGTGGAGTCGCCGTTGAGAATCATGTTATACTGAAAGGCGTGCACCAATTCATGGCCCAGAACGTGGTGGCTTTGTTGCTGCGACATGGCCAGCGGCAGAATTACCCGGTTTTTCAGGGCTTCCGTCACCCCTCCGGTTCCCACGCCGATAGAGCCGGAAATAGCATTGGTCTGCTGAAAGTCCGCATGGTCGTTGTACAGGACGATAGGGTTGCGCATTTTGATGGTGTCGTCCAACACCCGTTGGTGCATCTCGTACCATCGCTCGGCTTCCTCAGTATATTCCTTCAACCGCTCGGGGTTGTTTAGGTAGTTATATATTTCGAAGTGAGGCGACTGGTAGACTTCAAAGTCAAAATTTTCATAGTTGGCCTTATTCCTGCCAAAGTATTGGGCTTGCAGGCCGGTTACAGCCAGTAACAATACCAGGAGCCACAGGCCCATTTTTTTCGTTTTCATATTGCTTTAATTTTTCTCTCAATAGCGTATATATACCCTCTGCCATTGATGATTAATGTAGATTGTTTTTCAAGAGCCGCATTCGGCCAGTCAGTTATTAGGGGTGGTGTGGCGCCGGTTACTCGTTTCTTATAGTCAATAGGGCTGGCCGGTTAGAGGCGATCGACTTTTAAACCACCACTTCCGGCTATGATTTAAAATCGTCGTCCTTCCTATTTAACACCTGTTAAAGGCTCAAAGTGCGGCCGGTATTATGCCTTTTCCGTTAAAATTCTCTTAAACCCCATTTTTTAGCAGAAAGCGCAATAAATCAAGGAGTTAGCCCCAACATAGCTCCTGTTTTTATCGTCTTTTTAAAATTTTCCGTTTCTTTGAATCCTACTAATCAGGTATTATGAGCAATTGCACCCATCTTTTTGCATACATGTTGTTAAGCATAGGGCTGCTGCTGCCGTTGGCCCTTCCCGCCCAGATGGACGCCTTGGTGGCGCCATTCGAACAAGACAGCAATACGACGGCCACTTATCAGGAAACCATTGCTTTTTATGAAGCCTTGGCAACTCAATACCCACAGCTGCAGCTGGAAGCGCACGGCAGTACCGACAGTGGGTTTCCCCTGCATCTGGCCCTACTCTCTACCGACGGCAGCTTTACCCCTAAGGCGGCGCGCGCCACCGATAAGCAGGTGCTCTTTATTAACAACGCCATCCATCCCGGCGAACCCTGTGGGGTAGACGCTACAATGTTGCTCTTCCGCAACCTCCTTCAGGAGGCGGCCTGGCCTCCTTTCCTGGAAAACCTGGTCATCGTGGCCATTCCCTTTTACAACATCAGCGGCGGCCTCAACCGGGGCCCTTACAGCCGCGCCAACCAGAACGGCCCGGAGGGTTATGGTTTCCGGGGCAACGCCAAAAACCTGGACCTCAACCGCGATTTCATCAAGTGCGATTCGCGCAATGCACAGCTTTTCAATCAACTTTTCACCGCCTGGCAACCCGATGTATTAATAGATACGCATTCCTCGGATGGAGCGGATTACCAGTATACCATGACTTTGATACCGTCTCAAACCGATAAGCTGGATTCATTTCTTTCCGCTTACCTGGACGAGCAGTTGCTGCCCCGCCTGTACAGCGACATGGAAAAAGCCGGCTGGGAAATGACGCCTTATGTCTACGCACGGGATACGCCCGACAAAGGCATCGCCGGTTTTCTCGACCTCCCGCGCTATTCTTCCGGCTATGCCGCCTTGCACAACACCATCGGTTTCACAACGGAAGCGCATATGTGGAAACCCTACAAAGACAGGGTGCAAGGCACCTATGCCTTCCTCGCCGCCGTGATCCGGGCAATGAAGGAACAGGGGGCGGTGCTCAGGGAAGCCAGGGAAAAAGCGCAGCGGCATTCGATCGAACAGGAAAAATTTGGACTCGACTGGGAATTGGACTTTTCCCGTTCGGACACCATCACTTTCAAAGGCTATGAAGCGGGGTATAAAAAAAGCGAGGTTTCCGGCCTCGACCGCCTGTACTACGACCGCAATGCGCCCTATGAAAAGAAAATTCCGTACTTCCGGTATTATCAGGCGACGGCAAGCGCCCGGCGCCCCGAGGCTTACCTCATCCCTCAGGCCTATGCCGAGGTGGCCGAGCGCCTGCGCTGGAATGGGGTAACCGTAAACCGGCTGGCGGCGGATGTAGAACTGGAACTGGAGTTTTCCTACATCGAATCGTACGAAACTGTGAAAGAACCCTACGAGGGCCACTACCTGCATTACGGTGTCCAAACCAGGGAGGAGCGCCAGCGACATGTATGCCGTAAGGGGGATTACGTCGTATTTCCGTTTTCCGTGGGCAACCGATACATTGTCGAAACGCTGGAACCCAAGGGGAGGGATTCTTTCTTCGCCTGGAATTTTTTTGACGGCGTACTTATGCAGAAGGAATATTTCGATGCCTATATCTTTGAGGAAACGGCCGCCGAGCTGTTGCGGAAGGACCCCGCCCTGCAGCAGGCCCTGGAACAGAAGCGGCAGGAGGACGAACAATTTGCCCAATCAGCCCGTGCTCAGCTGGATTTTATCTACAAACGTTCTCCTTACTACGAGCCGACGCATAAACGGTATCCGGTGGGACGGTTGTGGGGAGAGATAGATTTGCCACTGGAAAGATAGAGCGCGGGCCTCTGGTTTTTGTGTATGAGTAGGTGGTGTATCAGTTTATCAGAGCCAGGCTGTTCAACCAAATTAAGCAACCATCTACAAAACCGACACACTGCTCCCTAACACCCTGATACACTGATACACAGACACACCATAAACCACCGCCATGCTCATAGCATTCATCATCCTCTACCTGCTTGTGACCCTGCTCATCGGATGGTGGGCGTCGACGAAGGTGCACTCCACTCAGGACTTCGTCATTGCCGGGCGCAACCTGCCCATGTTTGTCGCCGCCTGTGCGCTCTTTGCCACCTGGTTTGGATCGGAGACCATTATGGGGGCCTCGTCGGAATTTGTGGAGAACGGGCTGATCGGGGTGGTGGAAGACCCCTTTGGCGCGGCCCTCTGCCTGGTGCTGGTCGGCGCTTTTTTTGCCCGGCCCCTTTACCGGCTGAATATCCTCACTTTCAACGATTTTTTCCGGCTGCGCTACGGCCGGAGCGCTGAGTTCATCTCTGCCATCTTTATGATACCTTCCTACTTCGGCTGGATCGCAGCGCAGATGGTGGCGATGTCCATCATCCTCTCTGCCGTTACGGGTATTACGGCATTTGAAGGGATTATGATCTGCACCATTGTGGTGGTTATCTACACCTATATCGGAGGCATGTGGGCGGTGTCGGTAACGGATTTTATACAGACCATTATGATCGTTATCGGTTTGCTGTTGATCGCCTATCAGGTGGGCACAGCGGCAGGCGGAATCAGAAAAGTACTGGCTTCCACCCCGGATGGGTTTTTCAACTTCCTGCCGGAGGCCAGCTTTGATGGCGTCATCCACTACATCGCCGCCTGGATCACCATTGGGCTGGGCAGCATTCCCCAGCAGGATGTCTTCCAGCGCGTCATGGCGGCGCGCAGCGCCAAAACTGCGGTGAGGGCATCCTACCTCTCCGGGTTCATGTACCTCACCATCGGCGC
>JAGQXQ010000285.1 GCA_020436535.1 Phaeodactylibacter sp.
TTATATTCATTGCTTCCCATCTCAAGAGCCCCACCTTCCACTTTGATCATTTCAGGATAATACCACTCCTCTAGCTCGGCAAAAAAACCACCGTTCAGCTCTTGCAGGATACTCCTGCATTGCTGCCGGAACCCCTCTTTTCCAGGCGCCAGTTCCTCCAGGCGGGCCAGGGAAGCCCCTTTAAGCACCTCTTCCTCTTTTCCCCGCTGCAGCCACTCCAAAGCTTTGGATGGCTGGCCTGCTTCATTGTAAAAATAGGCCAGCTCCATTGCCTCTTTAACCAGTTTTTCCTTTTGCACTCCGGTTTTCAGTGCTTTTCCCACGGCCGCTGCCGCCTCTTCATAAGCCAGGCCGGCCAGGCTTTCCTGTGCCTGTTTCAAATGCAGGTTGAAGTTCTCCAACTTCAATTGAAGCGTCTGCCGGTTGCGGAACTCGTCATACCGCTCCCGGACGCTCTTCGCCAGCAGGTCATGCGAAAGGCGGACGGTGTTGTTCCGCCCTTCAGCTTCTTTGATCAGCAGGTCTACTTTTTGAAGTTCTTCGAGCACTTCAGCATAATCATTGATACCTGCCAGTTTCTCCTCCATCTCCTTCTTTTTAATAGCGCCGGCGCTGGGCAGGTCGATAACAAAGCGGTTCAGCACTTCGAGCGTTTTTTCCTCATCCCATTCCGCCTGTTGTTGCATCCTGGCCAGGCGGCTGTTCAGCAATTCTTTCTCAGTAGCATCGCCCAGTTCATCGTACAACGCTTTGGTGAGCTTCACTTCCTGTCCACTTCCTTTGAATGCCTTCTCCCAAAGGCGCTCCAGCCGGTTTTGCAGGATAGGCGCCACATAGTCCCTGATCTGGTGCAGGCTCAGGTGGGCGGCTATCCTTTCCGGCAAGCCTTCTTCAATATCCAATTGATATTTAGCATTCAATTCCTCGTCTTTCCATACGCCGGTTATAGCCTGGAAGACACCTTCGCGGGAAAGGGGGAGGATTTCTTGTTTTGCCACACCCGGAACATCCCAGCACAGCTCATCCACTTTTGGCAGGTATTCGCTGCGAAACCCCAGCAGAAAAGTGGCTCCCGGTTCCTTCCTTACTGCCTCCGCCAGCCCCTGGGCGAAGCTGGTTTGTTCATCCGCGATGCTTAGGTCGGTGAACATTTCCTCTACCTGGTCCAGGATATAGAGTACCGGACGGGTAACCTTGGCTGCCTTCTTCCGCAACTGGCGCAGCCCTCCGGCCAGCCCCACGGCCTTATCCCGGCGGTGGTACAACACCAGCCGCTGCTCTTCCAGCCGGGGAACCAGCCCTGCAGACAACAGCGAGGATTTGCCCACTCCGGAGTAGCCGTGCAGAAAAATGAGCCGGGTATCGCGGTTTTGAACCTTCAGGATCAACTCCAGCAGGTCCATATCCCGGCCGAAATACAGCCGGGCAGTGTCGCGGGTAAAGTAATTCAGCCCTACAAATGGGCAATGCTTCCATTTGGAGCTTCCGTCCGGGCTTAACGAGCGTTGGGGCATGCTGTTCCGCACCTCTTTGGATAAAGGATAATCTCTAAGGATATTTTCCCGCCGGGCGGCTTCCAGGGGGTTCAATGGCCGCTGTTCAAGCAATTTAGCCAGCCTGTTTTTGAGCGGCTCAAACTCATCGGAGAAGCTCCTGGAGAATGGGATTTCCTGATATTCCCTTTCCAACAGTTTTTTTAATTTGGGAATTCTGGAAAATGCTTCTTTTGAGGGCAGTGTCGCCTTGTCTAATAAGACAATGATCAGGTTATCGTCGGAGATCAGTTCCAGAGCAAGCTCAATTTCCTTTCTTACCCAGTCCTCCTCGATATCCAGCCTTCTTATTCCGTATTCATCCTGGCATTTTAACCAACTCTTTCCTATCAAAGAAAGGACGACGGTAGCCTCGCGCAGCTCTTGTTCCAGCCGATTGGGCCAATGTTGGCCAGCTTCGATATCTTCCGTGTCCAGAAAAACACGTACGTTTTCAAAAGAAGCCTGGATCTTCTCTTTCAGTAGCACAGCGTAAGCTTTACTATCCTCTCTGCGGTAATTGATAAAAATGCTTGGCATATTTCGTGTCTCTTGCTGGTTGGCTTATAAAAGTAGAAAATTAGGAGGAATAGGCGTAAACAAGATTGGACTATTCTTATTCTCAAAGGCGGAGGTTTACCAAAATAGATGATCCAGAAGGCTATACACAAGAAACCTCCCCCATATCCATATTCCTTCGGCTACCAAATAACCAAAACACCTCCCATCCATGGCGTGCGTGGAACAAATAATTTTATTGGATACAATTTGGTTTTATTTCAAACCGAATTATTGTATATTGCCGTCATGGCTAAAAAGAAAACAACGCTGTCAGTACAGGGTAGTGAGATCTCTTTGATCCTCAAAGAAAAAGGAGACTATATTAGCCTTACAGATATGGCCCGCAAGTTTGAAGGTGATCCAAGAGATCATATCAGAAACTGGCTGCGTAATGGCTCTACAGTAGAGTTTCTCGGCGTTTGGGAAAAAGTCCATAATCCTGATTTTAATGTGGTGCAATTTCACCACATTAAAGCGGAATTTACGCGTAATACATTCTTGATGTCCGTTTCAAAATGGATTAAGAATACTGGTGCAATTGGCATAACCGCAAAATCCGGGCGTTACGGTGGGACGTATGCACACAGTGATATTGCTGTGCAGTTTGCAACGTGGTTAAGCCCTGAGTTTTATGTCTATCTGGTCAAAGAGTTCCAGCGATTAAAGGCCATCGAGGCACAAGAGCGGCATGAAGCTTTAGAGTGGAGTGTCAGGCGTATTCTAACCAAGATCAACTATTCCGTCCATACTGATGCAATTAAAGAAGAGCTCATCCCGCCCCGGCTCGCGCAGGATAAAACAAGCGGCCTGGTTTATGCCGGTGAAGCAGATATTCTCAACCTTGCCTTGTTCGGAATGACTGCCAAAGAATGGCGAACGCAAAATCCGGAAGCTAAAGGAAACATTAGAGATCAGGCCA
>JAGQXQ010000046.1 GCA_020436535.1 Phaeodactylibacter sp.
GGCGGGGACGCCCGCGAGTGCTTCAGTTAACTTTTAACTTTGTAGCCTGAGGCACGCCCAGGTATGCTATCAATATGCAACTTAAAGGAACTTCCAGCTATGAACCGTTACTTGCCACTACTACTTTTTTTTCTCTGCCTGAGTTTTCTTTCTCTGCCTGCTCAGGAAGCTCATTCAGGGGCAAACTTTGCAACCGGCAACATCATTGATACGGTACTTTGCACCCATACACCCGGGCAAAGCTACGCCCTCTATCTTCCCAAAGAATATACGCCAGCGCGCACCTGGCCCATCCTTTACATCTTTGAACCGGCGGCCCGGTCTCATCTTGCCCTTAGCGTTTTTCAAACGGCAGCAGAGCAAATGAACTGGATTCTGGCCTGCTCCAATAATTCGCACAATGGGCCCTGGGAAGATATCCTGGCGGCGGCCGATGCGGTGTTGCTCGACACCCAGGAGAAGCTGTCTATTGATTATGAACAGCTTTATACAGCTGGATTTTCCGGTGGTTCCCGGGCGGCTATGAGTGTCGCTGTGATTACTGGCAGGGTGGTGGGCGTCATTGGCTGTGGAGCAGTTTTTCCTTCGGTAGAAGAATACATGCCCGGCCCGGAGAAGGCCAGTTTCCGGTATGTCGGTATGGTGGGGCTTAAAGACATGAACTATCAGGAGCACCTTGGCGCGCGCGAACGCCTGACGGAATTTGGTATTGATAACCATCTCATTTTGTTCGAAGCCGGCCATGAGTGGCCACCTTCCGGGAAGGCCGTCGAAGCGGTGCAGTGGTTGGTATTGAAACAACAGGTGGAAAACCAGTCCCCGGACAAGGCGTTGTTACAGAATTATAGCAATAGCATCCTGGCGGCGGCCGATACCTTTTTTCAGGAGCAGTACCCGGTGCTGGCTGTCGACGTACTGGAAGGTTTCCGAACTGATTTTGGCGTTTTCGTGAATACGGAGGCTATTGACACCCGCCTTCGGCAGGCTACTGGAGATAAAGCCTACCGGAAACAGCTGAAGGAGCGGGAAAAGGTCAATAAAAAAGAGGCTGACTTACAGCAAAAATACCTATCCGCCTTTGTAGAGTTGTACTGGACGATAACCGGCAGCACTATGCCGCCGGATCAACTGGAGTGGTGGGAGGTCCAAATCAATTATTTGAAAAAACAGACACAAAAACAGGATGCGCTCAAGCGCAATTCCGCCTATCGCCTGCTCAATCTGATCGCTGCCCGCAGCGCCGAATCCTGCTTCGAAATGGTGTCTCAGGAAAATTATCCTTTGGCTACCGCCCTGAATGAACTCTGGCTGATACCAAATCCGGAAGATGTTTTCGCCAACTGGCACATGGCCAGGGTCCACGCCCTGATGGGCCATAAGGGCCAGGCGTTGGATTACCTGGAGCGGGCTGTGGAATATGGCATGCAGTATACCCGGAGCCTCCGTGCGCCGGAGTTCGAATTCCTCAAAGAGGAGAAGCGGTATGAACAGATGGTGCAGGTTGTGACGCAACGTGAGAAGTAGGTGCTGCTTGTTAGTTGCCTGCTGAAGTCTGGCAATGGAAGCAACTAGCAAGCAGCAAAACAACTTACCAGCCCGGGATGATGTTCAGGCCGAAAGTACCTTTGCCCAACGACACCCCTTGTTCTGTTTTCAGTGGAAAAGCATAGTAGGGCTCCAGCACCATGGCGCCGAAGAGGTTGACCCTCATGGAGACGCCGGTGCTAAAGATCGGCTTGGCTTTGGCGTAATTCAGAATGGGTTCGCCGGTAGGGCCTTTGATGGGATTGCCTTCACCATCGAGTAAGGGGATGTCACCGTCAAACTGGTCGAAGTTGTACCAGGCGACGCCACCATCTACAAACCAGGCCAGTTCGGTGAAAAATACTCCGGACTTGATGAGCGCCAGCCGTTCGGGGCCACTGAAAGGCAGCCTGACCTCGAAGTTGGAAACAAACATCTTGCTACCGAACAACTCGTCGACACTCCTGCCGTTTTCACTCAGGAAGTTGCCCACATTGCCGGTATTAAAACCACGGACATACCAGGAGCTACCTACGAACATGGGGTAGAGGTCCTCGCTACCCTGGCCATAACGGCCGTAGTGCAACGCACGGAAAGCCAGCCCGAAGGGTTTAAAGAAGTGGTACTTGCGATAGTCGGCGGTTGCAAACCAGAAATTGAATTCTCCGAAGTATTTATCCATACCCAGGCGGAATCGCTGCCCCTGCAGCGGGCCGACCAGGCCGAAGACCGCCTTGTCGCCGACCAGAGCGGCGCCGGTATTGAAAAGGTTAAAGCCTTTGGCACCATTGTCAATCTTCTCCCGGTCCTGCCCGATTAGATTGCCTATATAGGTGCCGTCAGTCTGATAATAATTGACGTAGCGGTCAAGGCGGGAGCTATATCGGGCGTAAGAAGCACTGCCTTCCACCCGAAGGGTAGTAGAGAAGGGATAGAAAGCAAATGCGCTGGCCTTATCCTCAAAGATACGTTGTACGAAAAAGGTGTCGGCCACCACCAGGGCATTGAGGTCATCACTGTAGGGGATCTCTTCGAAACCCGTACCGCCGAATCCGAAGCTGCGGAAGGGGATATGAGAGATAGATCCACCCCAGTTGAGGCGTTGGTCGCGGTTGATATAGGCCACTGCGCCGCCGAAGTCGGTGATCTCACCGTTTAGCGCCAGGCTAGTATACAGCTGGTTGTTACCCAAAATATCACTGAAGAGCATGTCGACACCTCCGGCAAGCCCGGTCTGAGTGCCGAAGGTGTTGCTGGTGCCGACGCCAACGCCCGCAGAGCCGCCTACATAATCGAGCTTGAATTTAGGTTTGTAAGCCAGGGTAGTTAGACTGGTGTCGGCAATTTCAGCTGTCGGTTCCAACTCCCGGAGTTGCCGGTCTACCAGGTTGGGCGCCCGCTTGTTGACCCGGGGAAGGGTGGCGGCGGTAAAATCCACACTATCGGGGCTTACTTCTTTATAGAGGAAGTCCCTCGGGCTGGCCCGGAAGATGGAGTATCCCTTTTGAGAAAAGTAGGTATACAGTATCCGGTCTCTGCGTTGAGCAATGCTGATGGCCGGCGCGTATTGTGTAATTCCGCTCACCCCGGTGATCAGGTCCGTCAATTGATACACTTTACCGGTAGTAGGTTCATACTGATAAAGGTTGCGGAAGCCGTCCCGGTTAGAAAGGAAGATGATATTGCCGGCGGTATCGAGCACAGGGTTGAGGTTATCGGCGCCGGGGAAGACATCGTAGTTGGTAATAGCGCCGGTACTGGCATCCAGGCGGGCGAGGTTAAAATACCAACGGCCATTGGCGCGTCCGCCGTCGCGGCTCAGCTGGTCAGAGGAGAATACGAGGTAGGTTCCGTCTTCTGACCAGCGAGGCTGCATTTCGGAGTAGGCGTCATTGGTCAGTTGCGCCACTGCCCCGGAGCGAATGTTGACCGAATAGAGGTCCACCTGGCCTTCCACTAATCCGGCGACGGTAATCGTTTTACCATCTGGCGACCAGGTAGGGTTGCTAAAGGCCTGCACGCCTTTGATGGGCATCTCCTTTACTGTTTTTCCGGTCAGGGCTTCTTTGATAACCAGTATGTTGCGGCCTTTACTGACGGCTACAAAAGCAAATTCCTTGCTGTCGGGCGACCAGGCGCCGGAAGATTCGATGTAGTTGAAGTCGTCGATGTGGCCGGCCTTGCGGCTGCTGGCCACCTTCCTGATGACCTCCCCCGTCCGGGCATCAGCCAGAAAAAGGTCGATGGAGAAGAGATCTTTCTCGGAAAGGAAGATCACGTATCGGCCATTGGGGCTGATCTCCGGCGCGATATTGATCTCTCCGGCATTTTCCTTGCTGAGTAGCTGTTTGCCCACCAGCCGGTCTTCTTTGGCGTTGATGAACTGGCCAAAGTGAGCCTTCATAGCCTGCACCCATAACTCGGAGAGGTTTTTCTCACTCATACTCAGCTGTTGCATACAGGCCGTTTCCAGGCCGTACTTAGCCGTTGCCAGGAAAAACGGCTCGATGATATCGTCTCCTTTCAGGCCGGTCAGGAAAGCCCAGAAAACCTGTCCGTATCGGTACGGGAAGTACTTATTAGGATTCTGCAGGTCTTTGAGCGTGGGGACATCATCCCGCAGCACAGCGTCGCGCATCCACATGGCAGTGTGGGCATCCACGCTGCCGATAGACATGTACTCCGCCAGGCCTTCCACCATCCACAATGGCAGGTTACTCAGGTTGCTCAGCGAAGTAGAGTCTCCGTTGAGGATCAGGTCGTATTGGAATGCGTGTACCAACTCGTGGCCTAAAACGTGATGGCTTTGTTGATTCGACATGGCCAGCGGCAATACCACGCGATTCTTGAGGGCTTCCGTCACCCCGCCGGTCCCCACGCCGATGGCGCCGGATATGGCATTGGTCTGCTGGAAGTCTGCATGGTTGTTGTACAGGACGATCGGATTACGCATTTTGATGGTATCGTCCAGGACGCGCTGGTGCATCTCGTACCAGCGTTCGGCCTCCTCTGTGTATTCCTTCAACCGCTCGGGGTTGTTGAGGTAATGGTAAATTTCAAAGTGAGGCGACTGATAGACTTTAAAGTCAAATTTTTCGTAGTTGGCCTTATTTCTCCCAAAGTACTGGGCCTGCACGCCAGTCACGGCGAGGAGCAATACAAGGAGCCATAAGCCTGCTTTTTTCGTTTTCATATTGCTTTAATTTTTCCCATCAACAGCGAATACTGCGGGTTACACCATTTGCCATTGATTTTTTAATGTAGATTGTTTTTCATCGGCCGCATTCGGCCAGGCAGTTAACAGGGTGGGGTGTGTTGTTAATACCATAGTTCAGGAGTGGTGAGTTGCTCATTTTTTGTTGTCAATCGGGCATCGATTGGAAACGATCAACTCTAAAAAAAATAACTCCTGGTTACGATTTAAAATCGTTATTCTCTTTATTCAACATCTGTTAAAGGGGCAAAGTGCGGCCGGTAGTATGCCTTTCTCGTTAAAATATTCTTAAACTGTAATTTTTAGCTAAGAGCCTGACAAATCAAGAGTTAAGCCCAACGGTACGTCTGTTTTCATCGTCTTTTCAAAATTTTGCGTTTCTTTGAATCGTAATAATCAGCTATATATGAGCAACCGTAACAATCTTTCTGTGTACATTTTGTTGGGATTGGGGCTATTGCTGCCGTCGGCTCTTCCTGCCCAGATAGACGCCCTGGCGGCCCCCTTCGAACAAGACAGTAATACGACTGCCACTTACCAGGAAACCATTGCTTTTTATGAAGCTTTGGCGTCTCAATATCCACAGCTGCAGCTGGAAGCACACGGCAGTACCGACAGTGGGTTTCCCCTGCACCTGGCTATACTCTCCACTGATGGCGCATTTACTCCCGCTGCGGTGCGCGCCACCGATAAGCAGGTGCTCTTTATTAACAACGCCATCCATCCCGGCGAACCCTGCGGGGTAGACGCCACTATGTTGCTCTTCCGCAACCTTCTTCAGGAGGCAGCCTGGCGCCCTTTCCTGGAGAACCTGGTCATCGTCGCCATTCCATTTTACAATATCAGCGGCGGCCTCAACCGGGGCTCTTACAGCCGCGCTAACCAGAATGGCCCGGAGGGTTACGGTTTCCGGGGCAACGCCAAAAACCTGGACCTCAACCGCGATTTTATTAAATGCGATTCGCGCAACGCCCAGCTTTTTAATCAGCTTTTTACCGCCTGGCAACCCGATGTGTTAATAGATACGCATTCTTCGGATGGAGCGGATTACCAGTATACCATGACCTTGATACCATCCCAAACCGATAAGTTGGACTCCTCCCTTTCTGCCTACCTGGACGAGCTGTTGCTGCCCCGCCTGTACAGCGACATGGAAAAAGCCGGCTGGGAAATGACGCCTTATGTCTACGCACGAGATACGCCCGACAAAGGCATCGCCGGTTTTCTCGACCTCCCGCGTTATTCTTCCGGCTACGCCGCATTGCACAATACCATCGGTTTTACAACGGAAGCCCATATGTGGAAACCCTACAAAGACAGGGTGCAAGGCACCTACGCCTTCCTCGCCGCTGTGATCCGGGCGATGAAGGAGCAGGGATCGGCGCTGAGGGAAGCCAGGGAAAAAGCGAGGAGGCATTCGATCGAACAGGAAACATTTGGGCTCGACTGGGAATTGGACTTTTCCCGTTCGGACACCATCACTTTCAAAGGCTATGAAGCCGGGTATAAAAAAAGCGAGGTTTCCGGCCTCGACCGCCTGTACTACGACCGCAATGCGCCCTATGAAAAGAAGATTCCGTACTTCCGATATTATCAGGCGACGGCAAGTGCCCGGCGCCCCGCGGCTTATCTCATTCCACAGGCCTATGCCGAGGTGGCCGAGCGCCTTCGCTGGAATGGGATTACCGTTAACCGGCTGGCGGCGGATGTAGAACTGGAACTGGAGTACTCCTACATCGAATCGTACGAAACTGTGAAAGAACCCTACGAGGGCCACTACCTGCATTACGGTGTCCAAACCAGGGAGGAGCGCCAGCGCCATTTATGCCGTAAAGGGGATTATGTCGTATTTCCGTCCTCTGTGGGCAACCGATATATTATCGAAACGCTGGAACCAAAGGGAAGGGATTCTTTCTTCGCCTGGAATTTCTTTGACGGCATCCTTATGCAGAAGGAATATTTCGATGCCTATATCTTTGAAGAAACAGCCGCCGGGCTGCTGCGGAAGGACCCCGCCCTGCAACAGGCCCTGGAACAGAAGCGGCAGAAGGACGAACAATTTGCCCAATCAGCCCGCGCTCAGCTGGACTTCATCTACAAACGCTCGCCCTACTACGAGCCAACGCATAATCGGTATCCGGTAGGGCGGTTGTGGGAGGAGATAGACTTGCCGCTGGAAAGATAGAGAGCGGGCCTCGGGCTTTTGTTTATCAGTGAGTGGTGGATCAGTGTATCAGGGCCAGGCTTTTCAACCGAATTAACCAACCACCTACAAAACTGATACACTGCTCCCTACTCACTAACACACCATAAACCACCGCCATGCTCATAGCATTCATCATACTCTATCTGCTTGTGACGCTGCTTATCGGTTGGTGGGCGTCCACTAAGGTACACTCCACTCAGGACTTCGTTATTGCCGGGCGCAACCTGCCTATGTTTGTCGCCGCCTGTGCGCTCTTTGCCACCTGGTTTGGGTCGGAGACCATTATGGGAGCCTCTTCGGAATTTGTGGAGAACGGGCTGATCGGAGTGGTGGAAGACCCCTTTGGAGCGGCCCTTTGCCTGGTGCTGGTAGGCGCTTTCTTTGCCCGTCCGCTCTACCGGCTGAATATCCTCACCTTCAACGATTTTTTCCGGCTGCGCTATGGCAGGAGCGCAGAGCTCATCTCTGCCATTTTCATGATACCTTCCTACTTTGGCTGGATCGCAGCTCAGATGGTGGCGATGTCCATCATCCTCTCTGCCGTCACTGGTATTACGGCTTTTGAGGGGATCATGATCTGTACCATTGTGGTGGTTATCTACACCTATATCGGAGGCATGTGGGCTGTGTCGGTAACGGATTTCATACAGACCATTATGATCGTTATCGGTTTGCTGTTGATCGCCTATCAGGTGGGCACAGCGGCGGGCGGAATCAGAAAAGTACTGGCTTCCACCCCCGATGGGTTTTTCAACTTCCTGCCGGAGGCCAGCTTTGATGGCGTCATCCACTACATCGCCGCCTGGATCACCATTGGGCTGGGCAGCATTCCCCAGCAGGATGTCTTCCAGCGCGTCATGGCGGCGCGCAGCGCCAAAACTGCGGTGAGGGCATCCTACCTCTCCGGGTTCATGTACCTCACCATCGGCGCCATCCCTTTGTTTATAGGCCTCTGCGGCCACATTCTGTATCCGGGCGATATACATAGCGGCGACACGCAAATGGTAATACCTTTCATGGTGCTGGAACACAGCGGCATTTTTCTGCAGATCATGTTTTTTGGTGCATTGCTCTCGGCCATTCTCAGCACGACTTCCGGAGCCGTACTGGCGCCATCCACCGTAATCGGAGAGAACCTGGTACGCCCTTATTTTAAAGACATCTCCGACCAGCGCCTGCTGTCCATCATGCGCCTTTCGGTAGTGGGCGTTGCCCTGGCCTCGGCATTAATGGCCATGTGGAATCAAAACATTTACGAACTGGTGGGGCAATCTTCGGCGCTCAGCCTGGTGTCTCTTTTCATTCCCCTCACGGCGGGGCTGTACTGGCGGCGGGCCTCCAATTTCGGGGCTTTAGCCTCTATCATTATAGGTATGGCAGTGTGGGTAGTTTGTGAATTTATTATTCCTACCGGCTTTCCCAGCCTGATCTGGGGCGGCCTGGCCAGCCTGGCCGCCATGGTGGCGGGCAGTTGGCTAAGGCCCGACCGGACATACGCCCGGTTTAAGGAGGCGACGGCTTAGAGATTGCCGGGATTGTATACGCCTGCCTCGTACCCGAAGGGTCGGGGATGGGGGACACAGTGGGAGCCCATGTGTGTACAGTGTACGGGGCAGTCCAAGGTTAGAATGGTAGCCTTTTTTTTAAACGCTCTTGATTTTCATCCGAACGGAACTTGCGAACAGCGAAATCCGAACAGACACCGGCCACTCCCAAATACAACTCACTTCACCCCTCCCCAACATAAATACTTCATCACCAGATACTCGTCCATCCCATATTTTGAACCTTCCCGTCCGAAACCACTTTGCTTCACCCCACCGAAAGGAGCGACGGTCGTGGAGATCATACCGGTGTTGATGCCGACCATGCCGTATTCCAGGGCTTCGGCGACCCGCCAAATGCGGGCGTAATCCCTGCCATAAAAATAGGACGCCAGGCCAAAGGGCGTATCGTTGGCCAGTTGGATGACTTCCTCTTCCGTCTTAAATTTGGTAACCGGGGCTATGGGGCCAAAAATCTCTTCCGAACTGATGGCCATGTCCGGTTGTATGCCGGCCAGGACGGTGGGTTCGTAAAAGGAGCCCTTGCCTGGCCCCATCATCACCTGTCTGCCACCGGTCATTACTTTAGCGCCTTTGGCGGTAGCATCTTCCAACAGCCGCTGCACCTTCTTCATAGCCTCGGCATTGATAAGCGGGCCGATCTGTACCCCACCTTCCAAACCGTTGCCAACACTGAGTTGAGCGGCGGCGGCGGCGAATTTTTGGGTGAATTCTTCATAAATGCCTTCTTGCGCGTACAGGCGGTTGGCGCACACACAAGTCTGCCCGGCGTTGCGGTATTTGGACGCAATAGCTCCTTCCACGGCAGCATCGAGATCGGCATCGTCGAAGACGATGAAAGGGGCATTGCCCCCCAATTCCAGCGACAATTTTTTCACGGTGCCCGCACACTGCTCCATGAGCAGCTTGCCGATTTCGGTAGAGCCTGTAAACGAGAGCTTCCGAACGAGCGGGTTCGCAGTCAGTTCTTTTCCGACGGCCGACGGCTGGCGGGTGGTGACGATGTTCAAAACGCCCGGAGGGAAGCCTGCTTCTTCCGCCAGCACAGCCAGTGCCAAAGCAGAAAGGGGTGTATCTTCGGCGGGTTTGATGACCACCGTGCAGCCTGCCGCCAATGCCGGGGCCACCTTCCGGGTAATCATAGCATTGGGGAAATTCCAGGGCGTGATGGCCGCCGCAACGCCAATGGGCTGCCGGATGGTGATGATACGCAAATCGCTCCCGTGGCCGGGGATGACATCGCCATATACCCGCCTTGCCTCCTCAGCAAACCACTCTACAAAGGACGCCCCGTAGCGGATTTCGCCTTTGGCCTCGTCCAGTGGCTTGCCTTGTTCGGTAGTGAGCAGTACGGCGAGGCTGTCCAGGTGTTCCATTTGCAGAGCGTACCATCTTTTTAGGATGGCCGCCCGGCTGGCGGCAGTTTTGTCGCGCCAGGCAGGGAATGCTTTGGCAGCGGCGGCAATAGCTGCTTTTGTTTCGGCAGCGCCCATGTCGGGCACATCGCCAATGT
>JAGQXQ010000005.1:0-905 GCA_020436535.1 Phaeodactylibacter sp.
TAGAGGGCTACCGAGGCAAAGAGGATGGACTCGCCGGTATCGGCGTCGGTTATTTTGCCCGAAAGGGAGGTTTGGGAAAAAGCAGCTGCACCGCACAGGCAGGCGGCGAGCAATAACATCATTGTTTTCATAGCTTGGTGGTTGATGTGGCCATCGGGAGGAAGCAAAAGGGCTGGCCCTTTCGCTTCCCGATGAGCTCATGGAAAATGTTTTCAAATGGCCTTCCGGGCGGTGTTACAGTCGGGTGAATAATATGTTGGAGTATGAAAAAAGTCAAAAAACTGGCTCACCGGTTGCAATTTGGAAGTGCTGGCAAGTGAGCCAGATGTTAAACCCTGTTAGTGAGAGGCCCTGAGCATACTGGGCGAAGACAGCATCGCTGAAGGCGATACTGCTTCACTTCCAGTAAGACAGTTTTCATAGCTAATAAGATATTTGGAGTTCTGGGGCTTAAAACAGGGTTTTAGTAGTCATGAATCTCTTCTGGTTTCAAAAGTAGGCGATTTCCCGGGGCGAGGATAACCATGTTTTGAGTTATTGTCAGGTTTTTAAATCTGGAATAATGCAGTTATTTTATGATTTGGTTTATATTTAAAGGGTGTTCAGGAGGAAGGGGGAGGAGTAGATAGTCAGGTAACCAATAATAGGTTAGGGGCTTTGACGCCCGTTTTATCAGTAAAATTCCGATTTCCAGGCTCCCGAAAGTTACCCGCCTGAGCCCATAAGGGCAAAGAAGGCAACGAATCAGTAAAACCTCTTTTGCCATTCCCGGCCTAATGCGTACCTTTGCACATCTTTTTTACAATCCACTTAAACTGGCTATTTTTGCCAGAAAGCCACAGTCAAAATATCATGGCATCAAAAAAAATCAGATCAGCCCTTATTTCCGTTTACCATAAGGATGG
>JAGQXQ010000005.1:972-37028 GCA_020436535.1 Phaeodactylibacter sp.
CAGCGTTTTATCGAAGGCCTGGGTGTGGAAGTAGAGGCAGTAGAGCAACTGACATCCTACCCTTCGATCCTGGATGGCAGAGTAAAAACCCTTCATCCCAAGGTGTTTGGCGGCCTGCTGGCCCGCCGGGAAGAAGGCCATCTGGCCCAGTTGGAGCAGTACGATATTCCGGAGATCGACCTGGTCATTGTTGACCTCTATCCCTTTGAAGAAACGCTGGCCGCTACGGATGACGAAGCCGAGATCATCGAAAAGATCGACATCGGCGGGATTGCGCTGATCCGGGGCGCCGCTAAAAATTTCAACGATGTGGTGGTGGTTCCATCCAAGGCCGAATACGGCCTGTTGCTTCAATTGTTGCAGGAACAGGATGGAGTCAGCAGCCTGGCCGGCCGCAAAGAGCTGGCCCGCCGTGCTTTCCTGGTTTCTTCTCATTATGATACGGCCATTTTCCACTATTTCAATGCCGGCAGGGTAGGGGACACCTTCAAGCAGAGCATCCCTGACAGCCAGGCCTTGCGATACGGAGAGAACCCTCATCAGGAAGGCGTTTTCTACGGCCGCCTGGAGGATATGTTCGAAAAGATCGGTGGCAAAGAGCTGTCTTACAACAACCTGGTGGATATCGACGCCGCCGTAGGGATGATGCGGGAATTCAGGGAAGCGGCTCCGACTTTTGTAATTCTGAAGCATACCAATTCCTGTGGAGTGGCTACCCGCTCCACCATCCTGCAGGCCTGGACAGACGCCCTGGCCGGCGATAATGTGTCGGCCTTTGGAGGTATTCTGATCAGCAATACCAGCATCGACCTGGCCACCGCCCGGGAGATCGACAAGATCTTTTACGAAGTGCTCATCGCACCTGCTTTCGATACCGGCGCGCTGGAGTTATTGGCCAAAAAGAAAAAACGCATCCTGCTGCGGATCAAGGACTGGTATGTCAACCATCGCAGTTTCAAGAGCCTGCTCAATGGCGTCATTGAACAGGATACGGACCTGAAGATAGAAAGTGCGGATGAGCTGAAAACAGTGACCCAAAAGGCGCCGGCGCCGGAAGAGGTGGAAGATCTGCTCTTCGCCAACATTTGCGGTAAGCACCTCAAGTCGAATACAATTGTCCTGGCGAAAAACAAACAGCTCATCGGTATGGGCTGCGGGCAGACCTCCCGGGTGGATGCCCTGAAGCAAGCGATCCTGAAGGCGCGCCACTTCGGCTTTGACCTGGAGGGGGCGGTGATGGCTTCTGATGCCTTTTTCCCTTTCCCCGACTGTGTGGAGATCGCCCATGAGGCGGGGATCACAGCAGTAGTACAACCGGGAGGGTCGATCAAAGACCAGGATAGCATCGACTTCTGTGATGAGCACGGGATGGCTATGGTGCTGACCGGGATACGCCATTTCAAACACTGATCGAGCTGTGAACCTGGTAATTGACATTGGCAATACGCGGGTAAAAGCCGGCGTTTTCAGGAATGGAGCGTTGCAATACCGGGAAACCCGGGAAAATTGGGAAATTGACGATATAATGGCCCTGGCAACCAACCATAATGTTGAAAATGTCATCTTATCTACTGTAGCGGCGGCGGTCGCTGTTCCGTTAGGGGAAGTTTTGGCGAGCCGTTTTTTCTTTCTGGAGTTGAATGCCGCCACTCCATTGCCGATAGCGAACCAGTACCGAACACCCGACACTTTAGGAAAAGACCGCCTGGCTGCGGTGGTGGGCGCTTATTCGCTCTTCCCCGGGCAGGCCTGCCTGGTAGTGGATGCAGGCACCTGTATTACCTATGACCTGCTGAGCAGCGAAGGCGCCTACCTGGGAGGGAATATTGCTCCGGGCATAGCGATGCGCCTGAAAGCCATGCATGCCTTCACGGCCCGGCTGCCGCTGGTGGAGCAAGGGCCGATGGGAAACTGGGTGGGCGATAGCACCGAAACCGCTTTACGCAACGGCGGCCAGTTGGGGGCGCTACTGGAAGCGGAGGGCTATTTGAGCTACTGCCGCTCTCGTTTTGGCGCTCTGCGAGCCATTTTTACAGGTGGCGATGCGGATTTTTTTGTAAAAAACCTGAAAAGCGAGATATTTGTGAATCACAATTTAGTCCTTATAGGGCTGGATCAAATCTTAAACTATAATGTTAAGCGTTTGGAGTAGAATTGTTGGAACGGCAGCCCTCTGTTGCTGCACATGGGCTGTGTTTGCGCAAAACGCTACCATCACCCCTAAGATCAACTCTCCCTTTTCCCGTTTCGGGCTGGGCAATTTCGTGAGTCAATACTATGCCGGCCCGGGCGGTATGGGCGGCCTGAGCGCCGCTTTTCACGACCCCTATCACCTCAATACCATTAATCCTGCCTCGTTGGCCAGTTTGCAGTCCACTGCCTTTGAAGTCGGCCTGAACGCCCAATATTCCGGGCTGAAGAGCGACGGCGCTTCGGAGAGCATCTGGAGTGGCAACCTGAACTACATGGCGCTCGGATTCCCTTTGATCAACCCGATCAATGAGGCGCTGGACCGCAAGCGCTCGAAATTTGGCTTGGGCATGGCCTTCGCGCTGCAGCCTTATACCGTGGTAGGCTACAACATCGAATCAACCTCTGATCAGGAAGATCTGGGGCCGACCACCAACTTTCTTAAAGGCACAGGGGGGACCAACCGGTTGCTATGGAGCAATGCGGTGAAGTATAAAGGGTTCAGCGGAGGCGTTACTTTGGGCTACCTATTCGGGCAGCTAACCAACAGCCGGCGGGTAGAATTTGACAGCGTCGAACTGGCCTATGTCACCGAATTTCTCGATGAGGTCAGTATCAATGGCTTTTTTTGGGAGGCCGGCCTGCAGTACACCCATGAATTTAAGAAACTCAAGGCCACTGGCGAACTGGAGCCGTCCGGGCGCAGGCTTATCATCGGGCTGAATGGCAATTCCTCAGATAATTTCAATACCAATACCAGCCGCTTTGCCGAGCGGTTCAACTCCAGCTATGGCGTTCAGGATACTATTTTCAATGAAACCGGCGTGAAGCAAAAAGGGACATTGCCGTCAGACCTGTCTATAGGTGTCATGTATGAGAATGTCAACGATTTTCGTTTTGGCGTGGAATACGGTATCGAAAACTGGAGCGAATACGTCAATGAAGCCAAGCCGGATTCATCGCTTTTGGATACCTGGCGCATTAGAGCCGGGATGGAATGGATACCGGATTATCAGTCATATAACAACTACTTCGAGCGGATGCGCTACCGCTTCGGGTTCTATTACGGGCTGGATCCCCGCAGCTTCGAAGGTGAACAGCTGAAAGAGTATGGTGTGTCCCTGGGTTTTGGGTTTCCCATCATCATGAGCCGGCAACGCGTTTCCTTTGTCAACCTGTCGCTGGAAGCCGGCCAATTTGGCCTTTCTGATACTTTACGCGAAACTTTCGTCAAAATGACATTAGGGTTTACACTCAACGATAACACTTGGTTTTTCAAACGAAAATTTAATTAATTATGAAGGTATTACGCATTTCGTTTATAGCGCTCATGCTGTTGAGCTTCTTCTCTGCCTCACTTATGGCGCAGTGTGAGACGTGGAATAACTCCCCCAAAAAAGAAGAGGCGGAAAATGCTCACGTTTTATATCGGGGCATTGTAAAAGGAAAGGATGCTGCTGAACTCGAAAGCGTCAGCGCTGAAGAGTTTAAAATGGCTTATACCAACTGGAAAAAGGCCTATGACATTGCTCCTGCCGCCGACGGACAGCGCCCTTCTCACTATTCCGACGGCCGCAACCTGCTGAAGGTTAAGTACAAGCGCACCACGGATGAAGCGGAGAAGAAGGAGATTGCCGCCAAAATACTGGAGCTATACGACCAACAGGCCCAATGTTATGAAAATGAAGCCTTTCTGATGGGCCGTAAAGCCTTCGATATGTTCTACATGCCGGAATACGGCTATCGGGAAGCTACCTATGAAGCCTTTAAAAAAGCGCTGGAGCTAGGCGGTAATGATGCTGAATACATCCTGCTGGAGCCGATGGCGCAGCTCCTGGTCTACTTCTATAAATCAAAAAAGATCGACCAGGCGGAAACGCAAAAAGTGTACAGCCAGTTGGAAGAGCTCGCTGACTACAACATTGAAAACAATGAACGCTTTGGTGCTTACTACAAGGATTCCAAAGCCCGTATGACCTCTCAATTCAAAGAAATCGAAGATGAAGTGTTCGACTGCGCCTACTTCAAGAAAAAGCTGTTGCCGGATTACGAAGCCAACAAGGACAGCCTGAATATCATCCAGTATGTCTATGTGAAATTGAGACAACAGGGCTGTGACAGCACCGAGGCAAAAATGGTGGAAATAAGAACCGCTTACGAAACCCTGGCCGCCAAGATCAATATCGAGCGGGAAAAGACACGCCGGGATTCAAACGCCTGTTATGACGCCAGCCAGCTGCAGCAGGAAGGCGATTACAGCCGCGCCTTGTCTCGTTATGAAGAGTGCCTGACGACCACCACAGAACCCGAAACGCGCGCTCAAGTCTATTACAGTATCGCCTCTATCAAGTTGTATCGCCAGAATAATGCCGGGGGTGCTATTTCGGCCGCCCGCCAGGCTGCCAGCCTCAAATCCGGTTGGGGCCGCCCCTACCTGCTCATCGGTGATGCCTACGCTAAAATGGGCCGCGGTTGTGATGACTGGAATTCCCGACTGGCAGTCATAGCTGCTATTGAGAAATATAGTTACGCCAAATCCATCGATGGAGATGTGGCCGACGACGCCAACAAACGGATCGGCCAGTATTCCGACGCTTTGCCTGCCCGCCAGGACGGTTTTATGCGCGGCCTGAAGGAAGGCCAGTCTGTACCCGTTGGTTGTGGTATCGGCGAGACGGTGAGGCTGCGGTTTAAGGATTAGGAGGTTTGGAGTTCGGATGTTCGGAGTTCGCAGGTCGAATCTCCGAACTCCGAACTTGCGAACTCCGTACTCTCCTACGCCAAATACTTCCCTACGATCGGCATCCGCCGGCCCATGCCGAAGGCTTTGTCCGATACCCGCAGTACCGGCGCCATCTGATGGCGTTTGAATTCATTGATGTTCACCAGGCGCAGTACTCGCCGCACTAGCTTCTCGTCATAGCCCATCTCGATGATATCCTGTGGGCTTTTCCGCTTTTCGATATAATGGAAAAGGATTTCGTCCAGCTCCTCGTAGGGGGGCAGGCTGTCGGTGTCTTTCTGATTGGGGCGCAGCTCGGCGGATGGCGGCTTGGTGATGGTGTTTTCGGGAATGACTTCTCCTTCCCGGTTGATGTAACGTGCCATTTCGAAGACTTCCGTCTTATAGAGGTCCCCGATGACGGACAGGCCGCCGCACATGTCACCGTAGAGGGTACCGTATCCGACCGCCGCCTCGCTCTTGTTGGAAGTGTTGAGCAGGATGTTGCCAAATTTATTGCTCATGGCCATCAGCAGGTTGCCGCGGGCACGGGCCTGCAGGTTCTCTTCGGCGATGTTGAACTCCTGGCCCCAGAATTGAGGCTTCAACGCCTCCATAAAAGCATTATAAATACCCTCGATGGGGATAATATCGTACTGCACGCCCAGGTTTTCGGCGAGCTGCCGGGCATCGTGGATGGAATGGCCGGAAGAGTACTGGGAAGGCATTAGCAATACCCGTACATTTTCCGGCCCCAGGGCGCGCACCGCCAGCACGGTGGCCAGAGCCGAGTCGATGCCGCCCGACAAGCCCAGGATGGCCCGCCGAAAGCCCAGCTTCCCGAAGTAATCGCGGATACCGGTGACCAGAGCGTCGTGCATCAGGCGCATCTTCTCCTTGGGCTGTTCCTGGCTACGCCCTCCTTTTTGTACCTCCGCCAGGTCGTAGGTTCGAATGCATTCCTCGAAGTAGGGTAGTTCATCGAAGACCTTCTCATCGGGAGAAACCACCAGAGAGCCCCCGTCAAAGATGAGCTCCGTCTGGGCGCCGCAGTGGTTGACGTAGAACATCGGAATACCATAGCGCAGCACGTTGGCCTGCACGATGCGAATGCGCGTCTTCGCCTGCGAATAGCTGAAGGGCGAAGCCGAGAGGTTGAGAATGAAATCCGGCCGCTGGGTGATCATCTCATCCATGGGGCAGACCGTGTAGAGCGGGTTTTCGTTGCCGATGTTCCAAATGTCTTCGCAGATGGTCAGGGCAATGCGTTTGCCCCGGTATTCCACCACCCGCCATTCGGTTGCCGGCTCGAAGTAGCGGTATTCATCGAAGATGTCGTAGGTGGGCAGCAGGGTCTTGTATTGTACCTGTTGCACTCGGCCGTCCGCCAGAAAATAAGCGGCGTTGTAGTGGTCTTTGCCTTCCACCACCGGGTTTTTGGTAGGCGAGCCCACCACAATGGCGATGCCCTGGGCCGCTTTTGCCAGTTCCTGTACCGAGTGCTCCGCCAGCTCGATAAAGTCTTCGAACTCCAGAAAATCGCGGGGCGGATAGCCGACAGTGGCCAGCTCGGAGAAGCAGATAAGGCCGGCGCCCTGGCTTTTGGCTTCCTTTACAGCCCATAGCATCTTGCCGAGGTTGCCTTCGAAGTTGCCGATGTGGAAATTGAGTTGAGCGATGGCTATTTTCATGTGAGGTGGAAGTTCTGTTTTGAAGAGACAAAGATAGGGATGGTTAGTTTAAAAGTCAAACTAAGTTTTGAGTGTTGAGGCAACACTTCCTGCCCAACGGTGGCTTGAGGAAGGAAGTGTCGCCTCAACATGCCCTATATCTTGAATTTGAAAATGAAAACAATTATCTTTGAACCAAATATGGTTCGTAAATAATTACCTTGGTTCAATATGAAATCCATTACCATACACAACCTGGACAGCCGCCTGGCCACCCTGATAGAGCGGCGTGCCAAGGAGGAAGGCGTCAGTATGAACAAGCTGATCAAAGGCTTGCTGGCGCAGGCTTTAGGTTTATCCACTCAACACAGGCAAGATAGAGAGGAAGAATTTAAGGATTTATTCGGCAGTTGGAGCCAAGCGGAGTTCGACGAGTTCGAAAAACAAACCGAAGATTTTCGAACCATACATCCGGATGACTGGGCATGAGTAAGATTCTTCTGGACACGAATGCTTACAGCCGCTACCTCCTGGGAGACGAGGCTGTTCTGGGCCGCCTGGCCGGCGCCGATATCATTTACATGTCTGTTTTTGTTATAGGGGAGCTTTTTTATGGATATGCTCTGGGAACCAAAGAGGTTGAAAACCGTGAAAAGCTGAGCATTTTTCTGGAAAAGCCTGGCGTATTTCTGCTCGACGCCACCAAAGATACATCCGAGTTTTTTGCCTCTATAAAAAAGCAACTCAAAACGAACGGTACACTCATTCCCCTGAACGACGTCTGGATCGCCGCTCATACCATGGAAATGGGAGCAGAACTGCTCACCTACGATAAGCACTTTCAACACATCCCCGGCCTGCGCCTGTGGAAAGAACGCTCCTGAAATGCCCCGCCCCACCCACAATAATTTCTTATCTTTGGAAATAGAAATCATTTGCCAATATTTGGCAGAGGAAATCTTTTGCCACGAAAACACCAATACACGAAACCCCACAAAAAAATTAGTGCGGATTTAGAGCTTTCGTGCTTTTGCGGCAAAAACAACGGAGGTCCAGCATGAGCAATTTCATAGTTTCGGCAAGAAAATACCGGCCCGTCCGGTTTGACGATGTAGTGGGGCAGGAGCATGTATCCCAAACGCTGAAGAACGCCCTGAAGAACGAGCACCTGGCGCACGCCTTCCTCTTCTGCGGTCCGCGTGGGGTAGGGAAGACGACCTGTGCCCGCATCCTGGCCAAGGTGCTGAACTGCCAGAACGTTTCGGCCGATTTCGAACCCTGCAACGAATGCTCGTCCTGCCAGGCCTTCAACGCCAACTCCTCTTTCAACATCACCGAGCTGGACGCCGCCTCCAACAACAGCGTGGAGCACATCCGCGCCCTGATCGAGCAGGTGCGCTTCCAGCCGCAGCAGGGCAAATACAAGGTATTTATCATCGACGAGGTACACATGCTCTCCCAGCAGGCCTTCAACGCCTTCCTGAAAACCCTGGAGGAGCCGCCGCCCTATGCCATCTTCATCCTGGCCACCACCGAGAAGCACAAGATCATCCCCACTATCCTGTCCCGCTGCCAGATCTTCGACTTCCGCCGCATACAGGTGCCGGAAATGGTATCCCACCTGCAGGCCATCTGCCAGCAGGAAAACATCGAGGCCGATAAGGACGCCTTGCACATCATCGGCCAAAAGGCCGACGGCGCCCTGCGCGATGCCCTGTCCATCTTCGACCGCATCGTTTCCTTCTCCGGTAACCGCATCAGCTATGAAGATGTGATCACCAACCTCAATGTGCTCGATTACGACTACTACTTCCAGGTGGTTGACGCTCTGCTGGTGGAGGACAGCTCCAAAATACTGCTGCTCTTCGACACCATCCTCCGCAACGGCTTTGAGCCCGATATATTTATGACCGGCCTGGCCGAGCACTTACGCAACCTGCTGGTTTGTAAGGACGAGGCCACCCTGCAATTGCTGGAAGTGAGCGAAGGACTGCGGGTGCGCTACCTCGAGCAGGCCCGCCTGACGCCTTCCAGCTTACTGCTAACCGCCCTCAACCTGGCCAATGATTGCGATATCAACTACAAACTGGCGCGCAACAAACGCCTGCACGTGGAGATGGCCCTCATCAAAATGGCCTACATCCCCCGGGCTTTCCAGCTGGCAGAAAACGGCGCCGCAGCCTTCAGCCCGGAAAAAAAAACGGCTGAACTGAGCAACGCCCTCCAGCCCGAAAGTCGGAAGTCGGAAGTCGGAAACCCAACAACCCCTGGCCCGAAGCTGGAGCCGGAGCCTTCCAATACAGAAATTTCCGAGCCAGGCCCGCCTATCGTCAACCGTCAACCTGAACCTGAACTTGAAACTCAGGAAGGCGGGAAGTCGGAAACCCATCCCGAGCCGGAATCTCCGGCGCCCGAACCGTCGGCCGTCGGCCACCAATCTCAGTCACCAGCCTCTGAGCAACAATCCCCGCCCGGTACTCAGTCTCTGCCTCAGAAGAAAAGCCTGAAAAAGGGAGGCGCCCAGGACATGCCCCGGCTGATGGCCCTGGAGGCTATGCTGGCGGAAGTAAAGGCCGAAGAGGCCGAACTGCTTACCCAGGAAGTGCAGGAAGTGACCCAGGAACGGGTGGAAGAGGCCTGGAATTTGTACATCGAATCTCAGGGCCAGGAGTCTGTAAAGGTGATCATGCGCAATTCCACATTGCAACTAAGCGGGCAGAATGTGGTTGTGACCGTCACTTCCGCTCTGGCCGAAAATACGATCCGCCAGGAAAATAACCTGATGGACTATATGCGGGAAGTGCTCACCGCCCCTGAACTGACCATGACCCTCCAGGTCGATAAGAGCAAAGCCGTGGAGCCGCCCAAACGCAAACGTATCCTCAGCAGCAAAGATAAATACCTGGCTATGCGGGAAACCAACCCCAATATTACAGAACTGCAAAAGCGGTTTGATTTGAGGCCGGATGAGTAGGGGATGCTTGTGTGTTGTATGGCTGGATTGTTGTATTGTTGGCGCACCAATGCCAAACCTCAGACTGTAGCCAATTACGAACCGCCAAAAGCCAACCGCCGCCCACACATTTGTGATAAAAAATTGATTTTCTTGTTAAGAACAAGACAGTTCATACTACTTAAATTTGTAGAACGAGAACCAATAATGCAATGGCGTGTTTTTGTAAAAACCGGAAATTTTCAAAACAGCGGATATAAGTCTATGAACAGGGTGTTTTTAAGGCTCCCTCAAACCTTGAACCCCAAAACATCCCAACAAAACCCTAAAAGGTAAAGCCATGAGTGATCAATCCCTTTGGTATCTGGAAAATATCGATGTAACCGGCATCTTCTGCCCCAAGAAGGTCGGCAGGGGCGACATGGACCAACATGTCCATAAAAACTTCAAAAAAGGAGAATACATCTACCTGCCCGACGAGCATGCCGACAAGATATACTTCCTGACCGAAGGCCGGGTCAAGATCGGCGCCTACGGCGATTCCGGCAAGGAGATTACCAAGGCGATCCTCTCCGCCGGCGAGGTGTTCGGCGAGCTTTCCCTCATTGGGGAAGACAAGCGGCGCGACTTCGCCTACGCTATGGAAAAAACCGTCGCTTGTGTGATGTCGGTGCCGGATATGAGATCCATGATGCGCGACCACAACGGCCTCAGCCTGTTCCTGATGAAGATCATGGGCTCGCGTATGCTGGAGATGGAGCAGCGACTGGAATCACTCGTTTTTAAGGATAGCCGCACCCGGATCATCGAGTTCCTGCACGAGTTGGGAGAGAAGAAAGGGCAGCGCGTCGGCTACGAGATGCTCGTCCGAAAATTTATGACCCACCAGGAAATCGCCAACCTGACCGCTACCTCCCGGCAAACCGTCACCACCGTCCTCAACGAACTGCGCAACCGCAACCTGCTGACCTTCAACCGCAAGCGCCTGCTGATCCGGGATATGGAGAAGTTGGGGAAGGCGGCGAGGGAATAGAAAGAAATATTCGCATTGCTATATGGTTTCATCGTTATTGCAAAGCTCCTAATGGGTAGTACGCCCTTTCCCCGTCCCCCTCGTTACTTCACCAACTGCACATCTCCCGTAAATTTCCTTACAAACCCATCAAGAAAGCGCACCTCAACCACGTAAGTGTACACTGCAGGAGATAACGTTTTACCCTTAAATGTTCCGTCCCAGCCGGCGCGGTTATCGTTGGTAAAGGTGTTGGTGGCCTCAAATACCAGCGCTCCCCAGCGGGTGAAAACGCGGAATATGGGTATCTCCTCCGCTTGCCGGCTCTGGGGGAAAAAGGTATCATTGCGCCCGTCTCCATTCGGGCTGAAGGCATTGGGGAGGTATACCTCCCGGTCTTTCAACACCCGGATGGCGATGGAATCCAGGACGGTGCAGCCGTTGGCGTCCGTTAAAGCCAGGTAATAATAAGCGTCGTCGAAGGGCCGCAGGCGGGGGCTGGCGCAGCCGGTGCAGGACAAGGCGCCCAGGGTATCGCCCAGCCATTGGTAGCTGAACGGAGGGCTGCCTAAGATATCGGGCTGAAGGGCCAGGCTGTCGCCCAGCAGAATCTCTCTATTTGCCCCGAGGTCGAGGCTTAAGGCAGCTTCTGTAATGGCAACGGATGTGGAAACTTCATCGCAGCTGCTGCTGAGGGTAACGGAATAAACGCCTCCCTGCGTCACCGTTAGCTCGGGGGCAGTGGAACCATCGCTCCACAGGAAGTCGCCGCCGGCAACGGTTGGCGCCAGGGTGATGGCCTCACCCGGGCAAAGGGCTTCCGGGAATTGCCCCAGGTTGATGGACAGGGAGTCGATGAAAACGTTGGTAGAGTCGTTTTGTGTCGCCGTAGCGGGATTATCTGATACGGCAACGGTACCCAGCCCCTCCGGGAGTCCGCTGAGCGTCGCCTGATTTTTGTATACTCCGAAAGCATTGTCGGGAACCGTGACGGTAACCGCCAGAATGCTGCGGCCTTCCGGAAGATCGATACCCTCTATTCTCAAACGGGTGGTTCCAACGCCACCGGCGGTGATCGTCCCGCCCACCGGATTATCGATGGCGGAGATGAGGAAGCCTTCGGGAAATACATCTTCGAAGGTTAGATCCACCTGCACCCGGCCGGAAGCATTGGCCAGTTCGAAGTAGTACGTCAGCTCACTACAGGGAATCGCCTGCACCGGTTCCACCCGCTTCTTCATCTGCACCGTGTAGGGGCAGGAGCAGCCGTCGCTGCGTTGGGCGGCCGGGCCGGTGGCTTCGATGATGACTTCACCGGTGGTTTTGTCGATCGAAAAAAAGCTGTTCTGGCTGCCTGTGCCAGGGGAACTGCCGTATCCGAAGAGGTTGCCAAAGGCGTCAAAGAAGATGGAACCGAGGGTTCCTCCTGTATTGTCAGCTGCAAAAGGTGTAAGGATCTGCCCCGCTTCGGTGTCGATGATCACCAGCCTTTGGTTGAGGGCGTCCCAGCCGTAGAGGGTTGCTTCATCGGTTGGGTCAAAGGCAATATCATAGACGGCGGAATTGTTGCCGGGGAAATTGACCGTTCTCGCCGGATGGTTCGCCGTTTCCAGGTCGACAAAAATAATGGCCTCGGTGGAACCGTTGAAGCCGCCGCTGACCGAGAGCAGCACCAGATACTTCCCATCCGGACTGACGTCACCCGCCGGGTAGCTCGCGCTGGATGGCATGCCTTCAGGCAGTCCCAGGGAAAAAGCGGCCCCATTACTATCGATGCGGTACAAGCCGCCGGTCTCCGAATTGACGGCGTAGATGAAGTTGTCAGTCGAGCGGTAGCCCAGCCCGTTGAGGACGAAGCCCACCGGGCCGGCGGGCAGCCCGTTGAAAGTGACGTTGCCGGTGGCCTGGCTGACCTGCACCTCGTAAACGGTGCTGGAACTCTGCGGGGCGATAGCCAGGTAGAAGCTGCCCCGGCAGGTGAAAGGTTGCTGGGCGGTGAGGGAAGGACAGGCAAGTGCCCAGAAGGACAGGAAAGCGAGATGGTATGCTGGGTGTTTCATCTTGAATTTCATAGCTTTCAGAAAAAAAATTTGAGGTTTCCAAAACCTCAAAGGTTTGGAGTTTCCGGCCGGGAAATGGCCGCTATGAATTTAAACTTTTTTAATGGTAGCCTCCTGGTGCGGGCTTGCTTTTTTTTGGTAATGCGGCTTGCTTTTGTGCTTCTCTGCCCGTGATCTCAGGGCGGTTGGGCAAGGCAGGGGCATTGATTATAAGCAGATGGAAGTAAAAAGAACAGCATTAAAAAACAACTCAGCAAGGTTTGTTTAAGAATAGAGGGCAGGTTTTGTAAACGCACACACATTTAGCACAGAAGCTGCTGAGAAACCTAAGCTCGATGTGGAATTAGAAGTGGTAAAAAGCAGAGAAGGGCATTTGGCTAAAGATCGCACGTTTTGCATAGAAAAAAGGTTTTTAGGATGGAAAAAGAAGCAACAAGGTAAGCGAAAAACATTACATTCTCACTTTTAACACATTGTCTGTAATCACATTGTTGTTCCTGGCCGGGCTTCCAATTACTTAAAACTAATACTCAGGCTTGCGTTTTGGCTATGGCTGGCGGCAGCAGGCATAGTCCGAAAAGGGAAAAGGCCAATCCAAAAACGATCACAAATTCGTATCTTCCCGGCGGACAAAATCAGGAACCATGCCCGAGGCGCCGCCCAGCCGACACCAGTACAACGAAGCCTTTCTGGATGCCCTCGCCCAGCTCAACCCGCAGCAGCGCGAAGCGGTAGAGCACATCGAAGGCCCGGTGCTCGCTCTGGCCGGGCCCGGTACGGGGAAAACCCACATCCTCTCCGCCCGCATCGGCCGCATCCTGATGGAAACGGACGCCCAGGCTCAGAACATCCTCTGCCTTACCTTCACCGACGCAGGCGTCAACGCCATGCGGCAGCGCTTGCTCGAATTCATCGGCCCGGAGGCCCACCGGGTTCACATATATACCTTCCATTCTTTTTGCAACAGCATCATACAGGATAACCTGGAGCTCTTCGGCCGGCAGGACATGGAGCCCGTCAGCGAGTTGGAGCAGGTAGAACTCATCCGCAGCCTGCTGGACGAGCTAGATGTTCACCATCCACTGCGCCGTGGCCGCCCCGACCCCTACTTCTACGAAGGCCACCTGCGGGGCCTCTTCCAGCGGATGAAAGCCGAGGACTGGACGGTGGAACTGATCGATGAAAAGATCGATGAATACCTGGAAAGCCTGCCGAATCGGGAGGAGTTTATTTACAAGGTCAACCGGGGCAAAATTCGCAAGGGCAGCCTCAAGCAGTCGAAGATCGAAGAAGCCCAAAACCGAATGGAACTGCTGCGTGCCGCCGCCGCGCTTTTCCCCCGTTACCAACAAGCCATATACCAGGCGCGCCGCTACGACTACGACGATATGATCCTGTGGGTACTGCGCGCCTTCGAGGAGCAGGAGAACTTGCTGCGTGCCTATCAGGAACAATACCTCTACTTTCTGGTCGATGAATACCAGGATACCAACAGCGCTCAGAATGAGATCATCCACCAGTTGATCGCCTTTTGGGAACAGCCCAATATCTTTATTGTGGGCGACGATGACCAGTCGATTTACGAGTTTCAGGGCGCCCGCCTGAAGAACCTGACCGATTTTTACCATCAGTTTCAGCCGGACATCAAGTTGGTCCTGCTTCAGCACAACTACCGCTCTTCTCAGCACATTCTGGATGCCTCCCGGGAGGTGATCCGGCACAACGAGCTACGCATCGTTAATAAACTTCAGGATCTGGGTATCGAAAAACTGCTGATCGCTAAAAATGGAGATTTTGCCAGCACGCCCCTCCGCCCACAGGTGGTGGCCTATCCCAACCGCCTGCACGAGGAGACGGATATCGTTCAGCAAATAAGTAGTTTGTACGAAGAAGGAGTCCCGCTTCGGGAAGTGGCGGTCATCTACGCCAAGCACCGGCAGGCAGAGCAACTGGTGGAGTTGCTGGAAAAGTCAGGTATTCCCTACAATACCCGCCGGAAGATCAATACGCTGGACCTGCCGCTGATCCGCAACCTGCGGCAGATGCTGGAGTACTTCGCGGCGGAATTCCAACAGCCGAACAGCGGCGAATACCTGCTCTTTCAGATCCTCCATTTTACCTTTTTCGAGTTGCACCCCGACGACCTTGCCCGCCTGAGCCTCCACCAGGCCCGCTTCGATTGGAGCCAGCGCCCGCCCTGGCGGGAGCTGCTGGCCGATGAGCCGGGTTTGGATAAGATAGGGCTGAAGGACAAGCTCGCTCTGCAGCGATTTACCGATTTTCACAACCATATCCTGCGGGAGTACAGCAGCCTGAGCGCGCCCGCTTTTGTAGAACGCCTGATCAACCGCAGTGGCCTGCTCAAGTACGTGCTGGAGCACGAACGGAAAACGCTCCTGCTGCAGGCCCTGAAGGCCTTCGTTGATTTCGTCAAGGCCGAGGCTGCCCGCAGCCCCCGCCTCACCGTTGGCCGCCTGCTCGACCTGTTCCGCAATATGGACGCCAACCGCATCGCCCTGGAGGCGAGTAGTTCGCTCCAGGTGGAAGCGGGAGTCAACCTGCTCACTGCTCACAGCGCCAAGGGGCTGGAGTTTCGCTATGTCTACCTGATCGACTGCGGGCCACACTGGGAGCCGCGCACCCGGGCCAGCGCTTTCCAGTTCACCCTCCCTGACACCCTGACTTTCTCCGGGGAGGAGGACGCTCTGGAAGCCCGCCGCCGCCTCTTCTACGTAGCCATGACCCGCGCCAAGGAACGCCTCCATATTTCTTACAGTGAAGCAGACGACAAGGGCAAGCCCCAGCAGCGCGCCATTTTCATAGAGGAGATCCTCAAGAGCAGCGGGCTGGAAGTGCAGCAACGCGCCCTGCCCGCCGCCGCTCTGCTGGAGGCCGAAACGTTGCGCTTGCTCGAGCAGGAAACGCCCCAGGTGGAACCCTTGGATGAAGAAACCGTCAGCGGCCTGCTGGAAGGCTTCCAGCTCAGCGTATCGGCCATGAACCGCTACCTGATGTGCCCGTTGGGTTTTTATTACGAAAATGTGCTGAAAGCCCCTACGCTGATGCGGGAAGCCGCCCACTACGGCACCGCTATGCACAACGCCTTGCAGCGCCTCTTCGAGCGCATGAAGGCCTCGAAGGACAAAGCCTTTGCCACGGAAGCCCAGTTCATCAAACTATTCGACCAGGAAATGGAGCGTCGCCAGGGCTTCTTTTCCCGTAAGGAATACCTTCGCCGCCTGGAAATGGGCCGCCGCAACCTGTCGGAATACTATAAACTCCATATCCGCACCTGGGAAAAGAACGTGCAGTTGGAACACAAACCCCGCAACGTGGAAATGGACGGCGTGCCCATCACCGGCAGTATTGACCGCCTCATTCTGGACGGGCTGGCCGAAGCGCGGGTGGTCGACTACAAGACCGGCAGCCAGAACGACGCCAAAATGAGGCGCCCTACCGGCGCCAACCCTCATGGCGGCAGCTACTGGCGGCAGTTGGTGTTCTACAAGATCCTCTACGAGAGCCAGCCCGCCAACACCCGCACCGTCAAAAGCGGTGTGATCTCCTACCTGGAACCGGACACTCGGGGCGAGTTTCAGGAAAAGGAGCTGATCTATACGCCCAAAGACGTGGAAGTAGTAAGCGGGCTTATCCAGGAGGTGTACGGCAAGATCATGGCCCACGACTTCTACACCGGCTGCGGGGAGCCCAACTGCCCCTGGTGCAATTTCCTGCGGCACAATGTGGTGGTGGATACCTTCTCGGAGCGGGAAGTGGAGGAGTTGGATGATTGAGGGGGCGTTCGTCAAGTGGCCACTTTGAGTTGAATGTTGTCAACTTTGGGAGTGACGTCGACTGGCCACTCCAGCATAACCTGCTTTGACGCTCGCCTGTCGACTATCGCGAATAGGCCTTCTCGCTTTAAGGCTCTACAGCACTCGGCCATGTATTATTATCGGTGAAGGTTGACGAGCGCTTTATGGCGCGGCCGGTGGCGCTGCGGTGACGTGAGCTGACAACTTCGAGTTGTCTGCTCACTTATAGCCCAGGGAAGCAAGTCAGCAGACAACTCGAAGTTGTCAGCTGACATTCAACACCAAAAGCGCAGCCCTGCCAAAAAACCAGCAGGTTGAAACAACGTAAAGGCCCGCAAATTTTTTTTTGTGAAAATGAGCTATTCTCCAATTGATGTTTGTCGTAACTTCGAAGCCCATTGCTCACTCCCTAAACCGTAGAACCATGCTCCGACTATTTCCCTTATTCTTACTTCTGATCCTTATAGGCTGCCGCCAGGAAGCCACCACCGATAACACCGCCGCCGGGCCGCCCGTCGCCAAAAAGGAAGCCCACGTCTTCGACGAGTTCGGCGCTGCCCGCGAAGATCCCTACTACTGGCTCAACGACCCCACCGGCCCGGAGGTGATTCAACACCTGGAGGCGGAGAACGCTTATTGTGAACAACAGTTGGCGCACACCCAATCCTTGCAGGATAAGCTGTACGAAGAGCTGGTGGCCCGCATCGAACAGAAATACGAATCGCTGCCTACCAAACAGAATGGTTACTGGTACTACGTACGTTATGAAGAGGGCGACGAGTACCCCTACTACTGCCGGAAGAAAGACAACATGGACGCCCCGGAAGAGGTGCTGCTCAATGTCAACCAGATGGCGGAAGGCCACAAGATTTACCGCCTGTTTCAGTACTTTATCAGCCCGGATAACCGGACGGTTGCCTTTCTGGTGGACACTTCCGGCGACCGACGCAATACCCTCTACTTCAAAGACCTGGCCACCGGCGAACTGCTGCCCGATCAGGTGCCCGACTGCTCCTACGGCGGCGCCTGGGCCAACGACAACCGGCATTTTTTTTATACCCTCAACGATAAGACCGTGCGGGGGTACCGCGTGATGCGCCATCAGCTGGGCGCTGAAGGGCAGGATGCAGAAGTGTACAGTGAGCCCGACAGCACCTTCTCTGCCTTTGTCACCCGCTCCTGGGACGATCGCTATATTTTTACCGGCTCGGGCAGTACGACCTCCAGTGAAATCTGGTTTCTGGATGCCGATCAGCCGGAAGGACAATTGAAAGTGATCCAGCCCCGCCAAAAGAACCTGGAATATCAGGTGGAATCGTACACCGGCCAGGAGTTTCACATTTACAATAATCACCAGGCGCAGAACTTCAAGGTTTCAACGGCGCCCGTAGGATCGCCCGGCCTGGCCAACTGGAAGGATGTCGTGCCTCACAACCCGGACGTTTACATCAATGGCTTTACCGTGCGGGATAAATACCTGGTCGTGCAGGAACGAGCGAAAGCGCTGGATAAGATTCGTGTTATCGACCGGCAGAGCGGAGAGAGTTACTACGTGGATTTTGGCGAGGAGGTGTACACCGCCGGTATGTATGACCCCAATGATGAGTTCAGCTCAGACAGCATTCGTTACAACTACCAGTCGCTGACCACGCCCCGGTCTACTTTCGGGTATAGCCTTTCTAATAAGGAGAAAAAGCTGCTCCAACAGCAAAAAGTGGGCGGCGGCTTCGACGGTTCACTATACGAGACGAAGCGACTCTGGGCCACCGCTCAGGACGGTACGCAGGTGCCAATGTCCATCGTCTACCACAAAGAGCTGTTCAAAAAGGATGGCAGCAACCCCTGCTTGCTCTATTCCTATGGCTCCTACGGTTCCAGCTCCATGCCCTATTTCAACAGCAGCGTCATCAGCCTGCTGGACCGTGGCTTCGTCTACGCCATCGCCCACATCCGGGGCGGGCAGGAGATGGGCCGGCAGTGGTATGAAGATGGCAAGCTGATGAACAAGAAGAATACCTTCACCGACTTCATTGACTGCGGGCAATACCTGGTGGATAACCAGTACACCTCCACAGAAGGGCTTTTCGCCATGGGCGGCAGCGCCGGCGGCATGCTGATGGGCGCCGTTACTAATATGCGCCCGGATCTGTTCAAAGGCATCATCGCCCGGGTGCCCTGGATGGACGTCATCAGCGACATGCGCAACCCGGACCTGCCCCTGACCACCCTGGAATACGAAGAATGGGGCGATCCCTACCAAAAAGAAGCCTACGACTATATGCTCAGCTGGTCACCCTATGATAATGTGAAACCGGCCGACTTTCCCGCTATTCTGGCTACCGGCGGCCTCAACGACACGCAGGTGCTCTACCACAACCCCGCCAAGTGGGTGCAGAAGATCCGCGAGAACAATACGGGTACGGAGCCGGTGTTGTTTAAGTGCAACATGGGCGCCGGCCATGGCGGAGAGTCCGGCCGCTTTGCCCGCCAGAAGGAGACGGCGATGATCTATGCGTTTATGGTGGATCAGGTGGGGGAGTTGGTGGATTAATTGGGGGGCGTTTTCACCAATTTCATCGTGTACAACTTGCCATTATTCTTTTGCAGGCGGATGATGCAGGGCCCATCCGGCAAAGCGCTGGTATCCAGCCGATAGACGGCCTCCGTAATGGTTCTTTGCTCCAGCACTCTGCCCAGCATATCGGAAATGATAATCGCCCCCTGGCCATTTTCAATGGTGAGGAATGTGGAAAAAGGATTGGGGTGGCCCCGTGCATCCCTGCCTGCTCCGTTGAAGTAAATACTTCGTATTTCGGAGTAGGCCGGGCTGCCGTCGTAATCCTCCTGCTTCAAGCGATAATAATTAACTCCCGTATTGGGATTATCATCTGTAAAATGGTAGTCAACGGTTCTGTAAGAATCTCCCTGTCCAGAGACAAAACCTAATGATGGCCAGTCTTTTCCGTCCTTGCTGCGCTGGATGTAAAACCCGTAATTGTTTTGCTCCGTGGATGTCTGCCAGTGGAGGCGCACCCTGTCGCCTTCCCGAAAAGCATTAAACTGGACCAGCGTTACCGGAAGGGCGGCGGCATCCGTTCCTTCGTAAAAGTAGACCGAACCGGCGTCGCTCAAGGTATTATTCCCGTTCTGATCTTCATCCTCAAAGAATGCCCCTACGATGATGTTGCTGCCGTGCATACCGACGCTTCTGCCAAAATGATCTCCTCCGGAGGCATCCACCGCGCTGATCTTTTGCCTGCTCTGGATAAGTGCCCACAGCAGCGATACTCTGGTAGTCGATCATTCGTTTCAGCAAATTGATATATTAAGCGTAGGTAGCCTTTACAGCACAGCAGATGCGGATAGGAATATAGGAGAGGTACAACAACTGCCTCTGTCCGACTGGACGCCTTTATCTACGACGGGTACCGTGCTGTACAGCCTAGATCAGGTGTACTGGGTGAAGAGCACATTGAAAAATGAGGCCCAACAAATACAGTCTGTCTATGTAGAAGTCGGCAATAAGAGGATCAATGAGCTTCAGTTTTTTGTGCGGAGAGATACCGGCTTGTTCACCTCCGAAGTGACCGGCGACTATCATCCGTTCTATCGAAGGATGATCCAACACCCTTCCATGATATGCCCTGTAGAGCTGGGCGCTGGAGAAACGGTGACTGTTTATATCAACTACATCAAAACGGGAGAGACCATCAGCCTGGACACCAAGCTGTGGGAAAAAAAGCACTTCGAGCGAATAAGCCGCCGCGATAGCTTTTTGATAGCCATGTTTTTTGGGTTTACGCTTTGTATACTCCTGTGGCCGGTTTTCATCGCGCTTTTCCTGAGCGCGCCCCTATTCAGGTACTTCGTCATTTACATTTTCGCCTGCATCGCCATGGCGGTCATTTGTCACTGGCAGGAGGAGGAGCACCGCATACGCCTGAAGTACGAAGATGATGGCATCGGATTTGATACAACGGCGCCGGCCTCCGGCATCGGCTTCAAAAACATTCAGGCCCGCGCCAGTCTGCTAAATGGCGGGTTTCGCTTCTGGTCGAACGGGCAGGGCAGCCGTTTCTCCTTTTGGGTAGAACGGTCAGGAGCTGTTTGAATTTGGCTTTTCGTAGCGAAAGGGGCAGGTTCCCAAGATACCCTTTTGCAACCGGAAGTGTTACATTCAAACCGCTTCTCATAAGCCGTGCACCAGCTTGATCAACTCCTGAGCCGAGTGCACCCCCAGCTTTTTGAACAGGCTCTTTCGGTGCGATTGTACGGTATGCTTGCTGATAAACAACTCCCCGGCTATGCTTTGGTTATTTTTACCCTCCGCAATGAGCGCCATCACCTGTGCTTCCCGCCGCGAAAGCTTCGCCTTTTTAATAAAATCATCCTCCAGTTTGTACTTGCGCTTCTTTTTAGCCTTGCCCATTGCCACCCCTTTGCCGACAAAGGTTTCTCCTTTGAGGATAGCCTGCAGCGCATCGAGCAGCCCCTGGCTATCGGTATCTTTCAGGATGTAGCCATCTACCCCCTTGGCAAAGGCTTTTTTGACCAGGGAAGGCATATTGTAGGAAGAAAAGATAAGAATTTTCAGGCTCGGGTATAGTGACTTGATCTGGTGTATGTGCTCCACCGCATTCACCCCATTCAGGTTGATATCCAGGATTAGTATATCCGGCCTGCTCTTGAGCTTTTGCCACAGCTCATCAAAGGAGTGGGCCAGTTGTATGACTTCGAAGCGCGGATGGCCCTCCAGGGAGCGGGCCAGGCTTTCTGCCATCATGGGGTGGTCGTCGGTGATGATTATTTTCTTAGCCATGCATCGTTTCAATTAGGTGCCGGAGGCCGGTTGCTGCATGTGTTTGTGGAACGAAATATAGTTAAGACTTGCCAGGTTTTCGAAACCTGGCAAGTCTGGAGTAGTTTTTACAAATGCTCCTTCAGGAAGCCCCACGCTTCCTGATTGGCCTGCTGGGCAGCTTCGTCGTTATAAGCCGGGCTACTCGGGTTGGCAAAGGCATGATTCGCATCGTAGATGTGCGTTTCAATCTCCTTGCCGGTAGCTTTGGCCAGGTTTTCAAACTTTTGGGCTACTTCCGGGGTGATCCACTCATCCTGCTTGGCGAAGATGCCGAGGATGGGCGCTTTTAGTGGAGCCAGCGCTTTGGCGTCCTGCACCGGCATGCCGTAGTACATCACGCAGGCCACGCCCTGATCGCCCGCCATGATAGAGGACTTCAACGACCAGCCACCGCCAAAGCACCAACCGATGGTGGCGATGCGGGCGTCTTTGCCTGCCTTGTTGAGGGCGCCCTGGATGATGGCCCGGGCCCGCTCTTCCTTGATGGATTGCATGAACTCTCCCGCCTTATCCGGATCGGTGGCTACCTTGCCGTCGTACAGGTCGAGGGCCATGACGTTGGTGTTGCCCAGGTAACCGAACAGGCGCTCCGCTTCGGCTTTGATGTGGTCGTTCAGCCCCCACCATTCGTGGATGACGAAGAGGTAGTTGTTCGTCGGTTCTTTCGCCATGAGAGCGTAGGCGCTGCCTTTTTTCCCGTCGGGCGTGTCGAACTCGATCATCTGGCCAATGCCTTCGAACTTGAGTTCGGCCGGCGTCTCGTGGGCGTCCTTAAACTTTTCATCATCGGCAAACTGGGCCATGTCGCTGCTGTCGGCAGCTTCGCCTTCGGCCTGCTCTCCGCTCTTGCCGCTGTTCTGGCAGGAGGTGAACACCAGCCCAAGGGCCATGGTAAATAGAATCAGATGTCTTAACATAGTGGATTTTTTGTATTTGGATTGAATTGTAATGTATAGCTTAAATAGAGCAGCCTGGCTATTTGTTTATAAAAGGAGGCTGGAATAAGTCTGAGATTTTGCTTTACCTTTGTGGGCCGGAAACGGAAAGTGTGTAAATGAGGCCCAGGGCACTCCGGCTTGTTGCTACCCCGCCTGTCATCTTTCAGCGCGGCAAAAGCCGGGGCAAAAAAATTATACCATGACCGAAAAAACAATAAAACCAATCATTCAATACGATCGCGGCCGGTTGTCTGACGAAAAGTTACTGGACCTGTACCGCCGTTTGCTAACACCCCGGCTGATCGAGGAGAAGATGCTCATCCTGTTGCGGCAGGGCAAGATCAGCAAGTGGTTTTCCGGCATCGGGCAGGAGGCCATCTCAGTAGGCTGCGCCAGCGCTTTGCTGGAAGACGAGCTGATCTTCACCATGCACCGCAACCTGGGCGTGTTCACCGTCCGAGAAATGCCTTTGGAGCGCCTTTTCGCCCAGTGGCAAGGGAAGGCTTCGGGTTTTACCAAGGGTCGCGACCGCTCCTTCCACTTCGGCGCCATGGACTATGGCATCGTGGGCATGATCTCTCACCTGGGGCCGCAACTGTCGCTGGCGGCCGGCGTGGCGCTGGCGCATAAGCTGGCGGGGGAAGGCAGCGTTTCTCTGGTCTTTACCGGCGACGGGGCCACCAGCCAGGGCGAGTTTCACGAGGCGCTCAACACGGCGGCGGTCTGGGGGCTCCCCGTATTGTTTGTCATTGAGGACAATGGCTACGGCCTATCTACCCCTTCCCGCGAACAATATGTCTGCAGCGACCTGTCTGACCGGGCCAAAGGCTACGGCATGCGCTCGGTGACCATCGACGGCAACAACATTCTGGAGGTTTATCAAACCATTCGGAAGTTGGCCGAAGAGGTGCGCGAAAAACCGGCGCCGGTATTTGTACAATGTAAGACCTTCCGTATGCGCGGCCACGAGGAGGCCTCCGGTATTAAATACGTGCCCAGGGAACTGCTTAACCACTGGGCTGCCAGAGATCCGATAGGGAATTACGAAAAATACCTGTTGCAGGAAGGCTTGCTGGATGAAAAGCAGATAAAGGATATCCGGCAGGACATTAAAAAAGACATCAATAAAGGCCTGGAGGCCGCCTACGCCGAAGGGCCCATCCAATCGAACCCCGAGCAGGAAGTGGCCGATGTATACACGCCGTTTCAGAGCCGGACAGTGGCCCCGAAAGGCAATAAAAAAACAGGCCGCCGCTTCATCGATGCCATTTCCGATGGCCTTCGGCAGGCGATGGAAAAGCACGACAACCTGGTGTTGATGGGGCAGGACATTGCCGATTACGGCGGCGTGTTCAAGATCACGGATAACTTTGTTGTGCAGTTTGGCAAGGAGCGGGTGCGCAATACACCTTTGTGCGAGAGCGCCATCGTCGGCATTGGGCTGGGCCTGAGCCTTAAAGGCTACAAGGCCATGGTGGAAATGCAGTTTGCCGATTTCGTCACCTGCGGCTTCAACCAGATCGTCAACAACCTGGCCAAACAGCACTATCGTTGGGGGCAGAACGCCGATGTGGTGATTCGCATGCCAACAGGCGCGGGGGTAGCTGCCGGGCCTTTTCACTCCCAAAGTAATGAGGCCTGGTTCTTCCATACTCCAGGACTGAAGGTGGTTTATCCGTCGAACCCCGAAGACGCCAAGGGCTTGCTACTGGCTAGTTTCGAAGACCCCAACCCGGTTTTGTATTTTGAACACAAAGCTCTTTACCGCAGCCTCTCCGCTGCAGTACCCGACGATTATTACACCGTGGAGATCGGTAAGGCGCGCCTGGCCCGGGAGGGCGTGGAAGTGTCCGTGATCACTTACGGCATGGGGGTCCACTGGGCGGCCGAGGTGTGCGATGAGATGGGCGTAGATGCCGATATTCTCGACCTGCGTACCCTGCTGCCGCTGGATTATGACGCCATCGCTGAAACTGTGAAAAAGACCAACCGGGTGGTTATCCTGCATGAAGATACCCTCATCGGGGGCATTGGCGGGGAGATCGCCGCCTATATTTCCGAGCACCTCTTCGAATACCTCGACGCACCGGTACTACGGGCCGCCAGCCTGGATACGCCGGTGCCGTTTTCCGCCGGGCTGGAGGCACAGTTTTTACCGAAGGGCAGGTTTCGGGAGCAGTTGGAGCGATTGTTAGCTTATTAGTTTTGGCTGCTCAAATTTAGCTTCGGGAAACGTTACAATCAGTTTTTTTAATATCAAGGGTTTATGAACGGTACGAAAATTCAGGATGTCGAAGCCTATTACGAAGGAACCCGCTGGGATTACCGCTGGGTTTGGGGCGTGCGTCATACTTACTCCTTGCATTTTGGGTATTACGATGAAACAGCCACCCACCATAAAGCTGCGGTTGCCAATATGAACCGGGTGATGGCGGATCTGGTGGAGATCGGGCCGGAGGATAAGGTACTGGATGCGGGGTGTGGCGTGGGCGGATCCGGCATCTGGTTGGCGGAAAACCGCCAGTGTTCGGTCGTCGGCATCACTCCGGTGGCAGGGCAGGTAAGGGATGCCCGGAAAAATGCCGCAAAGCATAAAATAGAAGACAAGGCGTCCTTTATAGAGGCCGATTATTGTAATGTCCCTTTTGATGATCAATCATTTGACGTGGCCTGGGCGCTGGAAAGTGTTTGCCACGCTTCCCAAAAGCTGGATTTTTACAAAGAAGCTTATCGTTTGCTCAAACCGGGGGGGCGCCTGGTCATCGGAGATACGTTTCGCCTGGGCCGCCCTTTTTCTTCCGAAGATGAGGCCCTGATTCAACAATGGTTGCGCTGCTGGGCCATTCCCGATCTCGACTCGCCGGCAGAACACCGGCAACACGCACAGGCAGCCGGTTTTCGGGATTTCGAATTTCGGGATATCTCTAAACATACCCTGCAGTCGATCCGCAATATTCGGGAACACGGCGATAAGTGGTTGTGGGCGGCCCGGCTGCTGAATAAAATAGGAATTGTCTCGGATGTGCAGGTCAGCAACGTATTGGGGACGATCTATCAGTATGACGCTTTCCAAAAGGAACTTTGGTGTTATGGGTTGCTGGTAGCCCGAAAGTAGAAAAGGAAAGGGGTAACGATCGAATGGTATCTGAGAAAGGCCCAATGGGCTCGTTTCGGCAGATAGCAAAGGCCATCACCTCAATGATTCCAAGCGCACTTTGTCAATTTTAACATACCAATTGAGCCGGTATATAATTTTACACCATCCCATTTCGTTCCTTACCTTCGATAGCTTTGCCCATATTATAAAAGGCTCCAAAACCAGATTTAACCCAAGATTATCTGAATGATTGGGGAAGGTGTTGTACAAAAGTTCAAAACTTTCCTCTTTGTGGTATAATAGTAGCGATGTGATCTCTATTTTTGCCACCTTTTAACATCCCAATTATCGATCGTTTATCTCAATCCGGAAAGATGATAAGACACTCTATTCTCTTTGCCCTTTTGTTCGTAGCCAGCCTGCAGCTGGGGGCACAAACACCCAGGAACATAACAATTCGCGGTGAATCCGGCGCTTTGCGCGTGGTGCCCTGCACGGATAATGATGCTGGAACCATCACATTTGATGTGGGCAACTTCGCGGGGCAGAGCAATGATATCAGCCTGGATACCATTTATCTCTGCTTGGGGGATTCCCTGCCCATCATCCACAATGGAGACTTTACCCTCAATGGAGATCCCAATCCGGCGACACCTGCCGGTATTGGTTATGCTTTTTACGATTGCCGTCCTACGGTGGATGGGCCGGATATCACCACGATCCGAACGGATCCGTGCCTGAACCAAACCGACCCGCTCGTCTTCATGGGCGCCAACTTTACCCAAGACCAGGGTATCTGGGTGGCGGTAGAGGAAATCAACGGTAACCTCCAACTTGCCAACACCGGCTTCCACCAGGAGGCCTTCAATATGGGTAACCCTGCTCCTGTTCAGTTGTGGTTTGCCCCCATCACTATAGACAACTTCGCCATCCTGCAGTACGAAAACGGCGGCCCCTGTGTAAGCGCCAGCATCAGCGAAGCCTTCTCCGTCGTCTACCTGGAAGCCGTACAAGTAACAGAGGCCCTCCCCAACTTCGGCCCCGGCATGCAGGGCGCTTTCTCGGTAGAAGGCGGCCTGCCCGAATTTCAAACCAGCACGTCCTATGCACCCATCACGATCAGCCACCTGGGGGGCGACGTGCTGGCGGGCGCCGTGCAAACCGTCAATCCCGGCCATGGCGATACCGTTCAGTTCACGGTGCCGCGCCCGGGAGATTATGAGGTTGTGGTGGAAGATGGTAAGAGCTGCGCCGCAATTGACACCATCGTGATGCCGGTGATCTTCAGCGCGGGGGCGGCCAACGGCGCTCCCGGCGATACCGTCTGCGTCGAGATTCGGGTGGACAATCTGGTGGATGTGACCAATGCCCAGTTTACGCTGAACTGGGATCCTGCCATCCTGGAATTTGTGGAAGTGAATAACCTGAACACGATGCTGCCGGCCCTGGATGACGGCGCCTTCAATATGAACCCTGCCGTTACCGATTTGGGGCGGCTGCCCTTTGCCTGGGCCGATTTCCTGGGCACCAGCAATACCCTGCCCGATGGATCGGTATTATTCGAAGTTTGTTTTGAAGTGATCGGCGGCCTGGGGCAGAACAGTGACATCACTTTTGGCGATATGCCAACCCCCATACAAGTGGGCAATACCAACAATATACCCAGTATGTATCCCTTTGAAACCTCACCGGGCCGGGTAAATGTAACTAACTCCGTATTGCTGACAGAGGCCGTACAAGACAGCGTGAGCTGCAACGGCTTGTCCGACGGCGCCTTTACTGTCACGGTTTCCGGAGGCATGGGGCCTTATAATTTTACCTGGAACACCTTTCCCGTATCCGGGCCGGAGAATGGCCCCATCGTTATTGCCACATCTGGTGGCTCCGCTACTGTTGGCGGCCGTTCTGCCGGGGAATACCGGATCATTGTTGCGGATTCCGATATGCCGGCCAATATAGATACCATACTGGTTGAAGTCTTTCAGGGCGCATCCCTGGGGGTTAACCTTTTGCCCACTGCGCCTACCTGCTTTGCTCAGAGTGATGGATCGGTGACCGCTCAGGTCACGCTGGGCGGTGTGGTACAACCTAACCCTGGCTCCAATTTCACCTTCACTTGGGCCAACACCCCAAACAATATACAGACTCTGTCTAATGTGCCTTCCGGTTTCTATGGAGTTACGATTACCGATGTGGCAGGTTGTCAGGCCTCGGCAAGTACGACCCTTTCTCAGCCTGCACCCTTACAAATTCTGGCCAATAATACCTTCATCACGGATGCAACCTGCACCGGCGCCATGGACGGCTCCATTTTGGTAGGGGCCACAGGCGGCACCTCTGCTTCGGGCAACTATACCTATAACTGGAGTGGAGGCCTGGGCACGGTAACGGCCAATACTTCCCAGGTCAGCAACCTGGACCCGGGGATGTTTACCGTGACGGTGACCGATGACAACAATTGTACACTCGAAGAAAGCTATCCGGTAACTGCCGCCAAGATCTTGTCGGCCAACCTGATTAACCTGATGGATATCACCTGTAATGGAGCGGATGACGGCAGTATTGAAGTCAGTGGCACCACGACCGGCCAACCTCCCTTTGGGCCTTTTACTTATACGTGGGCAACGGTTCCTCCTTCGGGGCCTACCTTTACCGGTGCGCAGGTTACCGGCCTGGGCCCTGCCCAATACGCCGTGACCGTTACAGACTCTGACCCTGCAGGATGTGCGGTTTCCGATACCTTCACCATAGTCGAGCCGGCGCCGCTGGCCATTCAGCAGATCGAGTTGCTCAATGAAAGCTGTGATAACGGCGGTAACGATGGCAGCGTCACTATAGGGGTGACGGGTGGTACCGCTCCGTACGCTTACAGCTGGTCGGACGGCCAGTTGGATTCCATTGCCATCAACCTTTCCGCCGGCATGTTTACGGTCGATGTTACGGACGCCAACAACTGCACCGCCAACCAAACCTTTAACATTACTGCTCCGACCCCTCCGCAGGTGACCCAGTTGGACAATGATACGCTGGCCTGCTTTGACGACACCAACGGCTCCCTCTCGGTACTGGCAACACCAGGTGGGGCCCCTATCCAAAGTTATAACTGGAGCAACAGCGCAACCGGCCAGACGATCACCAACCTGTCGCCAGGTTCCTATTTTGTGACCATTACCGCCAATGACGGCTGTTTCATAGTTGATACTGCCCTGGTTGTCGCCCCGGCGCCTTTAGCGCTGGACAGTATCGTCGCCGCTTCGCCCAATTGCCCGGGCGATGATAATGGAACACTGGCCGTTTATGCCAGCGGCGGCACCCTGCCGTACACCTATATCTGGAGCAATCAGCCCACCAACGATACGCTGCAATTCAACCTTTATCCGGGGTTGACCGCCGGTAATTATCCGGTGACGGTGGTAGATGCCAACGGTTGTACGCCCCTGAATGCCCTGGGCACAGTTGTTGACCCTCCCAGTATTGTGGTAGATTTCAGCAACATCACCGAAGTGAGCTGTTTTGAAGGAGTTTGCGATGGCGGCGCCACCGCTACGGCTATGTACAGCGATGGCTCTACTGATGTCTTCGGCTTTTCGTGGGAATCCAACGAGACGGATATGGGGGTGATGTCTTCTTCTGCCAGCGCTCTTTGTAAGGACTGGCAGACGTTGGTGGTGACCGATGCGAACGGCTGTTTCGGCCTGGATTCTGTTCTGATTCCCAGCCCACCGGAGATCAATATTTCTTCCAGCCTCTCCAATGTGAGCTGTAATGGGTTCAATGATGGTATGGTTACTGCTATTCCATCCGGAGGAACGCCCGGTTATTCCTATCTCTGGCAACAAACCGGCGAAATAACGGAAACCATCAGCGGCCTGGCGGCTGGGACTTACAATGTAGTGGTGACGGATGCAAATGGTTGTCAGGAGCCGCTGGAAGTAGATATCACCGAACCGGATCCACTTATTATCTCGGTCAATACTGACGAGACCCAGGATGTGTCCTGTTTCGGCGAAGAAGATGGCGTATTGGTCGTTACCTACAACTCCAACGATATGGTCAATGAGGTAGGGGCGAACCCATACAGCTGGTCTTCTAATGTCCCACTGGGTTCTACTTCTCCGCTGGGGGTAGCCACTAACCTGCCTGCCGGCACCTATGGCGTGACCATAACGGATGTTGAGGGTTGCCAGGATTCACTGTCTTATACCCTGATGGAACCGACGGCGATCATGGCTACCATTCCGGACCCGGAAGACCCACCCTGCTTCAATTCAACCACTAAGGTAAATATCGACACCGTGTACGGAGGCGCCGGCGCTTCTCTGGCCGATTATCAGTATATGGTGGATGGTAACGGCATATTGCTGCCCATCGATGTACCGGCAGACATCTTTGGTGATGGCGCCCACGATGTAGAGATCTTTGATCTCAATGGTTGCTCGGCCGCCTTCCAGGTAGAGATCGACCAGCCGGAAGAAATACTGGTCACTTTCCCCGAAGACCCCTTTGTGGTGGAACTCGGGGACACCGCCCGGCAGTTACAGCCTCTCATTACGCCCTTATCTACCCAGATCGACTCCTTCATCTGGTCGCCCGCAGATTACCTGTCCGACCCCACGGTGCGCAACCCATTCGTCCGCCCGCTGGAATCCCTGGAGTACGAACTGACCGTGGTGGATATTAACGGCTGTGAGGGCTTTGGCAGCGTATTCGTGGAACTGGACGCCAACCGCAATATTTACATTCCCAACGTCTTTTCTCCCAATGGAGATGGGGTGAACGATGAATTCCGCGTCTACCCCTGCATTGGGGTAACCAATATCGCTTCGGTGAATATCTTCAACCGTTGGGGAGACCAGGTCTACCAGAATACCGGTCAGGACGTGAGCAATGGCCTCTACTGTATCGGTGGCCTGCCTCTGTGGGACGGCCGGTTCAAGGGTAGCGAAATGAAACCCGATGTTTATGTCTATATCGTCGAGGTGGAGTTCCTGGATAACATCAAACTGGTTTACCGGGGCGATGTCACCATCCTGCGATAGTCCGTTTTTCAACAAAAAAGCCGCCTGCTGGAATCCTTCCCGGCAGGCGGCTTTTTTGTTGGCTAAAAAGGCGGCTTTTTTGAACCCTTTACCGCATTGCCCCGTACAAACAACCGATATCTGTCCTACTTGCTTCAAAATGGCAGGATAAGAGGGCGGATTGGCAGAATACTGAGGAAATAAGTGGTTATATTTGCAGGGTTGAAACTTTAAAAGTAGCCTCCCTGATCTTCCCCCCTGATCCAATCGCTTCAAATTTAAAGAGCTTTCTAAGAGCAGCATTTAGCTACATACCTATTTGAGATTTCATTAAGAACTATTGTCCGTTAGGCTCGCCTTAACGGAAACAGGCAGGATATTGTCCTGCCTGTAGTAAGCTTCCCACCGTCGGTGCGGAGGCTTAAAGGTTTTTATCTGTGCTCTGGCGCAGGCAAACCCAACATTTATTCAACTAACTAACATTTATAATCCAAAACATTTTTTAGAACATGAAGAAAATTATTTTACTATTTACTGCCTTGTTCTTCGTCGTTGGCGTCACCATGGCCCAAACGGAGAACAAGTCGGGCGTAACGGTCTCCAACGACAGCGACGGCAACAAAGTTGTGGTTAAGCAAGACCAGACGGACGATGAAAAGAACGTCTCGGATGTTACGATTACCGACGATTCTGATGACAACACCGTTAATGTCGGACAGGAAGGAGAAAATCTGAAGAGCGGTGTCGACATCTCAACCAACTCCTCGGACAACGATGTTGTCGTTGAGCAGAGCGATGAAGACAACCGTTCGAAGGTTGATATCTCCAATAGTTCCAATAGCAACGACGTGCTCGTTGATCAGGATGGGGAAGGCCAGGGGTCAAAAGTCAACATCAACAACGGATCTACCTTTAATACGGTCGATGTGGACCAGGATGGCGAAGGCCAGTCTTCCGAGGTTGATATTTACAATGGTTCCAGCTTCAACGAAGTTTATATTGACCAGGACGGTTATGACAACGATTCCAAGGTCGATGTATACAATGGTTCCAGTTTCAATGAGGTCTATGTGGACCAGTACGGAGATGACAACGATTCCGATGTTTCCATCAGCGATGTTTCCTCGGACAACGATGTTGAAGTCGATCAGGATGGAGACGGTAATGATTCAGATGTAGCTATTAATAGTGGTTCCAGCGACAACGACGTTAAAGTTGGTCAGGATGGAGACGACAACAACTCGGATGTTACCATCAACAGTGGCTCCGGCGACAACAACGTTGATGTCAATCAGGACGGAGGCAACAATACCTCCGATGTAGCCATTTACAATGGTTCTGACGACAACGACGTGGAAGCAGACCAGGACGGAGGCGACAACACTTCCAATGTTGCGATCTACAACAGCTCTGATGACAACGACGTTAATGTGGACCAGGATGGAGACGACAACGCATCAGGTGTAGCGATCAATAGTAGTTCTAACGACAACGATGTTGAGGTAGACCAGGACGGAGACGACAACACTTCCGATGTTGCAATCAGTGATGGTTCTGATGACAACGACGTTGAAGTATATCAAGACGGAGACGACAACGAATCCGATGTTTCGGTTTACAATGGTTCCAGCGACAACGACGTTGATGTTGACCAGAATGGCGATGACAACGAATCTGATGTCGCGGTTTACAATTCTTCTAATAACAACGATGTGGATGTGGACCAGTACGGAGATGACAACACTTCCGATATTGCGGTTAGCAATGGTTCCAGCAGCAACGATGTGGATGTGGACCAGTACGGAGATGACAACACCTCCGATGTTGCGATTAGCAATGGTTCCAGCAGCAACGAGGTGGATGTCGACCAAAACGGAGACGATAACACTTCCGATGTTGCGATTAGCAACGGTTCCAGCAGCAACGAGGTGGATGTTGACCAGAACGGAGACGACAACACTTCCGATGTTGCGATCTACAATAGTTCCGCTAGCAATGAAGTTGATGTTCTCCAGGAAGGTGAAGACAATGAATCCTATGTTAGTGTCTACGGTGGTTCTTCTTTCAACGAAGTATTCATTGAGCAGTACGGAGAAGATCACGATTCGGATGTTGATATCTACAATGGCTCCAGCTACAATGAGGTATTTGTGGATCAGAGAGGAGACAACCAGGATTCTGATGTCAGCATCGGGAACAGTTCTTCAGATAACTTTGTTTCCATCTTCCAGGAAGATAAGGACAACTACTCTGACGTAGCCATCACGAACGGTTCTGACAACAACACGGTTAACGTTTTCCAGGATGGGCAGGACCAGGAATCTGAAGTTTACATCAGCGATGGTTCCGATGATAACCAGGTTACCATCGACCAGGATGGCAAGGGCCACTACTCAAACGTAGACATTTTTAACAATAGCTACAATAACACGATTTCTGTTCAGCAGGATGGCAGCGACAGCGCCAGCTACATCACGGTGGACAATATGTCGGATAACAACACGATCAGCATAATTCAGAAGTAAGCCTAGCTTTTTTGATTTTTGCGATGAAAAAGCCGCCTGCCGGGAGAAATCCCGGGGGCGGCTTTTTCTTTGGGGTTTTCAGCAGGGAAGATTTACCAGGGCAATGAACTGATTTAAACTTATTCTCTGGACTGCAAACGAAAGCCTTGAATCTTCTGGACTTCAGCTTTTCCTCGCCCCGTACTTTTCAAGTACGAAACACGAAAAGAGCTTCGCCAGAAAATCCAATACTTTGCTTTCGTCATCAGACAATAAGTTTAAACCAGTTCAATACGTTAAAATGCCTCCTAAAACAGTTTCTAAAACAAATTTGTTTTAATTTAGCCGTTACTAAAACAATTTGAAGTTTGTAATAATCCGCAACCCTTCTACGTTAGAAAGGGTCTTTATTTTCTATAAAAGAGGAATCTATATTTTTTAACACGACCAGTTTGAAATGAAGGGCCAACAGGAACCACAATTTCCCCAAAATATATGGGTGCAACTCCAACAGCGCCTCCAAGCCCTGCAAGAAAAAGCACGGAGCGTCTACACCCGTTATCCCAAGCTCTCCATTGGGGGGGTAGTGATCGGGGGGCTGGGCCTGCTGGGTTTTTTCACCCTTATGTTCACCTGCGTGCTGGTTTACTTCGGCGCATTAGGCCCTTTGCCGGGCTACCCGGAGTTGCGGGACATTCAGAATTACAACGCCTCCGAGGCCTATTCCGAGGATGGTGTGCTGCTCGGCAAATACTTCATTGAAAACCGCATCAATGCTGACCTGGAGGAGATCTCCCCCAATATCATCAACGCCCTGGTTGCTACCGAAGACGCCCGCTTTTTCGAACACAGCGGCGTTGACCTGCGTGCCGCAATGCGGGTGATGGTGAAGTCTATATTACTTTCTGATGATTCTTCCGGCGGCGGCAGCACGCTGAGCCAGCAACTGGCTAAAAACCTTTATCCACGGCGCGATTACCTTACCCTTGATATGCTGGTGAACAAGATCCGGGAGATGTTCATTGCCCGTCGCCTGGAGAAGATCTACACAAAAGAAGAACTCCTTCGGCTCTACCTGAATACCGTATCTTTCAGTGAGAACATATTCGGCATCAAAGTTGCCTCACAGCGGTTTTTTGATAAATCCCCCGGCGAGCTCAATGTAGAAGAGGCGGCGGTGCTGATCGGCATGCTCAAAGCCACCACTTACTACAGCCCGGTGCGCCATCCTGAACGCGCCACGGAGCGCCGCAATGTGGTGCTAAAGCAAATGTCGCGATACGGCCACCTAACGGAGCTGGAATACGATTCTTTAAAAGCCCTGCCGCTGAATGTCAAGTACTATAAAGAGGGCAATAACCAGGGCCTGGCCACTTACTTTCGCGAGCACTTGCGCCAGGAGGTGGAGGAAATCCTGGAAGATTACACTAAGCCTGATGGTACGCCTTACAACCTCTACACCGATGGCCTGCGCATCTACACCACCCTCGATGCCCGTCTGCAACGCTACGCTGAGGAAGCGGTGCAGGAGCATATGGCCTGGCTGCAGGAAGCCTTTAACAAGGAGTGGAAAAAGGGCCAGCCATGGGGACGGAACTCCTTGCTGGAAAGGGCCGTCGAGCAGTCGGAACGCTATCAGCTCCTGAAACAAAAAGGAGTCCCACAGGAGGAGATCGAAGCGATTTTCGCCACCCCCTTGCCCATGACGGTTTTCAGTTGGAATGGAGGAGAGGAGGAACGGGAAATGTCTCCTCTGGATTCCATCAAATACTACCTCACCATCCTCAATACCGGCTTTTTGGCGATGGACCCCTCCACCGGGCAGGTCAAGGCCTGGGTGGGCGGCATCGACCACAAGTACTTCAAATACGACCACGTTATTCAATCCCGCCGGCAGGTGGGGTCTACTTTCAAACCCATCGTTTACGCTACTGCCCTGCAGAGTGGGATGTTGCCCTGCGAGTATACCTACAACCGGCAGGTGACTTATGCCCAGTACGAAAACTGGGCGCCGCGCAATTCTGATGGGGTGTACGGCGGCGTGTACAGCATGGAAGGAGCACTGGCGAAATCTATCAATTCTGTTACGGTAGAGATCCTGATGCGCACGGGGATCGACTCGGTGCGCCAACTGGCGGAAGCCATGGGTATTGACGGCTACATTCCGAAAACCCCTTCAGTCGCTTTGGGCACGGCAGAAGTGACCCTGGCGGACATGGTGCAGGTGTACGGCACCTTTGCCAACCGCGGTGTGCGCCCGGAGATGCACTACCTGGACCGCATCGAGACGGCCGAAGGGGATACGGTGGTTATCTTTGACCGGCCCGACCCCCGCCGCTTCCCGGCGGTGCTCACAGAAGCCCATGCAGACATGATGATCCGGATGCTGGAATCCGTAGTCGATAGTGGCACGGCGCGCAGCCTGCGCTACCAGTATGGCCTGTACAACGACCTGGCGGGCAAGACCGGGACCACTCAAAACCAGTCGGACGGTTGGTTCATCGGCTTCAACCCCAAACTGGTGGCCGGTGTCTGGGTAGGAGCCGACATGCCACAGATTCACTTCCGGTCTTTGCGGCTGGGCCAGGGCTCCACCTCGGCGTTGCCCATATTCGGCAAATTCATGCGCAGCGTCTACCGCGATCCTGAGTTCAAATCGATCCGCTATGCCCGCTTTACTGAACCGGCAGATACCATTCAGGCCCTGATGGCCTGTCCACCCTACCTGGAAGAGATGCCCATCCTCGCTGGCTTTCAGGATGGTTACTTCTACTTCCCCGATGAGCGCAGCCTCCTGGAACGGCTACTCAACGAACCTTATACCGACGAGCAGGGCCGGGTGATCAATGTGCCGCCACGCCGCACCTATGAGACGGACGAGGAGTACATCCTTCGCCTGCGCGAATATCAGGAACGCCTGCAGCGCCGCGACGAACGGCGGGAAAAACGCAAGCAGTTCTGGGGCAAGCTGCTATTCGGTAAAGGGGAAGAAGAACAACCGGAGGAAGAGCAAAATTCGAGCGGCTATCATTATTTTGAGAAGAGCGATGGGGGGTAGTTTTGTTGTTCGCTGTTCGCTGTTCGCTGTTCGCTGTTCGCTGTTCGCAGGTTCGCAGTTCGCAGGTTCGCCCTGCCGAATTCCGAACTCCGACGGTTCTTTCGCGTAACGGTAAAACGGATTCGCGGCCTGATACCTTTGCCAGCCTGCTGAGCCTG